>CAIWAD010000158.1 GCA_903910645.1 uncultured bacterium | reverse complement strand
GCTGCGTCCACCCTTTGGCGGGCAAGGGGCCGGACGAACACTACCTTCACTCCCGTCAACCAAGAAGGATCCCATGGCCATTCGCAACGTCGCCATCATCGCCCACGTGGACCACGGCAAGACCACGCTGGTGGACGAAATTCTCAAACAGTGCCACGTCTTCCGTGACAATCAGGTGGTGCGCGAGCGCCTGATGGACTCCAACGATCTGGAGCGCGAGCGCGGCATCACCATCATCAGCAAGAATCTGGCTGTCGAGTGGAAGGATGTGCGCATCAACCTCATCGACACGCCGGGCCACGCGGATTTCGGCGGCGAGGTGGAGCGCGTGCTGAAAATGGCCGATGGCGTGCTGCTGCTGGTGGACGCCTTCGAAGGGCCCATGCCCCAAACTCGTTTCGTGTTGCAGAAGGCCCTGCAGCTTCATTTGAAGCCCATTGTGGTCATCAACAAAATGGACCGGGACAACGCCCGTCCGCTGGAAGTGGTGGACGAGGTCTTCGAACTCTTCCTGGACCTGGGCGCCGATGACCGCCAGATGGATTTCCCCGTGGTTTTCGCCGCCGGGCGCAGCGGCTGGGCCGTGCGTCACTTGAGTGATGCCAGGGGAGACCTTGCCCCCTTGCTGGATTGCATCCTGGAGGAGATTCCTCAGCCGGAGATGCAGGATGGACCGTTGCAGCTGCTCATCACCGCGCTGGACTACAGCGACTATGTGGGACGCATCGGCATTGGCCGTGTCTTCCGCGGTACGGTGCACGCGGGGGAGACCGTGGCCCTCATGAAGCGCGATGGCAGCCGCCAGACGCGGCAGGTGCGCCAGCTCCTGGTCTTCGACAACCTGGGGCGCCGGGAATGCCCTGAGGCGGGCTGTGGCGAAATCTGCGCCATCATCGGACTGGAAGGCGTGGACATCGGGGACACGGTGGCGGACATGGAGGTGGCGGAGCCCCTGCCCATCATCGCCATGGACGAGCCCACCCTGAGCATGACTTTCATGGTGAACACCAGTCCCTTCTACGGCCAGGAGGGCCGCCTGGTCACCAGCAGGCAGGTGCGGGACCGCTTGCGCAAGGAAACCGAGCGGGACATGGCCCTGCGCGTGGAGGACACTGCACAGGCCGATGCCTTCAAGGTTAGTGGCCGGGGCATCCTGCACCTGTCCATTCTCATGGAAACCATGCGACGTGAGGGCTATGAGTTCATGGTGGGCCAGCCCCGCGTGATCTACAAGGAGATCAACGGCAAGAAGGCCGAGCCGGTGGAGATTCTCACCGTGGATGTGGCCAACGCCTATGTGGGCAGCGTTATTGAAACCGTGGCCCAGCGCCGGGGTGAGATGCTGAAAATGGAGCCCGGCGAGACGCGCACCAAGCTGGAATTCCACATGCCCAGCCGCGGGCTCATTGGATTCCGCAGCCGCATGTTGCGTGCCACAGGCGGCGAGATCGTGCTCTACCACCGTTTCCTGCAGTACGAATTTTTCAAGGGCAGCATTCCCGGACGCCTTAGCGGCAGCCTGGTGAGCATGGGCGAGGGCGAGGCCGTGGCCTATGCCCTGGATGCCCTGCAGGACCGGGGTCGCTTCTTCATTGCGCCGGGCGATCGTTGCTACACGGGCCAGGTGCTGGGCGAGCATTGCCGCGAGGACGACATTGTGGTGAATGTCCAGAAGGGCAAGAAGCTGACCAACATGCGTGCCTCGGGCAGCGACCGAGCCATGCGCATCGCGCCGCCCATCATCTTCAGCCTGGAGGAATGCCTGGAATTCCTGGCGGACGACGAGTTCCTGGAAGTGACGCCGGACAGCCTGCGCATGCGCAAGTCCCTGCTGGATGAGAACGAGCGCCGCAAGGCCCTGCGCCAGAGCCTGAAGGGCAGCGGAGCCTGAGCCATGGAGAAGGGCTCTCTCCCGCGGCCGCCCATCAGCGGCATCGTCATTGCCCGGGACGAGGAGCTGCGCCTGGGCGCCTGTCTGAACAGCCTGCATCCCCACTGCGCCGAACTGGTGGTGGTGCTGGATGCCCGCCACACGGAAGGAGCCAGGCGCAAGGCGGAGGCGGCGGGGGCCCGCATCCTGGTGCATGAGTTTCAATCCCATGTGTTGCAGAAAAATGTGGCTGTGGACGCCGCCGCATACGACTGGCTGCTCTCCCTGGACGCGGATGAGATGCTGGACCAGGGCCTGGAGCAGGATCTGGCGCGCTTTCCCTGGGATGATGAGAGGGCGGCGGGCCGCTTTCGGCGGCGCAACTGGTATCTGGGAGCTTGGGTGGACTGGACGGGCTGGCGCAAGGACGGCGCCACTCGTCTGTTCAATCGCAAGGCCGCACGCTTCGGCGGCTCCTGGGTGCACGACCGCGTGGAGGGATCCGCGCTGCGGGAATTGCCTCTCCACACTCGCCTTTTGCATTGGCCCTACCGGGATATTGAGCACCACGTGGAAAAGCTCAACCGCTACACGGGCCAACTGGCCCGGGAACAGCGGGAGCAGGGACGCGCGCCCTCCCTGTTGAAACTGGCACTGGATCCTCCCTGGAAATTCCTGCGCATGTATCTGCTGGAAGGCGGCGTGCTCATGGGCCGCCGTGGCTTTGTGCTCAGCGCCGTGGCCGCCTTTTATGTCTTCCTCAAGCAGGCGAAGCTTTTGGAAGCCTGGCAGGACCACTCCCGTGGCTGATCTGCGCGTGCTCCATGTGAACGATCAGGCGGGCTGGGGCGGCGGCGAACTGCAGACTTTCCTCCTAATCCAACAGTTGGAAGCCATGGGCGTGGAGAATCACGCCCTGGTGCGCCGGGGTGGCATGCTGGATCTCCGTCTGGGGGACCTTCTGCCCGCGCCGAGGCGGCATTCCATTCCGGGTGCCTTGTGGACCCTGGCGCCTCTGGTGCTGCGCGGGCTGCGTTCACGGGTGGATGTTGTGCATGCCCACACCGGCCGAGCCACCCAGTGCCTGGCGTGGGCCGGAGACAGGCCCACGGTGGCCCACCGCCGCATTCCCGACCGACCGGGGCCGAGAGGGCTGCGGCGCTTGTCCGGGGTGGAGCTGGTGCTGTGCGTGTCCCGGGAGATTCTGCGACGCCTGGAAGCCTTGCCATGGCCCAACGGGCGCAAACCCCGCCTGGCCTGCGTTCACAGCGCCGCACATCTGCCGGAAACAGCCACTTCCTTGCTTCCGCTTGAGGGTGCGCCCGTCCTGGGCTTCATGGGTCATTTCCGCCACCACAAGGGCCTGGATCTGCTGTTGGAAGCGCTGCCCACCGTGCTGAAGGCTTATCCCGGGCTGGTGCTGCATCTGGCTGGGGAGGGACCGGAAGAGGCCCGGTTGAAGCACTTGGCCATGGGGCTTGCATCCGCTGTGCGCTTCCATCCATTGCCCAAGGAACCGGCGGCCTTTCTTGGGGCGCTGGATCTTTTCACCATGCCCTCCCGGGAGGAAGGTCTGGGAAGCGTCGCCTTGTTGTCCCAGGCCCTGGCTGTGCCGGTGCTGGCCACGCGGGCGGGTGGCATTCCTGAAGGCGTGCGCCACGGCGAAACGGGTTGGCTGGTGGAGGCGGACAATGCCAGGGCGCTGGCTGAAGGGCTTGTGCATGCCTTGGCCGACAAGGAGCGCTTACATGCCTGGGGCGCCGCCGGCCCCGCCTGGATTGCCGACAATTTTTCCGCAGCCAGCATGGCGCGCGGCACGCTACGCCATTACCGCGAACTGCTGGATTGGCCATGTCCATGATCATCCTCTATGTGCGGGATCAGGAGGAGGCCTGTGCCTTCTACCGCGACCTGTTGCTGGCGCCTCCCTTGTTGCATGTGCCTGGCATGACTGAATTCGATCTGCCCGGCGGTCTGCGGCTGGGCCTCATGCCGGAAGCGGGCATCCGGCGCCTGTTGCCAGAGCTGGAAACGCTGGCGCCCGGGGCGGCTGGCCCCGCTCGTGCGGAACTCTATCTGACGGTGGATGACGCGGCTGCCTGGCTGGATCGCGCCATGGACGCGGGCGCCACCCTTTTGGATCCCGTGGCGCCACGGGACTGGGGCGAGAGCGTGGCTTACGCCCTGGACCCCTTCGGTCATGTGCTGGCCTTCGCCATGGCTCAACCCCAGTCGGCCCAGACAGCGGTTTCCCCCGGAGAGAGGCCTTCGTCCCCCGTCTGAAGCGGCCCGCTCTTTCCTACCTTGTGGGCCAATCAAAGGCGGACATCATGAGAACTCTTCTGCTTGCCATCCTGTGCTGGCTCGTGGCCGGACCCCCCGCGGTCCAGGCCGCCTCCCTCTTCTCGGAACCCGTGGTGATCACCACCGCAGGCCAGAGCAGCGACCTGCTGCTTGCCAGGCAGTTCTTCACCAAGGCCGGTGTGACCAAGGCCCGTGCCAGCGCCCGCTTCACCGCGGACTCCCTGGCGGGCGTGAAGTGCCTTGTGCTGGTGGTGGGCGGCAGCTCCAAGGGACTTGGCCAGGCCAAGAATGCCACGGATGTGGAGCTGGCCCGCGTGAAGGCCCTGGTGCAAAAGGCCAAAACGCTGAAGGTGCCCATCCTTTGCCTGCATGTGGGGCGCGAAGCCCGGCGCGGACCCCTGTCTGATCCTTTCATCAGCCCCGTTGTGCCATCGGCCCGCCAGGTGCTGGTGCTGGCCGGCGGGAACAAGGACAAGCTCTTCACCACCCTTGCCGGACCCGCCAAGGTGCCGGTGACGGAGGCCGCCGACTACCGCGAGGTGGTGGCGCGGGTGGCGGAGTGGTTCGGCAAAACGGCGGCGAAGTAACTCCCATGGCCTCCAAGAAGAAGCCCACGGACGAGCCCCGCTACATCGCCCAGAATCGCCGCGCCCGCTTCGATTACCATGTCGTGCAGACCTGGGAGGCGGGCATGGTTCTGTGCGGCACGGAGGTGAAAAGCTGTCGGGATGGCCACGCCAGCCTGAAAGAGGCCTGGGCCCGGGTGGTGGACGGGGAAATCTTCGTGGTAGGCATGCACATTTCCCCTTATGCCAAGGGCACCGTGGGCGCCCACGATGAGACACGCCAGCGCAAACTCCTGCTGCACGCCCAGGAAATCCGCAAGATTGCCCGGGAAGTGGAAGGCGAGGGCCGCACCCTGGTGCCCCTTGCCCTGTACTGGAAGAAGCATCTGGTGAAGTGCCGCCTGGCCCTGGTGACGGGCAAGCACAAGGCGGACAAGCGCGCCGATGTAAGCAAGCGTGAAGCGGAGCGGGACATCAAGCGCATCATGAAGGAAAGGAACCAGCGGTGAGCTCCTTCCCCCCCGTTGCCGAGCAGCTGGCGGAAATCCGCAGCGGCGCGGCGGAGATCCTGCCCGAGGGCGAACTGGCCAAGAAGCTGGAGCGCAGCCGCGCCACCGGCCAACCCTTGGTGGTGAAGTTCGGCGCCGATCCTTCCGCCCCGGACCTGCACATCGGCCATGCGGTGGTCATCAACAAATTGCGCGCCTTTCAGCGCCTGGGCCACACGGTGGTTTTCCTCATCGGGGATTTCACCGGCATGATCGGCGACCCCACGGGCAAGTCCAAAACCCGCCGGGCCCTGTCCAGGGAAGAAGTGCTGGCCAACGCCGAGACCTACAAGGCGCAGATCTTCAAGCTGCTGGATCCGGATCGCACGGTGATCCGCTTCAACAGCGAGTGGTTCAGCCCCATGCACATTGATGATTTCATCCGCCTGACCAGCCGCTACACCATTGCCCGTCTGCTGGAGCGTGAGGATTTTCGCCGCCGTTTCCAGGAGCAGACGCCCATCACTTTGATGGAAATGCTCTACCCGCTGGTGCAGGGCTACGACAGCGTGGCCCTGAAGGCGGATGTGGAATTGGGCGGCACGGACCAGACCTTCAACCTGTTGGTGGGACGCACGCTGCAGGAAGCGTATGGGCAGGAGCCCCAGGTCATCCTCACCATGCCCATCCTGGAGGGCACGGACGGGGTGCAGAAGATGTCCAAGTCCCTGGGCAATTATGTGGGCGTGTGCGATTCGCCCCGGGACATCTTTGGCCGCACCATGAGCATTCCCGATGCCCTTATCCTGCGCTGGTTCCGCCTGGCCACGGACCTTCCCGCCACGGAACTGGACGCCATCCAGCGCGAGCTGGAGGGCGGAGCCAATCCCAGTCTGTGCAAGCGTCGCCTGGGCCGGGAGCTGGTGCGTCTTTATCATGACGGAGACCAGGCCCTGGCCGCCGAGGCGGAGTTCGACAGCATGTTCCGCCAGGGCGGACAGCCCGACGATGTGGAAGTGCATGTGGTGACCGCGGGCGAGCCCCTCATCGATCTCATGGCAGCGCTGGGCATGGCCGGCAGTAAAGGCGAGGCGCGCAAACTGGTGCGTCAGGGGGCGGTGAGCCTGGATGGCGTGAAGGTGGCCGACGAGGCCCTGGTGTTGGACGCCTCCCATGCCGGGCAGGTGTTGAAAGTGGGCAAACGGCGATTCCTGAAACTGGCGGGAGCCTGATCCCATGCGTCTGGAGCAGGTCCAGGAACTGGTGAAGCCCGAACTGGCGGAGTTCTGCCGCCGCTACGATGCCGCCATCAAGACCGGCAAAACGCCTATTGTGGATCAGGTGATCCGCTTCCTCAGCGGGCGCCGGGGCAAAATGCTGCGCCCCACCCTGACCTATCTCTCCGCCCGACTTCTGGGAGACTGCAACGAGCGCACCCACTTCGCCGCCGTGGTGGTGGAGCTGCTGCACAACGCCACGCTTCTGCACGACGATGTGGTGGACAACAGTGATCGACGCCGGGGCCTTCCCAGTTTGAATTCCATGTTCGGCAACAAGATCAGTGTGCTGTTTGGCGACTACCTCCTGGCCAACAGCCTGTTGTCCATGCTGGAGTGCGGGGATGCCCGGGTCTTCGAGGTGCTGGCGCGCACGGCCCGTCGCCTGGCCAAGGGCGAACTGGACCAGGCCGCCCGTTCAAAGAACCTGGACATGGATGAAGAAACCTACTACCGCATGGTGTCCAACAAGACCGGCGCACTTGTGGCGGCTTCCTGCGTGCTGGGCGGCATGTCCGGCGGTGCCACGGATGAGCAGGTGGAGGCCTTGCGCACCTTTGGCGAGGCCCTGGGCGTGGCCTTCCAGATCCAGGACGACCTGTTGGACTACACGGGCAGTGCCAGCATCATTGGCAAGCCGGTGGGTGGGGATTTGAAGGAACGCAAGATCACCCTGCCCCTCCTGCACGCCTTCAGCCGCAGCAGCGCCAGCGAGGTGCGGGAAATGAAAAGGCTGATCACCCGGCCCCGCATGGGGGACTTGTCCCGGGTGGCGCGTTTCGCCGTGGAGCGCGGGGGTGTGGATTATGCCCGCGCCCGTGCCCTGGATTTCAGCCGCGAGGCCCTGGAGGCACTGGCCTGTTTTCCGGCAAGTCCCGTGCGCGACCAGCTGCACGCATTCAGCGCCTTTGCCGTGGAGCGCTCCTTCTAAGACGCCATCCGCGCAACCGGGAGGTGATCCTCTTGCATCGACTTCTCCCTTTCCTGCTCATCGCCCTGATGGGCCGCAGCCTGCCGGCCCTGGAACCTGCGCCAGCCGTCTTGGACGGCCAACTGCCGGGTTGCCCCTGGTCCATTGTCCTCTCCCAGCCTGCATCGGGCCGCAACGCCCCAGCAGATCTGGCGGATGCCGGAGCCATGCTGCGGCGCCAATGGAACCTGCTTGCCCTGGACGGACAGGGCTCGGAGTTGGCCAGGGTGAATGCCCAGGCGGGAGTGCAATCCGCGCGCATGGGACGTGGCACCTTCAATGCCCTATTGGCGGCTTTGGAATGGAAAGAGCGCAGCCTGGGCGCGGTGGATCCCTTGGCCGGACCCCTGCTGCGCTGGTGGGGATTGCCCAATGGGAAGCTGCCGCCCAAATGGCCCACCGCTGCGGAACTGGATTCCCTGGCGGCCCTGGTCCATCGTGGCGGCATATTCGTGGTGGAGCTGGGCGTGCTGCTGCGCGATCCCGGCATGGAGCTGGACTTGGATCCCCTCTTGCCCGGTGTGCTGGCAGATTGCGCCGTGGACAGCCTGGGCTTGAAGGGACAAGGGTCCCGCGTGCAGGTGGCCGAGGTCTGGCGCAATGCGCGGCCGGAGCCATGGAGCGTGGCCTTGCCCGCCTCAGAGGCCTGGGCCGGGGGTGATATCCGCCTGGGCAGCGGCGCCTTTGCCCGAGTGCGGACTCCTGTCCGTGGCACGGTGGAAGGCCGCGCCGCGGGTCCAGTGGTGGATCCGCGCTCTGGCTTGCCAGTGGAGGGAGTGGAGGCTTGGGCCTTTGCCCCCACCGCCCTGGACGCGCGCGCCCTGGCCCTGAGCCTGGCGGTGGCGGGTCAGACTGCCCTGGATTCCCTGGGGCACGATGGCACACACCTGGCCCTGGCCACCCGCGATTCAGCGGGAAAGTGGAACTGGCACGCCACCACCGGATTCCCGGTGCCGCTGCCTCCCGTGGAGGCCTTGCACAAGTGAGGCAGGTGGTGCTTCTGCGTCTCTCTGCCCTGGGGGACATCCTGCTCAGCGAGCCGGTGCCCCGCTGGCTGAAGGATGAGGATCCTTCCTGCCAGGTGGTCTATGTAACGCGCCAGCGCTTTGCCCAGGTGGTGCGTGGCTGGCCGGCGGTGGATCGCGTGCTGGCCCTGCCGGACCGCATCTCCACGGAGGATCTGCGTACCCTGCGACGGGACCTGAAGCTCCTTGGACCGCACAGCCGCGTGGATTTGCACAACACCCTGCGTTCCCACCGCATCTGGCCGCGGGCCCATGCGCGCCTTCCCAAGCATCGTCTGCAGAAATGGCTCCTGGTTCACGGCAAGGCCCTTCCCGCTTCCTGGCGCAAGGACTCCATGCCCGTGTGGCGCCGCTATCTGGAGTTGGCGGGTTGCCTGAATCCGTCTGAGCATCTGCACCCACGCCTGGTGGTGCAGGGAGAAGTGCTGCGCCACGGTGCCGCCCGGCACGATGTGCTGGTGCCCGGGGCGGGCTTCGCCACCAAGGCCTGGCCGGAAGCCCGGTGGCTGGACTTCCTGCCTCTGCTGCTGGAGCGGGGCGGACCGCCCATTCTCATTCTGGGGGGAGCGGGCGAACAAGTGCTGGGAAGACGCCTGGCGGCCATGGATCCGGCACGGGTTCGTTCCTTGTGCGGCGAAACCAGCCTGGAGGAGAGCGCCCGCCTGGTGGCCCAGGCCCGTTCCGTTGTGTGCGGGGACACGGGCCTTCTGCACATGGCCGACGCCGCTGGTGTCCCGGGAGTGGCTCTGTTTGGATCCACCACGCGGGAGTTGGGCTTCTACCCGTTGGGCCAGCGCCTGCGCGTGCTGGAGCGGGAGCTGCCCTGCCGCCCTTGTAGTCATGTGGGGCGGGTGCGCTGCCCCCTGGGGCATCAGGACTGCCTGGCGGGGATTTCGGCGCGTCAAGTGCTGGAGGCCCTGGAACTTTCCCTGGAGCGGGTGGAGGGCACTTCATGCTAAGCCTTGCGCTTTACCGCGTGCTTACGCTGCCTGCCTGGACCCTTCTGCAGATTGCCGCCCTGGTTTTTCCCCGTGTGCGGGAAAACGCCCGGGCCCGTCGGGGCTGGCAGCCACGCCTGAGGGCCGCCTTGGCTGCCTGTCCACCAGCGCGGGCCACCGTGTGGATCCACAGTGCCAGCATGGGCGAATTCGAGGCCATTCGGCCTCTGGCGCGTGCGCTGCGGGCGGATGGCCTGCGCGTGCTCATCACCTTTTTCTCCACTTCCGGTCCGCGTCATCTGAAAGGTGAGGTGGAGGCCGATGTGGTGGAGTACCTGCCCTTCGACACCCCGCGGGCGGCCCGTCGTTTCGTGGAATTGGTGAAACCGGACCTGGTGTTGGTCACCAAGCATGACCTGTGGCCCAATCTGCTGCTGGAGGCCCGCCGCAATGGGGCGCGCCTGTGGTTCATCAACGCCAATTTCCATGCACGTTCCCGTCTGGCCATGCCCTGGCTGCGCTCCTTCCACCGTCAGCTGCTGTCGCATTTTGACTGGATCGCCACCGTGGGGCCGGACATGGCCAGTCGTTTCGAGCATTTGTTGAAGGGTTGCCAGGTGCCTGTGGAGGCGCTGGGGGATTCCCGATTCGACCGCGTTGTGGAGCGTGCCCGGGGCAGCAAGGCCGCGGAAGGCCTGCCGGCGGGTTTCCGTGACGGCAGGGTTGTGGTGGTTGGCTCCAGCTGGGAACCGGACGAGGCCCTGCTCCTGCCCGTCCTGCAGCGCGCCATGGCCACGCGGCCGGATCTTCGCCTGTTGCTGGTTCCCCATGAACCCACTGAGACCCATTTGTCCCAGTTGGAACAGGAGCTGGCCCGCCGAGGTATGGGCTGCATGCGCCTGGCCCAGGTGGAGGCCGGGCAGCCCTGGCGCGGGGAAGTGGCGGTGCTGGTGGATCGGGTGGGTCTGTTGGCCGGTCTCTACGAGGGCGCCCGCCTGGCCTGGGTGGGTGGGGGCCTTACCACGGGCGTGCACAGTGTCATTGAACCAGCGGCTTTCGGGCTGCCCGTGCTTTTCGGACCCAGGCACCATGTCTCCCAGGAAGCCCAGGATTTGCTGGCCTGCGGAGGCGGGGCGGAGGTGGGCGATGGGGCGCAACTGGAGGGGCTGCTGCTCCGCCTGCTGGATGATGCCGCCACCCACGGGCGCATGGCCGCCGCCGCCCTGGATCTGGTGGGCAGGCGTACGGGGGTGACGGCCCGATTGCATGCCCGCATACTGAGGGAATTGGGCGGAAGGGAAGCTGTGGGCTTATCCTGAAAAGGCAAAGCCTTCCAGCTTTGCCCTTGCGCCTTCCACGGCGTTGCCTGACCTTTGACGAGGCAGTGGTGGCTTCAAGATCCAATCACATGAGCAGCAACGGGAGCAGGCTTTGACGCCCTTCATCCGACGCATCCTCTGCATCGATGACGATCCTGATGCCCTGCGCGTCCTAACTGAATATCTCTCTCTTGAAGGCTACGAAGTGGTGGCGGCGCCGGACGGCGCTTCCGGCATCCAGATGCTGGCCCAAGTGGATGTGCAATTGGTGATCACGGATCTCAACATGCCCGGCCTGTCGGGCATGGATGTGATCGAGATTGTGCGCAAGAACTACCCGGGTTTGCAGATCATGGTGGTGACAGGCTACGGCACAATCGAGAGTGTGCTGGAGGCCTTGCACAAGGGCGCCGTGGATTATCTGGTGAAGCCTTACCTGCTGGAGATCCTCAAGCTGAGCCTGGGCAAGGCCGAGCGTCAGATGGAGATCGAGGAGCATCTTCGTCAGATACGCGAATCGGGGGCTGCCCCCGAGGGCCGTCATGTGCTGGATGCCCTGCCCCAACCCGCGGCCCTGTTGGGCAGCGGGCGCAGGCCGGTTGAGGCCAATGCGCGTTTCCGTGCCCTGTTCGGAGAATGGGGAAGCGAAGGTCCGGAGGCCATCAGTCCGAAGCTGCGACGACGCTTGATGGAATTCCTGGACCGTGGCGTGGGTGAGGACAGCCTGCTGCTGAAGCTGGGCGTCGCGGCGGGGGATCGGGTGCTGGAGTTGAGCCTGCATCCGGTGGAAGGCTCTGATCTGTTCCTGTTGCAAGCCCTGGATGTGGATTTGTCGGAAGCCGGCGGCGAGGATGGCCTGGAGGAGGCCGTGTTGGTGGCCGCCCCCAGCGGCACCTTGTTGTGGGCCAACGCCACCGCCGCCGACTGGTTCAATCTGGGGGAGGAAGACCTGCCCTCTGTTGCCGAGCTGCTGGACGGCGCGCTGGAACCACAATTGCTGCGCCAATTGGCCGCCGCCCTTCCCGCCACGGCCGTCCTCCGCTGGAAGGGGCGCCTGCACCGCCATGCCGCCGCGCCCTCCGAGGTGGAACTCTTTGTGGGGCCTGTGCTTGACGAACGCCTGCGCCGGCGGGCCTCCATGCTTTGTTTGCGTCCCGCAGGACGCGCTCCCGTGGGAAGCCCCTGGGATCGCCGCATGCAGGCGGAGGAACACCTGCCCCTTGCGCGGTTGGGGGATAACGGCCGTCTGCGCTGGGCCAGTCGGGGCCTGTCCAGGATGTTGGATCAATCCGCCGAATCCCTGATGGGCAAGAGCACGGACGACTTGCACGCCACTGGCGCGCCCCGCTTGCAAGAACATGGACGCCTGCGTCAACCGGACGACACCCTGGTGCAGTTCAAGCCCAAGGAGCAGGGCCTGGTGGCGCTGGATATCGAAGAGCAGAAGGCCAAGCTCTTCCGTGCCTCCACTTACCTGAGCCATCTGCTGGGTGGCGGTAGCCCCAGGGAACAGGCCCGGCTGCAAGAGCGCCTGGAGGAGGTGGCCCGCACCCTGGTGGATGCCGGCCAGTACCGCCGGGCGGCCCTGTACCTGCACAAGGACGAACAGATCCTGGCCTGGGGATTCGCCGGTTATGATGGAGGGGAGGAGGATGCCGTGCGGCGCGATCCGCTGTGGCGGCAGTGCTGCGAGTCCGTGGAGGGATGCCGCCTGCGCATCGGCACGGCCAGCCTTATTCTTCCCGGTGCAGCCGAGGGTGATGTGGCTCCCCGCAGTTGGGAGCATGGCGCCTTCCTGACTCTTCCCATCCTGGATCGCGATCGCCGGGAAGTGGGACGCGTGCGCCTGGATGAGACCGCTTCCGGAGATTTGCCCAACGAGGCGCAGATCCACTTGGTGGAACTCATGCTGCGGCATGTGGCCCTGGCCCTGGACGAGCTGGAACTGGAACATCAGGTGGCGCGCAGCGAGGCGCGTTACCAGGATCTATACGAGAACGCCAAGTCATCCATCTTCATTGTGGACGCGGAGGACGCGCGCATTCTGGACCTGAATCGCGAGGCGGAGATCCTGACGGGATTCAGTCGCACCGAATTGATGGGACGCTGCGTGTGGGAGCTGCATGCGCCGGATCAGTTGGAAGCGGCCCGCCGCAGTTGGTTGCGCACGCTGCAGCGGGAAAGCGATGCCCCGGAAAAGGCGGTGCTGCAGCGGCGGGACGGCAGCACCATCCACACCGAGTTCAGCTGCATGTTCACGGAGTTCAACGGCAGGCCGGTGGTGCAAAGCTTCTACCGCGATGTCACGGAAAAGCAGGCCCTGGAGTTCAGCCTCATCCAGAGCCAGAAACTGGCCGGGCTGGGTCAGCTGTCCGCTGGTGTGGCCCACGAGCTGCGCAATCCCCTGGGCATCATGAATTCTTCGCTCTTCTACATCAACACGGCCATTGAGCGAGAGGACCTGCGTCTTCCTGACCAGTTGAAGAAGCACCTGGGCATCATGAAGAATGAGGTGGACCGCTCACGCAAGATCATTGAGAACCTGCTCTCCTTCTCCCGCACCAGCAGCCAGGAACGGGAACGAGTGGATTTGAGCGAGCTGTTGGGCGCCACGCTGGATCTGGTGAAAAAAGAGCTGCTTGTGAACAACATCCGCCTGGTGAAAGAGCTGGGCGAATTGCCGATTGTCCATTTGAACCTGGATGAGCTGAAACAGGCCTTCCTGAATGTGATCCTCAACGCTACCCAGGCCATGCCGGATGGTGGCATCCTGCGCATTCGCGGTCAGCGGGAGGGTCATCGCGTGCATGTGGCCTTCGAGGACAGCGGCCATGGCATCAGCAAAGAAAACCTGCCCAACGTGCTCAACCCTTTCTTCACCACGAAGGAACCAGGCAGCGGCACGGGTCTGGGCCTTTCCTTGACGCATTCTTTCATCCGCCGTGCAGGCGGGGACTTGACCATTGAGAGCGAGCTGGGCCGGGGCACCACGGTGCGCATCCTGCTGCCCGTCGATCCATCGGAGGACGCCACATGAGCCAGAAGCTGAAGATTTTGCTCGTGGACGACGAGTTGAACATGCTGGAATCCCTTGGGGATGTCCTGCGCATTGAGAAATACATGGTGGCCACGGCCAGCAGCGGGGAGGAGGCCATTGCCAGGCTGGAGAAGGAGGGCAATTTCGATCTGATGATCACGGATCTGAAAATGCCCAAGATGAACGGCCTGGATCTGCTGGAACGCGTGAGCAAGTCGCACCCCAACCTGGAGGTGATTGTGCTCACCGGCCACGGCAGCGTGGAGAGCGCCGTGCAGGCCATGCGCCGTGGCGCCCACGACTTCCTGCTGAAGCCCTTCCAGCCGGAGGAGGCCCTGCAGATCATCGCCCGCCTGGACCAGAAGAAGAAGGGCGGCGTGGAGGACAACACCTTCATGCGGGAGCTTAGCCAGACCTATGGCTTCGACTCCATCATCGGCAACAGCCCCGCCATCATGGATGTGTTCAAAAAGGTGGCCACGGCGGCCAAGTCCAACGCCAGCATCCTCATCACTGGTGAATCCGGCACAGGCAAGGAGCTGGTGGCCCATGTGGTGCACTACTTCAGCAACCGCGCCAACCGGCCCTTCATCAAGACCAGTTGCGCAGCCTTTGGCGAAGGCGTGCTGGAGAGCGAGCTCTTCGGTCATGAGCGCGGGGCCTTCACCCACGCCGTGGAACAGCGCAAGGGGCGTTTCGAGCTGGCGGATCGCGGCACACTCTTCCTGGATGAAGTGGGGGACATCCCCCTGCACACCCAGACCAAACTGGTGCGCGTGCTGCAGACCAAGGAATTCGAGCGCGTGGGCGGCACGGACACGCTGAAGGTGGATGTGCGCATGATCGCCGCCACCCACCGCAACATCAAGCAGATGATCGGTGAAGGACGATTCCGCGAAGACTTGTTCTACCGCTTGAATGTGATTCCCATCCATCTGCCCGCCCTGCGGGATCGCCAGGAAGACATCCCATTGTTGGTGAACCACTTCCTTGCCCAGTTGACCCGTGAGATGGGGAAGAAGATCGAGCGCGTGGCGGACAGCGCCATGGATGAACTGGTGAACCATTCCTGGCCGGGCAACATCCGCGAACTGCGCAATGTCATTGAGCGCGCGGTGGTGTTCTGCGAGGGGCGCCAGTTGAAGGTGGACGATCTGCATGCGGATCGCATCACCGAGTCCTCCGATGATGGCCACACGCTGAAATTGAAGAGCCTGAGCTTGCAGGAGGCGGAATCCGCGCTGATCACCCACTGTCTGAACCAGACCAAATGGAACCTGTCCAAAACGGCAAAGCTGTTGGAAATCAGCCGTGGGACGCTCTACTCCAAGATGGTCAAGCTTGGGTTGCGGGATTCGGAGGATGACGAGGCCATGGAGGAGGAATAGAAAAAGTGGCCCTGGATACGACGCGCCCTTGACATGGCGCTTCGTGTCCCTTAGATTTGGGGCCTTTGACAGCGGACGGGGCATTAGCTCAGTTTGGTAGAGCGCTTGACTGGCAGTCAAGAGGTCAGCGGTTCGACCCCGCTATGCTCCATGAAGGCTTGATTCCGTGCGCATGCCGCACTATCTTCAGGCCAACGATGCGAGAGTAACTCAGCTGGTAGAGTACCACGTTGCCAATGTGGTTGTCGCGGGTTCGAACCCCGTCTCTCGCTTCCAGCAAGCGTCCGCCTCGGCGGACGTTTTCTTTGGCGGCGTAGCCAAGTGGTAAGGCAGAGCTCTGCAAAAGCTCCATCACCAGTTCAAATCTGGTCGCCGCCTTCTCCCATCCTCTTCCAGCCCAATCCACCGGGTTTTTCTTCCCAATGTCCAAGCTAAAGTGGCTGCTGTGGCGTGCTGATAATGATTGTGGCGCATGGCACAATCCCGCATATTGCGCTGCGTGCCCATGGCCAAGCTGTTGGGACAATTGCCACGAATCAGAAGCAGAGGTTGACTGGCATGGGTCGCATGTCCTTGGAAAGCCTGCTCTCACCAGGAATGCCGGGTTTCGCCCTGGCGGCTTTGCGTGAGGCCCTTTCCCAAGCAGACTCCACCCGACTGCCTGTGGTGGCGGAAAACCATCCCCTCCTGCTCTTCGCGTTGATGCACCGCGCCGCCTCCCTGGCTGCATCGCCCCAGCTTCTGCCGCGCAGTGCACAGGAGGCCTGCGACCTCATGGGACATCCCCACGCCATGTATCACCTGCGCCTCCTGGCCACCCTGCTGACCCCGGCGGATCCCGCCGAAGCGGCCTGGGAACGCGTGGCATCCCTGCGACAAGCTGGTGATCTTCTATTACGCATGGTTCAGGAAGGGGCTTTGCTGGATTTTCCCCAACCAGGCCCGGTGGAACGCACTTTGCTTCGTCTTGTTGAAGTGCCGGCCCTTCAATCCCAGGCGCTGGCGCCTGCCACATGGGGGGCCTGGCTGCTTGCCGCGGGTGGAGGCGCCCGATGGTGGCATAGCGACGTGGCGGAGGCGCTTTTGGCCATGGCGGATCCCACCAAGGTTCCGGGTGCCGCCGGGAGGCGGGCCGTCATGATGCTCACCGTTGCGGAAAGTGGCCTGGCCGGTCCTGGCGCGGACGCGGATCTGCTGCGCCAATGGGAGAGGGCCTGGGCTTCCACGGGGACAAGGCGCCATGGCTGACAAGTCCCTGGATCTCCAGCATCAGCTGCGCCATGCCCTGGACCGATTGGTGGACGGCGGCCCTCCGCCAGAGGATCTGGAACTGATTCTCCTGCGGGCGGACCATGCTCTGCGCAGCAGACAGGGACAGGTGCAGGACATGCGCCGTCTCTTGATTGAGCAGGTGGATGACCTGCAGGTACGGCTGGACCACATGGCCGTCCTGCGGGATGTGGGCAATCTGCTGGGAAGCCATCCCCACATCGATGAGCTGCTGGATCGCCTGCCCGCCTTGTTGCGCGGCTGTTTTGATTGCGACGCGGCCTCCATCTGGTTGTTGGATGAGGAGCGTGGCTGTCTGGAGGTCGTGGGTGCGGATCCCCTGCGCCCGGGAACCGAAGGCGGCCCGCTGCCCCTGGATCGGGGCGTGGCGGCTTGGGCAGTGCGACAGGGGCGCAGCCGCCTGGTGCGCGACACGGAGTTGGACCCCGTGTTCCAGGCCGATCTGGAGGAAGGACGGACGGAGCCGGCCCGCACCCTGCTGTGCGTTCCACTGATCATGGCGGGCAAGGTGGCTGGACTTGTGCAATTGTCCTGCCGGGAACCCCAGGCCATGGACGAGCGGGATGCCGCGCTGCTGGATCTCATTGCACCGCCTGTGGCCCTGGCCATTTCCCGTGGACGACTTCATGAAAGTTTCCGCCTGCGCCTGGCCGACCAGACCCGCGAGTTGCAGGATGTGCGGGATTTCTTCCAAAGCATTGTCACCAGCAGCGATGATCTTATCGTCGTGCTGAGCCCGGCCCACGACATGGTGCTGGTTTCCACCGCGCTGGAGGGCCTGTTGGGCCGCAAGGTGGGGGACTTCCTCAACCGGCCGGTGGAGGGCCATCTGCTGGAGGCGGGGCCCGCCGCCGATTTGCGCGCCCTGCTGGCCCGCGGTGAAAGCCTGCGGGATCAGGATGTGCAGCTGCGTCATGTGGGCGGAAGTCCGGTGCACGCCTCCCTGAACGCCAGTCCCATCCATTCGTCCACCGGCGAGCTGCTGGGCACGCTGTGCATTTTCCGCAGCATCGAGCGCCGGGTGCGCACCCACCACGAACTTTCCCGATTGAATACAAGGTTGAACGCCCTCTTCGAGGCGGCGGTGGATCTGGCCTCTTCCCTGGACTTGCAGCAGGTGCTGGACCGCACTCTGGCGTGGATTCCCCGGCTGATGGAGGCCGACGAAGCCCGACTCTTTCTGCTTAGCCCCGATGGTCGCCACCTGGTGCCGGTGCGCGGAGAGGAGGCGGAACTGGCCCAGGTGCTGCTGGTGGAAGAGTGCCCCGAGGGCATCGTGGTGCGGCAGCAGAAGCCAATCCTGCTGGCGGAGCCGGGCAGCGTGCGCCAGTTCCTGCCGGAGGATGCCGCGCGCATCCAGAGCTGCATCATGGTTCCCCTGAAGGTCCAGGACGAGGTGTTGGGTGTTCTGCGGGTGGAAAGCCACGCCACGGGCCGGCTTTTCAGCCACCAGGACATGCGTCTGTGCTCCACCTTCACTTCCCACGCGGCCATGGCCATCGAGAACAGCCGTCTTTACGCCGCCACCCAGCGGGAGTCCTCCCGTCTGCTTGGATTGCTGGATTTGTCCCGCCGCATCCGTGAATTGCGCGGCAGCGCCGCCATCCTGGCCCAGTTCGCCAGCGCGGCCCTCGAGCTGGACGGTGTGCAGGCTGTGGTGGCCTGGGAATACCGCCGCAGCGAGCATCAGTTGCGCCGGGCCTGTGCCTTGTCCAAAGGCTTGAAACTTGAACTGGCGGAAGGCCAGATGCCTGCCGGTGGCGGCCCTGACGATCCGCTGCCCTTCCTTTTGGCCAACCGCGAACGGCGCCTTCGCTTCCGCACCATGCCCGAGCACATGCCGCCATGGGCCCCCCAGGTGGCGGAGCGTGGCCGCGCCATCAGCCTGTTGGCGGTACCGGTGGTGGACGGGCCGGAGGTCTTCGGCCTTCTTCTGTGCTACGGTGACGAGAGCCTTGCCTCCCTTGATGCGGACGAGGGTTTCATCAGCGTGCTGGCGCTGCAAGCGGCAGTGGCCATCCACTCCCAGCGCCTCTTGCAGGAAAACCAGGCCGCCAGGGAGTTCCTCTCCAGCGTGGTGGCCTCCGCCACGGAGGCCATCGTGGTCACGGATCGCCAGGGCCGCATCACCTTGTTCAATCCTGGCGCTGAAGCCATGACCGGGCGCAGAGCAGATGACATGGTGGGAAAGGCGGTTCCCGGCCTCTATCCCGGAGCGGATTCCATCCTGGGGGATTTGCGCAGATCCACGCGTCATGGCCTGGGCCATTTGACGGTGGAGACCGTCCTGCACGGTGTGAAGGGCGATGTGCCCGTCCAAATGACTTTAAGCTGGATGCGCGATGCCCGGGGGCGCATTCTGGGCGTGCTGGGCGTGGCCAAGGACATGGGCGAGCTGAAAAAGCTGGAGCAGGCCAGGCTGGAGGCCGAGCGCTTGAGCGGCATTGAACGCATGGCCGTCACGGTGTCCGACCGCATCAACACGCCCCTGGCGGTCATCCTTGCCCAGGTGGAAATGGTGCGCATGCTGCAGCCGGGGCTCTCCACGCCTTCGGAAGGAGCATTGGCTTCCATAGAGGCCCAGGTGACGGCCGTGAAGGATATTCTTGACCAGTTGAACCGCCTGAAGGATCCCCGGGTGAAAGAGTACGCCCTGCCCAATGTCCACATGTACGAGCTGGAGGAGGGCTCCGCACCGGCCCGAGGCCCATCACGCCATGTCCGCAGGCCTGTGAGGCGCAAGGGCGGCGGGAGAGAAGAGGAATGAAGCCCCAACGCGGTGCCCAGGAACTTGCCGGATGGCGGCCATGATCCAGTTGAAGCAGCCCATCTCCGTGGTGGTGGCGGAGGATAACGATGATTACCGCCTGGTGCTGGGGCAGATCCTCTCCCTTTACGGCTTCCAGCCCGTGCGACTGGCCGCCGATGGCCAGGAAGCCTGGGAACAGCTATTGGAGGCCCCTGCCGAGCTCCTCATCACGGACATCAACATGCCGCGTGTCAGTGGCGTGGAGTTAATGCGCCGTGCGCGGGAACGCTGGCCACACATGCCCATTGTGGTCATTACCGGCTATGAGCACGAGCTGCACCACCTGGATGCCTTCGATGTGCGCGAAACCCTCATCAAGCCTTTCAAGATGCACCTGTTGGATGCCGTTATTTGTCACATCTTCCCCGACGAGTGCGGTGGTGATGCCTCCCCCACGCTTTCCGGGACCTGAACGGCATGGGTGGATCCCGGCCAAGTGGAGGACCTTGCGGCCATGGCGCGCATTCTGATCATCGATGATTACGCCGGATCCCGCGAGACCCTGGGAGATTTCCTTGGACTGCTGGGCTACGAGGTTCTGCTTGCCTCCGACGGCCCCAGCGGTCTGCAGATGTTGGCCGATGGCAAACCCAACCTGGTCTTCCTGGATATTGTCATGCCCGGCATGAGCGGCCTGGAGGTGATTCGTCGGGTACGGGAGGTGAACAGCAGCATCCCCGTGGTGATGATCACCGGCCATGACAACACGGAGATCGGACGGGACCTGCTTCTGGCCGGCGCCACGGACTTCATTCGCAAACCCCTGAACTTCGACTATGTGCAACGCGTGGTGGAAACCTGCCTTGCCAAGCAGCCCCGTCCCCGCGACTAATCCCCCGGAGCCTCCATGACCCAGGCAAGCATCCAGGACGCGCCCGGCGCGCTGCTCAGGATCTCCCTTGAAGACGGTCGCGTGCTGGAAGTGCCTGAAGGCACCGCCGCCTGCAGGCTGCCTGGAGCCAAGGATGGCCGTCTGGGTCTTCCTTTCATTGCCGCACTGGTGAACAACGATCTCACCAGCCTGAGCTACCCCTTGCAGATCAACGCCCGCGTGCGCTTTCTGACCTTCGCCGATCCCCTGGGCTGGCGCGTCTACCAGCGCAGCCTGGCCTTCCTGGTGGCCAAGGCCCTGCGCGAGCTTTTTCCCAGGGCGGAGTTCAGCCTGCAGCACAGCCTGGGCACCGGCCTTTACTGGAGCTTTCGCAACAACACCCACGACGGCATCAGTTGGGAGCAGTTGCAGCGCCTGAACGACGCCATGCGCGACCTGGTGGAACAGGATCTGCCCATTCGCCGCCACAAGCTCAGTTGGGAGGAGGCCCTGGCCCATTTCGCCGCCACTGAGGAGGACGACAAGGCCGAGCTGCTGCGACTGCGCAATCCACCCCATGTGGTGCTGCATAGCTGCGGTGGCTGGTCGGATCTGGCCCATGGACCCCTGGCCCCATCAACTGGAGCCCTGGGCCATTTCCAATTGGTGGACCACGACAAGGGCTTCGTGCTGAACCTGCCGCGCCGGGAGGCGCCCTATGACATTCTGCCTCTTGAGGTGGAGCCCCACCTCTTCACCATTTATCAGGAACACAAGGAGTGGGGGCGCATCCTGGGTGTGAACACCGTTGGGCGGCTGAACACCTTCATTGCCTCGGGTGAGATTGACGCTTTCATGCGCACGGCGGAGGCCTTGCACGAGCAGAAGGTGGGCACCATTGCCCAGCGCATTGCCGCCGAGCGCGAGCGTGTGCGCGTGGTGCTCATCGCCGGGCCCTCCAGCGCGGGAAAGACGACTTTCGCCAAGCGCTTGAGCACGCACCTTACAGTGTTGGGCTTCCGGCCCCTGACCCTGGGCACGGATGATTACTTCGTGGGTCCGGAGCAAACGCCCCGGGACGCGGAGGGCCACTACGATTTCGAACATGTGGAAGCCGTGGACCTGCCCTTCTTCAACGAGAGCCTCATGCGGCTGGTGGAGGGGCGGGAGATTGAAGTGCCCACCTTCAACTTCCAGACCAAGGCGCGGGAGTTCAATGGCCGGCGCATGCGCCTGGAGGATGACCAGCTCCTAATCGTGGAGGGCATCCACGGATTGAATCCCCTCCTGACCGAGATGGTGCCCCCGGAACGCAAGTTCCGCGTCTTCGTCTCCGCCCTGACCCAATTGAACCTGGACCGCCACAACCGCATTCCCACCACGGACAACCGCCTCATGCGGCGCATGGTGCGCGATCATCGCTATCGCGGTCACAGCGCCCTGGCCACCTTGCGCAGCTGGACCAGCGTGCGGCGCGGTGAGGAACGCTGGATTTTCCCCTTCCAGCGTGAAGCCGACGCCACCTTCAATTCCGCCCTGGATTATGAACTGGCGGTGCTGAAGCCCAAGGTGGAACCGCTTCTCATGCAGGTGAAGGCCTACGAGGCGGAGTACGCCGAAGCGCGCCGCCTGGCCCATTTCTTGTACAATTTCATGGCGGTGGAGGACAAAGGCGTACCCCGCACCTCCATCCTGCGGGAGTACATCGGCGGCAGTGCTTTCAAGTACTGAGATCGGCAAAGCCAGGCAAGGGCTGGGGCAGGCAAGCCTTGCGCGTGTTCTGTCATGTCCGCGAATGCGGGAATCTGTGCTGACATGAGATTCCAGCGTTCGCTGAAACGACGCTGCCGGCAAAACGCGAAAGGAATCCGAGAACGAGAAGCGCTGCGCTGAGAGGCAATCCGGGGCGCGAGGTTCGAGTACGAGAGCGGCTGCCTGGGGAAAAGATTTGAGGCCGCGCTTTTCTACTTTTTGACGCATTCGCACCGGGCGAAGGGTCGCCCGGCTTCATTCCAAATAAAGGGGAGAGCCGATGCCGCGCATCAAGACTCTCATCATGGGAGCCGCAGGCCGCGACTTCCACAATTTCAACTGCGTGTTCCGTGAGGACGAGCGATACGAGGTGGTCTGCTTCACCGCCACCCAGATCCCGGACATTGACGGCCGGCGCTACCCCGCCGAGCTGGCTGGGGCCCTTTATCCCCAGGGCATTCCCATTCACGATGAGCATGAACTGCCCGAGCTCATTGCCCGCCACGGCATTGAAGAAGTGGTGTTCAGCTACAGTGATGTGCCCCACGAAGTGGTTATGCACAAAGCGGCATTGGTGAACGCCTGCGGCGCGGACTTCCGCATGCTGGGCGGTCGCCTGACGGAGTTGAAGAGTTCCAAGCCGGTGATCAGCGTTTGCGCCAGCCGCACGGGCTGTGGCAAGAGCCAGACCACGCGCCGGGTGATTGAAATCCTGCGCGCCGCCGGCAAGAAGGTGGTGTCCGTGCGCCATCCCATGCCCTACGGCGACCTGGCGGCCCAGAAGGTGCAGCGCTTCGCCGCGGTGGAGGATCTGGCCAAGCACAAGTGCACCATCGAGGAGATGGAAGAGTACGAGCCCCACATCGCCATGGGCGGCGTGATCTACGCCGGCGTGGACTACGAGGCCATCCTGCGTCAGGCGGAGCTGGAGGCGGACATTGTGCTGTGGGATGGCGGCAACAACGACACGCCCTTCTACAAGCCGGATCTGCACATCGTGGTGGTGGATCCCCACCGCCCGGGCCACGAACTGAGCTACTATCCCGGCGAGACCAACCTGCACAAGGCGGATGTCATCGTCATCAACAAGATCGAGACCGCCGAACCCCAGAGTGTGGCCGAAGTGCGCGCCAACTGCCGCATGATCAATCCCGACGCCATCATCATCGACGGCGCCAGCCCCATCCAGGTGGAGGACCCGGATGTGATCCGTGGCCGTCGCGTGCTGGTGGTGGAGGATGGCCCCACGCTTACCCACGGTGAAATGGCCTATGGTGCCGGCATGGTGGCCGCCGAGCGTTTCGGCGCCGCCGATGCGGTGGATCCCCGCCCCTGGGCGGTGGGCACCATCGAAGCCACCTTCCAGAAGTACCCGGACATTGGCACCCTGCTGCCGGCCATGGGCTATGGCGACCAGCAGGTGAAGGATCTGGAGGAGACCATCAACGCCTGCGACTGCGAGGCGGTGATCATTGGCACTCCCATTGACCTGCGCCGCATTGTCACCATCAAGCATCCCAGTACGCGTGTCTTCTATGATTTGCAGGAAATTGGCCGTCCCACTCTGGTGGAAGCCTTGAAATCCTTTATCTGAAGTCATTGATTGGCGGGGAGATCGCCTTTCAGATCTCCCCGCCTTCCCTTCCTGGACTTCACTTGTTCCCTTTTTGACGAACAAAAGCGGCGATGAAGGGTTGACAATTTCCGCCCCATCCTCTAAACTTGGGGCCTTGTTTTTTTAGAGCGCTTGCCGGGCCGTCCAAGGTCGTCCGCAGTTGCGGCGAGGCGGACCCGGTTCATGGCGTAGCGGCAGTGAGCGCGCGCCGAACAGGGGGCTTTATGCGACATGACCATGGTTGACGCCGGCTTCGGCCCTCACCTCATGCTGGACCTGGGCGACTGCGATGTGGCCCGTCTGACCGACCTCCCTTACATCTTCAACCTCCTCAACACCTTGCCCGATGAGATTGGGATGACCAAAATCACCCAACCTTATGTCTTTCCCTATGAAGGGCTTGTGCCCGATGACGAAGGCATCACGGGGACGGTGATCATCGCCGAATCCCATATCTCCGTGCATACCTTCCCCCGCAAGAAGTACTGTTTCGTCGACCTCTTCTCGTGCAAGACCTTTGATGTGGATCGTGCACGGGAACGCTTGATCGAGGCCTTCGGAAGCCGACGTCCGGAGGTGCACCTGGTGCATCGCGGCAGTGAATTCCCCCGCGGCATGCTCGTGGGTGATTCCGCCGACGCCTGCACCGTCGAATCGGAACCCATGCGGCTGAGATAGCCGGGCTTTCAGACAGCGAATCAGCAGGACACCCATGTTGCTGGACAGGCTCATCGCCGGCGCCAGCGGGGCTTTTCTTGGCCTGGAACCGCAGGAGGCGGTCTGGGAGAGCGCCCGTGTGGCCATTTTACCCGTGCCCTACGATGCCACTTCCACTTACCAGAAAGGGGCGGACAGGGGACCGGCCGCTTTGTTGGAGGCCTCCGCCCAGGTGGAGTTCTACGACATGCAGTGCCACACCCAGGTGCATGGCGTGGGCATTTGCACCCTGGACGCCTTGCCGGTAACGGCTGAGACCGATCCCTGCCACATGGCCGACCTGGTGCGTGAAGCCACCGCGGGCATCCTCGCTTCCGGGCGTTTTCCCGTGATTCTGGGCGGCGAGCACAGCGTGAGCATCGGGGCCATCCAGGCCGCCCAGGCCGCGATGGAGGAGCTGACCATTGTGCAGGTGGATGCCCACGCCGACACGCGGGAGGACTACCACGGCTCTCCCTGCAACCATGCCTGTGTCATGGCCCGGGCCCGGGAGGGCGGCCCCATCATTCAGGTGGGCATTCGCAGCCTGGACGCCGCTGAGGTGGAAGCCATTGATCCAACCCGCTTGCATCCGGCCCATCGCATTCACCGCGATGCCGCATGGGTGGAGAAGATCAGGCCACAATTGAGCCGCCGCACCTGGCTGACCATTGACCTTGACGGCCTGGATTCCAGCCTGATGCCCGCCACGGGCACGCCGGAACCCGGCGGCCTGACCTGGGTGCAGCTGATGGATCTGCTGCACCTGCTCACCCGCCATTCCACCATTGTGGGACTGGATGTGGTGGAGCTGAAGCCCATGCCCGGCAACGGCGCACCGGACTTCCTGGCCGCCCGGCTGGTGCATCGCGTGTTAAGTGAAGTGTTTCGCGACCATCCCGAGGCCCGCCTGCCTGGCCCCGCCCCCCTGGCCTGATTCCACTTTGCCCAGTCTATTCCCTGTCCACCTTGGCCATGCAGGGGTGCCGGTGCTGTCGGATCTTGAACAGGATTAATTCGTTAACTGTCAAGCACTTCCATTGCAAAGCTGAAATGTGGATGTCAGAATCCGGCAGCCTCCATGCGGCCAGGGGAATTGTACACAGTTCATGTGTGCGAAAGGATTGACAGTCAACCAGATTTACCCCTGCTTACCCCGTATGTTTGTGTTTGGGACAAGGCACGATTCTTGCAAAGGCGGCCACGCGCCTGCCGCTTTGCAAGGCAGGCTGGACGCGCCCCCCGGCGTCCTTCATTCCAGGCTCATGAAAGCCGATCACTTTGGAGTCGGCTTGAAAGGGCCTGGTGGCCAGAAAACAAGCGACGGTTCAACTTAAAGGAAGCCTCCATGAAGAAACTTGTGCTGGGTGGCCTGCTCGTCATGCTGGCCGCGCGCTCCTTCGCGGGCGTGTTCATCAGCGAATACATCGAAGGAACGGCCACTAACAAGGCCCTGGAGATCTACAACGGCACGGCCGCGTCCATCAACATGATGAACGACTACCGTCTGGGTGTGGCGTTCAATGGTGCCGCCACGGCCACCATGTACCAGTTCAACAAAAATGTGGCCCCGGGCGATGTCTTCGTCGTGGCCAACAGTTCCTCCAACGCCGGAATCCTGGCTGTGGCGGATACCCTGAGCAATGGCTTCGCCAACTGGAACGGCGATGATTTTGTCGGCCTTTACCAGATGGTGGCCGGCAGCCCCGTGCTGATTGATGTGATTGGTGTGCTGGGCACGGATCCCGGCACCAGTTGGACCTTGGCGGGCGATGCCACTGGCAGCATAAACCACACCCTTTACCGCAAGCCCACCTTCCTGGTTGGCAACAGCAACTGGACCCTCAGTGCCGGCACCAATGCCACCGACTCTGAATGGACCATTGCCGCGGTGGACAACTGGACGGACCTGGGCATGCACACGGTGGACACGGGCATTCCCGTGATTGGCGGCATGACCCATGCGCCGGAGAACCCCCACAGCACCGAAGCGGTCACAGTTAGTGCCAATGTCTCCGACAATGGCGCCCTCACCGCCGTGAATCTGGTGTACACGGTGAACGGCGGCGGCGCCCAATCCGTGGCCATGACCCTTGGAGTGGCCCCCAGCTACAGCGGCGTCATCCCCGCCCAGGCAGACCTGGCCGTGGTGGCCTACCACATTGAAGCCACGGACGATGCCTCCAACACCACGGTGAGCGGCACGGGCACCTACACGGTCCATGACAGTTTCCCCTGCGCCGACATGGCCACCATCCGCGCCAATGACGCCAATGGAAGCCCGCTGCTGTTGAATCAGGTGCGCAGCGTGTGCGGCGTGGTCACCGCCACCAACCAGTTCGGCGTGGCCGGCCCGGTGTACATCACGGGCTCCACGGGCAGCGTGGCGCTCTACGGCGCCGGCTACCTGACAGGCGTCACCATTGGCGACGAGATCCAGGCCACGGGCACGGTGGGCTTCTACAACGGTCTGACCGAGTTTATCAATCCCACTTTCCTGAATATTGTCAGCCATCCGGGCGAGCCTACCCCTGTGCCGGTCACACTTGCCCAGCTTACGGCAAATGGCGAAGCTTATGAGGCCCAGTTTGTCACGCTCACGGGCCTGACCCTGGATCCTGCCGCCATTTGGCCTGCCGCCAACAGCAACAGCTCCGTGCTGGTGTGGCAGGGAGCGGATTCCTTCACCATGTATGTGGACCGCGACACGGACATCGACGGCACGCCGGCTCCCACGGGCACCTTCAACCTTAAGGCGGTGATTGGCCAGTTCGATGCCGCAACGCCTTATTTCGAAGGCTACCAACTGCTGCCCCGCTTCACCGCGGACTTCACCTTCACCGGCAACCAGCCCCCCAGCATCACGGCCATCACCCACACGCCCTATGTGCCGACCTCGTCCGAGGCGGTCACTGTCAGTGCCACGATTGTGGATGATGTGGCCCTGGCGAATGTGGCCATGCTCTACCAGGTGAATGGCGGCGGCTACAGCAGCACGGCCATGACCCAGGGTGTGGGCGATGTGTGGTCGGCCACCATTCCCGCCCAGTCGGACGGCGCCTTGGTGGAATTCTATCTGGAAGCCACGGACGACCAGAGCGACATGAGCACCAGTGCCACGGCCAGCTACACGGTCTACGATGTCTTCCCCTGCGGCGACATCGCCGCCATGCGCGTCCTGGATGCGAACGGCGTGCCCGTCATGGTGAACCAGCGCGTCTTCGTGTGCGGCACGGTGACCGCCACCAACCAGTTCGACGCCACCCGCGGCCCCGTGTACATCACCGGCCCCACGGGCAGCGTGGCTGTCTACGGCACGGCAGCCCTGCCCGCCGGCCTGGCCCTGGGCGATGCCATCGAGGCCATTGGCACACTGAAGAACTACAACGGCCTGGTGGAACTGGATCCCACCGAGTACGCCGACATCACTGGCCATCCCGGCGTGGTGACGCCCACTGTGGTCACCCTGGCCCAGCTCATCGCGGGCGCCGAGGCCTACGAGGCCCAATTGGTGAAGGTGACGGGCCTGACGCTGGATCCCGCCGCCGTGTGGCCGGCCTCAGGCGCCAACGCCACCCTGACGGTGTGGCAGGGCACGGACAGCTTCGCCTTGCAGATCGACAAGGACACGGATCTGGACGAAGGCACGGCCCCGGCCGGTCCCTTCGACCTGGTGGCCCTTATCGGCCAGTATGACACGGCGACGCCCTTCGACGCCGGTTACCAACTGCTGCCCCGCTTCCAGACGGACATCACCCTGGTGCCCACGAGCTTGGATACGCCGGTGGTCTCCGTTGTCTACGCCAATCCCAATGTGACCCTTAGCTGGCTGCCGGTGGCCAACGCCACCAACTACACGGTCTTCACTTCCTCCACCAGTGCCTATGCCGGCTGGGATGCGGGTGTGGCCGTGGGCAATGTCACCAGCGTGACCCTGCCGGCCACGGGCAAGGCCTTCTACAAGGTGGTGGCCAACAACTAGGACCCAGGGCGCGGAATGCCGCGTCAGCTTTGAATTGAGCGTGGCGGCCCCTCTGGGGGCCGCCCTTTTCACACTGGGCGCCGCCGCTGATTTGTGGGTGGTGTCCTGCCGATGAGTCCAGTGGCGAAGGGAAGCCGCCGCCGGATTCTGGTCCTGAGTCCAACGATTCAGCCTTTGGAGGCCTTGTGTTCCACTCCCCCATGCGCGTTCTGCTGGCAGCTGTTCTGTTGGCCGCGCAGGCCCATGCCTCGAATGTCTTCATCAGCGAATACTGTGAAGGCAGCAGCTTCAACAAGGCCGTGGAGATCTACAATGGTGGCGGCACCACGGTGGATCTGGCCAACTTCCGCTTCGGCCTGGCATCCAATGGTGGAGCCAGCGCCACGCTCACCACCTTGAGCGGCACCATTGCCCCCGGCGATGTCTTCGTGGTTTGCCATGCCAGCGCCAATGCCAGCCTGCTGGCGGTGGCCGATGCCACATCCAGCAGTTTCGCCAACTGGAATGGCGACGACTTCGTGGGCTTCTACGAAATGGTAAGTGGCAGCCCCGTGCTGGTGGACGCCATTGGCGTGCTGGGCACGGATCCCGGCACCGGCTGGGCCGTGGCAGGCACGGTGGACGGCACCACCAACCACACACTGGTGCGCAAATCCTCCATCCTGGACGGCACCACCAATTGGACCTTGAGCGCCGGCAGCTCCACCACGGACAGCCAGTGGGACGTCCTGGCGGTGGATGTGTTCACCAGTTTCGGCAGTCACAACGCCGCCGATCCCGGCCTGCCCGTGCTCAGCGGCCTAACCCACAGTCCCACCATTCCCGCTGCTGGCCAGGCCGTGGCGGTGACGGTGAACGCCACGGACAATGGATCTGTGACTTCCGTGCAGGTGGGATGGAGCGTGAACGGCAGCACCTGGCAAAGCGCGTCCATGACGGCGGGCACGGCGCCACTCTGGCAGGGCGGCATTCCCGGCCAGGCCGGAGGTGCCCAGGTTAGCTACCGCGCCACCGCCACGGACAATCTGGGCAACACGGCCACTTCGGCCACAAGCAGCTTCACAGTGGCAGCGGCAAACCTTGGCCCGGTGGTGAGCGGCACCAGCCACAGTCCTTTCAGCCCCACCAGCAGCCAGAGTGTCACGGTATCGGCCTCCATCACCGACGATGGCAGCGTGGCCTCCGCGCGCCTCCTCTACACGGTGAACAGCGGCGCCCAACAGCAAGTGGCCATGGCAGCGGGCGCGGCGCCAGTGTGGAGTGGCCTTGTTCCTGCACAGGTCAATGGCGCCCTGGTGGGATACCAGGTGGAGGCCACGGACAATCTGGGCCTTGTCAGCCTGGGCACGGCGGGCACCTACACGGTGAACAACCAGCCCGCCCCCCAGCCGGTGACGGCGCCCACCTTCACTGAAAGCAGTCTGGCCCTGGGCACCGTGCTCACCACGGGCACGGGCACAGCCACGGCCCACCTGACCAACACGGGATCGACGCCGGTGGTGGTGGAGCGCATCCAGACCCACGGCGGGCCCTTCACCTGCACGCCTTCCTCCGCCACCCTGGCGGCGGGCCAGACCTTGAGCATCACAGTGCAGATCCAGCCTCCCCACAACCTGGCCTACACGGGATGGCTCAGCGCCAGCGGAAACTGGGGCGCCACGGCCTTGGCACTAAGCGCCAGCGGAGACTATCCCGGCACCACCTGGGACGCCACCTACAACCAGAGCGGCACCACTTTGAAGACCACGCTGGCCTCCCTGGTGAACAATCAGACAGTGATCAGCTACGATGCCGCCCGCTTGGAGATGTTCAGCGACCTGGACAATGTGAACGGCTGGGTGGAGTGCGTCTACACCGGCCTGGATGTGCAAACCACGGGCATTCCTGACAACACGGTGATGAACACGGAGCATACCTGGCCCCAGTCCTACGGCGCAGAGGGCGACGCGCGTTCGGATCTGCACCATCTCTTCCCCACGGACAGTGGCGTGAACAGCAGCCGGGGCAATCTGCCCTTTGGCGAGGTGGTGGTGTCGTCCTCCGGTTACCCCATTGGAGGCGCCGACCGGGGCACCAATGCCGCCGGCGTCACGGTCTTCGAGCCCCGGGATCTGCACAAGGGTGACTGCGCGCGGGCGGTGATGTACTTCGCCCTGCGCTACGGCAATCTTTTCGGTTTCCTTGACATGGCCGCCCAGGAAAATGTGCTGCGCGCGTGGCACAGCTTCGACCCTGTGTCCACCAAGGAGATCAATCGCAACAATGACATCGCCGCCATCCAGGTGAAGCGCAATCCTTTCATCGACCAGCCCGGTCTGTTGCTGCGCCTGGCATCCCTGTCCGGCAGCGCGGATATTCCCGCCACGGCCGCCAGCCTGGCCAGCCTGCCCGACACCTTCCAGGTGGCCAGCGCCGGCAGCCCGCTCACGGCCCGCTTGTGGCTGACCAACACCGGGGGGAGCAGTCTGGGCATCACCAACATCAGCACCAATGAGAGCTCCTGCCTCAGTCTGGGCACTTGGCCGGCCAGCCTGGCGCCGGGGGCCTCTGCCAGCGTTCCCATCACCATTGGCGGGCCTTGCGACGGCGTGGCCACGGTGACGGTAAGTTCCAGCACAGGCACACGCGCCATCCCCTTCCTGTGGAGCTGGAGCGCGGCGGCCCCGGCTTCGCCGGTGGTGGCCATTGCCCCCGTCACGGGTGGACGCCTGCTCAGTTGGATGGCGGTGAACGGGGCCGCCAGTTATCGCGTGGAGAGTGCAATCAGCACGAACGGGCCGTGGAGCACGCTGGCCACCCAAACCGGCACCAGCTTGTTGGTACCGGACAGTGGCGCACCATTGGGCCTCTACCGGGTGGTGGCCCTGCCTTAGAATTGCGCGCGGCGTCGACTTCGCGAAGCGCTCGGGACCCGTTTGCGAGTCTTCCGAAGGGCCATGTCCGGAGAGCTGCTTGGACACGGACAAGCTTTTGATGGGGGTGAAGGCCATGGTCTTCGCCCCCTTTCTTCGAATGGGAATGATTTTCCCCTTGCATGGACATCTCACCGGTGTTATGCTGTGCGCGGTCTTTTTGTCTCAAGAAGGGATCCGCCCTGCCGATGGAGAGGGCGTGGATCAAATCGAAGGAATTCTATCGACGCCTGGCGGAATTGTTGTTTCGTGTGCATGAAGTCGGTCGACACGGAGACGATAATTCCCTCATGGCGTCCTTTCCGGACGCGAGTCCGGTTTTTTTATGCCGGGTGGGGACAATCAAGGTCTCCGGCTGGGGCCGGCAAATAAAAGCAAGCAGGAGGACGGAATGAAGCGACTCACCCTCGGCGCGGCGGTCCTGACGGCAATGGTGATTCCCTGGCAGCAGGCCCACGCGGTGTCCGAAGCCGCGGTGATCTGGCTGCTCATCAGCCCGGGCTCGCGTCCCGCCGGCATGGGCGAGGCCTTCGTGGCCCTGGCCGACGACGCCAGCGCCACCTGGTGGAACCCCGCCGGACTGGCCTTCAGTGAGGGCCGCGATGTGCGCATCATGCACAGCGACTGGCTCCCCGCCTTCAACCTGGACGACATCTTTTTCGACTTCGCCGCCGCCTCGTGGCGGGTGGAAAGTCTGGGCGGCACTGTGGGCGCCAGCGTCATCTACTTGAATGAAGGCGACCAGACCCACACCAACGAAGCCGGCGATGTGCTGGGTGTGATCACCAGCAAGGAATACGCCCTGGGTCTGAGCTACGGCACCAATCTGAACCCCGAACTGGCCCTGGGTCTGACGGGCAAGCTTATTGTCTCCGATCTGGCCAGCGGTGTGGAAGTGGGCCAGCAGGAGGCGGGCACGGGCATCAGTTTCGCCGTGGATCTGGGCATGTTGTGGCGCACGCGCGTGCCCATGACGGACATGCCCCTCAATCTGGGCTTCAACGTGGCCAATATTGGTCCGGAAATCAGCTATGCCGATGAGGCCCAGGCCGATCCCCTGCCCACCAATTTGAAGCTGGGCACGGCCCTTCAGGCCTACGCCGACGAGCACAACGAAGTGAACCTGGTGCTGGATGTGAACAAGCAGCTGGTGCACAAGGAATTGAGCAGCCGGACTCCAAAGACGGATGCAAACAACGCGCCGCTTTACTGGGATAATGCAGGCGAGTTGACCACCGAGCAGTTCGATGACGATGGCAACCCGAACCAGTTGGCATATGAGACCGAGTACTCAACCGATCCGGTGTTCAAGGCCATGTTCAGCTCCTGGGCTCCCGACGGCTTGCAGAAGGAGCTGCAGAGCTATGTCTACAATGTGGGCGCGGAATACTGGTACAAGGGCGAGGCGGGCGGCCTGGGCAAAACGGCCTTCGGCCTGCGCGGTGGCTACCTGAATGACATGAGCGGCAGCATCAAGTCCTACACGTTGGGCATGTCCTTGCTGGTGAACATGGTCAGTCTGGACTTCAGCTATGAGCTTAGCACGGACAAGGACAACCCCTCGCCCCGTGACAAAACCATCCGTTACTCCCTGGGCTTCACTTTCTAAGGCCATGATCACCCGGGAAGCTGGAACACACATCATCCCCGCCCCTGGGCCGCATAGCGCGGCCCGGGGGCTTTTCACCCTAATCTTGCTCTTGGTGGCCCTGGCGGCCCATGCGGAAACTCGACGCATCCTGGTGCTGCGTGTGGATTTCCAGCCGGACACGCTGGAGAGCACCACCGGCGATGGAAGTTTTGAAAGTGCCTTCCGCTTCGCCGCGCCCGGCCCCTTGGACCCTCTACCTCACGACTCTCTCTATGTGGACTCCCACATGCGCTTTCTGAAACACTGGTATGGCAGGGCCTCCCGCGATAGTCTGGATCTGGATTGGGAGATCTGGCCCCGGGGTTTGCAGGCGGCCTACCGGCTGGACCATCCCATGTGGCACTACCACTGGAACCAGTCGGCCCAGCGCACGGACGAGCAGTTGGCGGAACTTTTTCGCCATGCCTTGGCCAAGGCGGACGCCGATGAGGAACTGCTGCTCTTTGATGGAGCGGGCAACCGGCGCTTTGACACGGTGATTGTCATGCACGCCGGCGTGGGGCAGGATTTCGGTGATGACGACACGCCCCACGACCTGCCCAGCGCCTGGCTTGGTCCTTCCCTGGACGGTTTGCCTGCTCCCCATGAAGGCACTCTGCATGATCTACGGGCGCCGGGCGACACCTTGAGCTGGACCGTGGGCCAGGGGCTGCTGGTGCCCGAGAGCGAGAACCACGAGACCTTCTCCCACGGGCTTGCGGGCCTGCTGGTGCTGCAGTTTGGCCACGAACTGGGCTTGCCCAACCTCTATGAAAGCACCTCGGGACGCAGCGTGATTGGCAAATGGGGCCTGATGGACCAGGGCAGTGCCAATTACATGGGTCTCCTGCCCGCTCCCCTGGACGCCTGGAGCCGCCTCTGGCTGGGTTGGGGAAATGAGACGGGCGTGCGGGAGGCGGCGGACAGTGTATGGGTGTCCGCGCCGGATGGACCGGCGGATGCGCCTCGCGTGCTGCGCATTCCCCTTTCCGCCCACGAAGATTATCTGGTGGAATACCGTCGCCGGCTGGCGCCGGGCAGGGACTGGACCTGGGCGCGAGACCGCGAAGGCCGCTGGGCCCGCCTGCACAGCAATTTCACCATGAGCTTTGAAGACACCCTGGGTGTGGAGGGGGATAGCACAGGCGTGCTGGTGGAAGCGGGCAACCTGGACTTCGACCTGCCGGGCAGCGGTCTGCTGGTGTGGCATGTGGACCATCGCGCCGCCACTCCGGAGGCCGTGGCCGCCAATGCCGTGAATGATGACCCCCGGCGCCGGGGTGTGGATCTGGAGGAGGGGGATGGCGTGCAGGACATGGGCCGGGACTACGGCCTGTTCTCGCCACGCTCCTCCGTGGGGCTTGGTGGTCCTGAGGACCCCTGGCAGCAGCCCAGCACCGGCTGGATCTATGTGAACCGTCACTATCCCTTCAACAATGTGAGCCTTGCCTGGGACACGGAGCCTTCCACCGCCACCAATGATGGCCTTTTCACCGGCCTGCGCCTGGACCACTTCAACGGACCCAGCGGCAGTGGCGACGAGCGCCAATGGCCGGAAGCCGGCCGCTTCCGCTTGGGTTGGGACCTGCGCCCCACCGCCCATGGCCTCCACCTTTGTCCTCCCCTGGATGTCGCTGCCCGCACGGAGGCGCGCCTGCAGGGCTTCAGCTGGAGTCATGAGAGCGATTCCCTGGGCACCGTCATGCTCGTTCTGGTGGATGGCCTGGGACGCAGCTTCGGCCTGATGCATCGTGGCGACCTGGGCCTGTGGCCCCGCGCGGATGGGCACCAAAGCCCCTTGCCCCTGGCCTGGCAGGATGAGCTGAAGGAAGTGCAGGCTCTGCCGGTGGGGGCTCAAACCGGTCTGCTGGCCTGGCGCGGGGACAGCCTGGCCTTGTTCCTGCCCCAGGACACGGACGCGGGTCCGCGCCTGGATCTGGCGGTGGCGCGGCATTTCCCACTTGGCCTGCGTGCCTTGCGTGCGGTGGATGAAGGTCTGGGCAACGCCCTGCTCTTTGTGGCCGAGGGGGACAGCCTGCGGCGCTTGGATCCTGCCACGCTGTTGGACTTGGACACGGCACCCGGCGCGGTTTTGCCCGGCGGCCCTCTGCAGTTGGTGGATGTGCGGGACGCCAGCCAGTGGCCTGCCGTGTTGAGTCAAGGAAACCCATCCTGGCTAAGGTTCGGGGATGGCACAGTGCAGGTCGTGGAGCAAAGCGGCGCCGAACTCTTGGCCCTGGATACCCAGTCCGTTTTGAGCATCCCGGAGAACGCCCTGGATAGCCTGGTGGCCACGGCCCTGCTGCGCTGGTCCGGCGGCTTCCGTCTTTACCGTGGCTCCCACGGGATTCGTGAAGTGGAAATGGCTAATCAGGCTATTCGTCCCATCCAGTTCGGCCCCGACAAGGGTTACGAGATCCTGGTGCAGGAACCTGGCGGCGATTGCAGGATTTTCAACCAGGCCGCCGTGGCGCTGGCCCGCCTGCCCATGGACGCTGGTCACGGAAGTCCGCTCACCGCCTCCCGCACCAATGAAGGTGGCGTGGCCGTGGTGGCCGCGGCGCCGGAGCGCCTGAGCGCCCTGGATGCCACAGGAAGCACGCCCGCCACCTGGCCCCGTGTGTGGGCCGGGGCCGTGGATGCCCCACTCTATCTGCCCCAGCTTGGTCAGATCCTGGGCCTGGCTTCGGACGGCACTCTGTGCGCCTGGGAGGCCGAACTGGATGCCCCCGTGTGGACCCAGCCCCGGGGCGACGCCAATGGTGGCCAACGCCCCACGGGCACAGGTTTTGTCCATGGGGAAGCGGTGCGTGCCGTGCAGGAACATGCGGCCTATGTGTGGCCCAACCCCTGCGCGGAGGTGGCGCATTTCCATTATGTCCTTGAAGCCCCGGCGCGGGTGCGCATTACCCTTTACGACACAGCGGGACATGTGGCCCAGCGGCTGGAGCAGGAACATGGCGCGGCGGGTGAGCAGGAGCAGCATTGGCAGCTGAACGGCGTGGCGCCCGGCGCCTACTTCGCCCTGTTGGAAGCCTCCGGCGGGGAAAGCTGGACCAGACGGGTGAAAGTGGCGGTGTTGAAATGACAGCGCGCACCTTCCTTTCCACACTGATTTTGGCATTTGGCTTCCTGGCGGCCCGCCTGCAGGCACAGCCTGTGGCTTACAACCACCCCGAACTGGAGTGGAGCAGCACGGAGCTGGAGCACTGCGTCATCCATGTGCACCAGGGCCTGGAGGAATTGGGTGTTGTGGCGGCCCAGGTCATGGAAGAGGTGTGGGGGCCAGTCACCAGCCTTTATGGCTATGTACCGGACACGCGCATCCACCTCATTTTCTACGACACTGACGATTACAGCAACGGTGGCGCCTACTTCTACAACAACAAGATCATCATCTGGGCCACCAGCCTGGATTTCGACCTGCGTGGCCAGCACAATTGGCTGCGCAATGTCCTTACCCACGAATTCACCCATATCGTGCAGCTGGGGGCGGCGCGCAAGGCCAGCCGCCAGGTGCCCTTCGCCTATTTCCAGTTGATGGGCTACGAGCCGGAGAAGCGCGACGATGTGGTGCAGGGCTTTCCCAACCGCATCGTCTCCTGGCCGGTGGCGGGAACCATGGTGCCCGCCTGGCTGGCGGAAGGCGCGGCCCAACACATGGTGGAGGGCCATCGCTACGACTACTGGGACAGCCACCGGGACATGGTGCTGCGCGACCGTGTGGTGCATGGCACCCTTTACGATCTGGACGAAATGGCCGCCTTCGACAAGAGTTCGGTGGGCGGGGAATCCGTCTACAACCAGGGTTTCAGTCTGGTGGAGTGGATTGCCACCCACTACGGCGACCAGGCGTTGCGCCGATTGTCGGAGGAGTTGGCCCGCCCCGCCCGGCTGAGCATGGCCACGGCCATGAAGAAAGTGCTGGGCGTGGATGGCCACGAGATCTGGCGCCGCTGGAAGGCGGATCTGGAAAAGCGCTACACGGCCCAGCTGGCCACTCTTCCCGGCGAACCCGTGGAAGGCCGTCTGCTCACGGCGCGCCACCATCATGGCTTGTCCGGCGGCGGCGGCGATGAGCATCAGGAGGAGCTGCGCACCCCACCCACGGGACTGATGCCGTCTGGATCCTGCTGCGCGGCGCTGGCGGAGGGCGGCTTCCCCGAACCCGAAGACGAGCTTGGACCCACCAACAACCTCTATTCCCGTGTGAGCCCTGATGGCCGCTGGCTTTACTATGCCTCCAACGGGGATGCGGAGTGGCTGGGTATGACGGACTTGTGGCGCCTGGACCGCCGGGATCCTGCCGTGGAGCCGGAAAAGGTGCTGGCGGGCATTCGCGGCTCCTTCACCCTGACGCCGGACGGGCGCAGCGTGATCTTCTCGCGCACCAGTCCCGCCGACAAGGAGGGCCGCCATCTCCGCGACTTATACCAGTACTGGTTCGAGGAGAAACTCACCCGACGCCTGACCAAGGGAGCGCGTCTGACCCAGCCGGATGTGACGCCGGACGGACGCCGCCTGGTGGCCATTCAGAACGGCGGAGGCAGCACCTGGCCGGTCCTGCTGGAGCTGGACAGCCTGGATGGCGTGGCATGGAAGGCCCTTTCCAAGAAGGCCCGCGCCAAGGCCCCCCATTTGGCGGCCCAGCGGCTGGGGAAGGAAGCTTATGGCACTCAGCATTTTCAGCCGCGTTGGCATCCGGATGGCACGCGTTTCGTGCTTAGCCGGGCCTGGGGGCATGGGCGCGACCTGGTTGAAATGAATGTCAGTGGCGCTTCCCGCAGCCTGGTGGCAACGCCACTGGACGAGCGCCAGGGAAGCTGGAGCGCCGATGGCCAATGGCTTTACTATGCCTGTGACGAGGGCGGCATTTTCAACATTTGGCGCCAGTCGGCGGAAGGTGGCGCGGCCCAGCGCATCAGCGCGGTGCGCGGTGGCGCCTTCATGCCGGTGGTGGCGGGTGACACGCTGTACTACAGTGGCTATCAGGACATGGGCTTCCGGCTCTTCGAGGTGGCTGGGCTGCGGGATCTGGGCAGCCAGCCGGCGGCCCGTCCGGAGCTGGCCCACAGCATTCCGCCCCTGGGCACCGACGACCAGTCTCCGGCCCCGCGCACCTGGGAGCCGCTGAAGGCGGAATTTGAAAAGCCCTTCCTCATTCCCCGGCTGGTGGTGGATGATGGCGAGCTGAAGCCGGGCATCTTCTTCCTCAACACCGATGTCTTTGAAAAAGTGCAGCTCTCCGGCGGCGTGGCCGCCGCACGCCTCACCAACATGGATCTCTTCGCCTCCGCCAGCGCCCAGGTGGGCCACAGCACGGTGTTCACCGAGATCTACGGCATGGCGCGGGACCATGATTCCCGCTTCGACGATCCCTATGTCATCGTTGGGGAGGAGAACGGCGCGCCGGTTTTCGACCAGTACGGCGTGCATTACCGCTTCAGTCTGGCAGAGGGGCACCTGGGTCTGCGTCGGCGCCTGAACGATGCCTGGACGGCGGAGGCGGCCTTCAGTGTGGCCCAGTACAAAGCCAGCTACAAGCGCCCGCCACTGACGGTGAATTACGACTACTACAAGAGCCGCGCCCTTCGCCTGCGCCTGGACTTCGCCACGGAAAGCGGTCGGCGGGTGGATGACTTCATCAATCCCCATCACCGTCAATGGTTGGGTGTGGAAGTGCGCCGCCACTGGGACCGCCTGATTGATGGCTTTGAAGTGAGCAGCGCTGGCTTGCTGAAGGAAGTCTTCAAACCCGCCGCCTTCCTGGAAGGCGAGGGGGAATGGGGCCGCAGCTGGCCCGCACCCTTGTTGCCCGCCCTGTCTCTTACCGTGGACGCCAAGGCGGCATGGATCAGCGATCCCCGGGTGGACGACTTCTTCTATACCTACGCCGGTGGCTTGATGGGCTTGAAGGGCTATTCCTACTACGCCTTGGGAGGCACGCGCAAGGCCCTGGCCCATGTGAAGCTGGGCTTCCCCATCCTGCGCCGGGTGGGACAGCAGGTGGGGCCCTGGCATGTGAAGCGGCTCTATGGCGCTGTGCAAGCCGGCCTGGGGGACGCCTGGAGCCGCCAGCGCGATCCCTCCCTCAAGCGGGATGTGGGCGGTGAATTGCGCCTTTTCATGACCAGTTGGGCCATGATCCCCACGGCGGTGACCCTGGGCGGCGCCTATGGCCTGGACAGTTTCCGCGTGCCGGAACTGGATCCCGGCGAGTCCTATGGGAAGGAGTGGCGCTGGTACGCCACCGTGCTCTTCGATTTCGATGCCTTTTAGGAGATGGCCATGACGGCACCTTGCACCTTGAGCCTGGGATTCTTGCTCGCCTGCGCCACCGTGCGTGCGGAAGAGAACCTGGCCACACGCTTGTTCCAGCAGGAGCCGGCATGGCTTCAGGCCAAGGCCCTGCCCCAGGTGACGGCCCCCACACCGCTAATGATTTCCTTCATGGAGGAGGGGCAGGCGCGGGACGGCGCGGACCTGCTGCAAGCCATCATCGTGCCCGGCCTTGACCAGGCCCAGCACGGCCAGTGGCTGAAGGCGGCCTGTTTTGTGGCGGTGGAAGCGGGAGTGCTCATGTGGGCCCAGGATCTGGAGGATCAGGGCCAGGCCCTGGATGCGGATTTCCGGAACTTTGCCAATGCCAACTGGAGCTTTGACCGCTATGTGGCGTGGCGCCAACACCCCGGCGAGTTCGCCCTGGAAGAGGGCTGGCTGGACCGCAACATCGATCCTGCCGCCCTGGCCGCGGCCGACAATCTTATGGACCTGGAGGCACTGTTCGCGGAAGTGGGCAATGATGTCTTCGATGCCAGCGCGGGAGAGGGCAGCCACATCCTGCCCGGCACCTATCTGGATGGCTACGCCGCTGGCGAGAACGGCGCCTGGGACCACTTCAGCCTGAGCAAGACCCAGCAGTTCTATGAGATGATTGGCAAGTACGCCCAGTTCCAGCGGGGCTGGTCCGGCTATGGCAGCGGCAGTGACTGGGAATTCGCCAGTGACCTTGCCGTGGCCCAGGGAGCGTGGAGCGTGAATTCCTTCTGCGCCCAGAGCAGCGCCTACATGGCCATGCGCACGGATTCCAATGACAAGCTCATTCTGGCGGACCGCATCCTGGGCATCCTGGTGGTCAACCATCTGGCAAGCTTCGTGGATGTGTTGATGCAGCGCAACAAAGCCCTGGCTGGGCGCCTGGATCTGCGTGCCACCAGCCTGGAAACGGGCCATGGGCGCCAGGCGGGCCTGGGTATGGGATGGAACTTCTAATGATACGCGCATGGGCCGCTTTCCTTTTGCTTCTTGCGGCCGGCGTGGCGGTGGCGGGCGGCTTCCGCTCCTCGCCCGTGGATGAAGCGCGAAAGGCCAGCCAGGACAGCCTGAGTCAGATTCTGCGGGATGCGGAGCAGACAGAGGATTTGGCAGGACCTTCCCCGGGCGCTCTCTTCCTGCGCAGCCTGGTGGTGCCCGGCTGGGGTCAGGCTGTGCTGGCCCGCAGCCGCCCGGACTTGAAGGGGAAAGGCCGGAAGGGATTTTGGCTGGACATGGGCCTGGCTGCGGGTGTGTGGGGCCTGTCCCGCTACTCGGAGATCAAGGCGGCGGAGTACCGCTCCTATGCCATGCAGGAGGCCGGCGCGGCGCGACACGGCTCTGGCAGCGACTACTGGGTGGATGTGTCCAACTACATCAGTCGCGATGACTTCAATCAGGCCATGCTGGAATCCAACCTGCCCGATCGCCGCTACCTGGATCAGGCGGACGACTGGAACTGGGGCGAGCGCGATCGTCTGATCCGCTACCGCGATTTGCGCGCCATGTCCGAACGCGCCCAGTCACAGGCCCTGGCCACCTGCGGTGTCATCTTCGTGAACCATGTGCTGAGCGGCGTACAGGCCCTGCGCTTGGCACGCACTCCGGGTCCTGTGGAGCTGCACGCCACCACCGGCGCTGTCCTGCCGGGCATTGGCCTGGAGGCTTCCTTCGACCTGGGCCGCCTGCTGCACTGAATCCACCAGACAGGAGAAAGCATGGGCCTGCGCATTTATGTGACAGGTGACACGGGCTTTGTGGGCAGCCGACTGGCGGAAGCCTGGTGCGCCACGCATGAACTGGCGGGCTGCAGCCGCCAGGCCGCTCCCATGCAGGCCATGGAGCATCAGGTGGTGGATCTGGCGGAGGATCCCCGCCGCATGGAGGATCTGCTGGAGGCCCTGAAACCCGATGTGGTGGTTCACACGGCGGCGGTCTCCCAGCCTGCCCTGCTGGCTCGGGATCTTGTGCGCGGTCGCAGGGTGAATGTGGAAGCCGCCCATTGGATTGCCCGCTGGTGTCGCCGACGGGATCGTCCGCTCATTGCCTTCAGCTCTGACACGGTTTATGGCGATGCCGCCCTTGAAGAGGCGCCGGCCGGAGGCTGGACGGAGCAGGCGGCCTGCGCCCCCGCCCATTTGTACGGGCGCAGCAAGGCGGACATGGAGGCGGCGGTGCGGGAACAGCTGCCCAGCGCCATCCTGTTGCGCAGCAGCCTTTTATGGGGACGCAGCCTGCCGGGGCAGAACTCCTTTTCCGGCTGGCTGCTGGGGCGCGTGGCGCAGGATGCGCCCGTGCCTGTCTTCCGGGACAATCGGCGCCACATGTTGGCGGCAGGGGCGTTGACGGACATGTTGGACCGCCTGTTGGGCAAGCTGTTGGCGGGGGGTGAGGCGGCAAGTCCACTGCAGGGCCCCATCAATCTGGGTGGCGCCCAATACCTGAGCCGCGAGGACTTTGCCCGGCAGCTTTTCCGACACCTGGGGCTTGACGAGGGCCGTCTGCAGGCCATGGACACGGCGGATGCGCAGTTGGCCGAAGCACCGGCGCGGGAGCTTCCCCTGGATCTCAATCGGTTGGAGCAGGTGCTTGGGGTCTTGCCCCGGGTGGAGGAGTGGTTGGGAACGGAGTATCCCGCCGCGTAGACCTTTCCCCGGCGCGGCAGCTTGCCGACTCGAGCCTCGAGCCTCGAGCCTCGAATTCCATCTCAGCGCAGCTGTTCGCGTTCCCGGATTCGTTCCGCAGTGCGTGAGTATGATCCCGAAAGTGATCCCGAGCTTCGAGATTACGACTTGCGAAGGAAGGGCTGGGACTTAGGCTCTCGCTTTCACCCCCGACCGCAAGAGCAGGTAGCCCAGCAAGGCAAAGGCCGCCAGGGAAGCCAGATCGCTGCCGCCCAGGCCAATGGCTTCGCCCACTTTGCCCAGGGCCAGGCTGGTGCTCTCGCTGGTGCCCGCCACGATGGCCAGCACCATGCCGGCAATGGCGCCACCCGCGATGAGGCCGCTGGACAAAAGCACACCGGGACTGCTGTCGCCTTCCGACTCCGACGCCGCCTTTCCCTGCTTGCGATCCACCCACCAGCGCACCAGGCCGCCCACCCAAATGGGCGTGGAGGCGGAAAGAGGCAGGTAGACACCCACCGCAAAAGGCAGGCTGCTGATGCCGGAAAGCTCAAGGGTAAGGGCGATGAACACGCCGATGAGCACCAGGCCCCAGGGGAGTTTCCGCGTGAGGATGCCGTCAATGATCAGGCTCATGAGCCGGGCCTTGGGGGCGTCGAATTTGCGCACGAAAGTGCCTTCCGTCTGCCCTGGCGCCGCATCCCGATGATCCACGCTGCCATTGATGCCCGGATCCACCAGGTAGTGGATGCGACCGGAATCGTCGGCCAGGTACTTGCCGGGAGGCACAAGGAAGGCGCCGGCGGAGTCCCTGGGTGCGGTCTCGGAAGTGATGTGCACTCCGTGATAGGCGGCAGCGTCCCGGGTGGCCTCCGGCCCGTGCAAATGCTCAAGCGGGCCCAGTTGCTCCGTGGGCACGCGCCACTGCAGATCCTGCCTGGCGAAAACCGTGGCCGAATCGTTGAAGAGCTTGAGTGTGAGCCCGATGACTATGGCGCTGGTAAGGGCGCCCACCAGGATGCCGATCTGCTGGGCCCGTGGCGTGGCACCCAGGAGGTAGCCGGTTTTCAGGTCCTGGCTGGTGGTGCCGCCGTTGCTGGAGGCAATGCACACAATGGCCGCCACCATCAGCGCCGCCACCCGGTCCGTGGGGCTGGTCATGCCCAGGGCCAGGTAGAGCAGGCAGGTAAGCAGCAGGGTGGCCACCGTCATGCCGCTGATGGGATTGGAGGATGAGCCGATCTCCCCGGTCAGGCGGCTGGACACCGTGACGAAGAGAAATCCGAAGAGCACCACCAGCACGGCGCCGAGCAGGCTGATGTGCAGGCTGGGCACCAGGCTAAGGGCCAAGACCAGGGCCATGCTGCCCAGCACCACCACGCCCATGGGCAGGTCGCGATCCGTGCGTGACACTTCCATCCTGGGCGCGCCGCTGCGGGAGGCCAGGAGGTCCTTCATGCCCGCGGCGAAGGCCTGGGCGATAAGGGGCAGCACCTTGAGCATGCTGATGATGCCGCCCGTGGCCACCGCGCCTGCGCCGATGTAGAGGATGTAGGCATTGCGGATCTCGTGGGGACCCATGTCGCGGATGAGTGTGGAGGCGGGAAAGAGGGGTTCTGGCAGGCCGCCGCCGAAAATGGCGATGGCGGGAATGAGCACCAGGTAGGCCAACACGCCGCCCGCGCACATGATGCCGGCAATGCGCGGCCCAATGATGTAGCCCACGCCCAGCAGCTCAGGCGCGGCCTCCATGCCAATGCTGCCACCCTTGTAGAAGGAAAGCACACGCTCAGGCACGGTTTTGAAAAGGCGCAGGCCGCCATCCCCGGAAAGCAGTTTGAACAGGAAGCCCAGACCGAAACCGGCGAAGACCGTGCGGGCATTCATGCCGCCTTCCTCACCCACGCGCAGCACCTCAGCGCAGGCTGTGCCCTCGGGATAGGCCAGGCGGCCGTGTTCCTTCACAATCAGGCCCCGGCGCAACGGGATCATGAGCAGGATGCCCAACAGTCCGCCCAGCACCGCCACGGTCATGATGCGCCACAAATCCATGTCGTGACCCAGCACCAGCAGGGCGGGCATGGTCACCGCCACGCCGAAAGCGATGGATTCCCCCGCCGATCCCGTGGTCTGCACAATGTTGTTTTCCAGGATGGTGGCCGGGCGCGCGCCAAAGGCCCTGGACATCCAGCGGAAAATGCTGATGCTCATCACCGCAATTGGGATGGAGGCGCTGATGGTCATGCCAATGCGCAGTGCCAGATAAAGGCTGGCTGCGCCGAAGACCACGCCCAGCACCACGCCCACCAACAGCGGCATGGGCCGCAGCTCGGGCAGGATGGTGGACGCGGGCACCAGGGGACGATGCTCGGAGGCGGGGGTTGTGGCCATTGATCCTGCTCCTTGGGTGTGTGATGAAGAAGAAAGCAACTCCCGCCCAACCCTGTAATCCCAGATTGCAGCAAGGAGCCTTGGGGATGAGTCCCACCGCGGCTGTTGACAATGGCGAGCGGTGTCAAGCCTGCGAAAGCTGGGACTCTCTTCAGCATGGATTCCTGCTTTCACGGAATGTCCATCCGATCACGATGATCCTGGTGGCGGCATAGGCATTGAGACTTGATCACGAGAATAGCTCGAAATCTGAACGATCCTGCAATTGAATTTGCCTGACCTTCTCCCTACTTTGTTTGCAGGGGTGGATTCGGATGGATCTGCCCATTCCGCAAGGAGTTCCGCCAATGGGTCTCCGCCGTCTGGCGCTGTTTGCCTCCGGAGGAGGCAGCAATTTTGAGGCCATCTTGAGGGGCTGGCAGGAGGGAATTCATCCCTTGGAGCCGGTGGCCCTGGTGGCGGACAGGCGGGCTCCCGTGCTGGACAAGGCGCGGGATGCCGGAATTGAGGCCCGTTTCTTCGGCAAATCCTGCTGGTCACAGGAAGCGCCCGGGGCACCCGAGCTGCTGCACTGGCTTCAGGAGCTTCACGTGGACGCGGTGGCCCTGGCCGGATTCCTGCGCAAGGTTCCGCCCTTGCTGGTGGAAGCTTATCGGGGTCGCATGGTGAACATCCACCCGGCCTTGTTGCCTTCCTTCGGTGGCGCCGGCATGTACGGCCACTTCGTGCACGAGGCTGTGTGGAAAGCTGGCTGCCGTGTGAGCGGTGCCACGGTGCATCTGGTGGACGAGGTGTACGACCGTGGTCCCATCCTTTTGCAGGAGGCCGTTGCCCTGCAGGCGGAGGATGGCCCGGAAGCCATTGCCGCACGGGTTCTTGAGGCGGAACATCGCGTGTATTCCCAGGCCCTGGCCCTGTTGGCCGGGGGAGTCATCATCCAGGAAGGACGGGTAATCCCATGTCCCGAATCCCGCTGAAGCGCGCCCTCATCAGCGTCCACGACAAGAGCGGCGTGGTGGAGTTGGCCCGTGCCTTGGCGGATCAGGGTTGCGAGCTGGTCTCCACGGGTGGCACGGCGCGCCTGTTGCGGGACAATGGCCTGACGGTGCGGGATGTGAGCGATCTGACGGGTTTTCCCGAGATGATGGACGGCCGGGTGAAGACCCTGCATCCCCGCGTGCACGGCGGCCTGCTGGCCCGCCGCGACCAGCCGGAGGATCTGGAGCTGGCGCGTGAGCACGGCATTGGCATGATCGATCTGGTGGTGGTCACCCTTTATCCTTTCGAAGAAGTCAGCCGACGCCCGGGTGTGGACTTGGCCGATCTGGTGGAAAACATTGACATCGGCGGACCCGCCATGCTGCGCAGCGCGGCCAAGAACCACGCGTTCGTCACCGTGCTCAGCAGCACGGAAGACTACGGCGCCTTGTTGGATCAAATGGCCCAGGGCGGTCCCGATCTGGCCTTTCGGCGCGGAATGGCCGCCAAGGTCTATGCGCGCACGGCGGCGTACGACGGCCTTATCGCCCAGGTGCTGGGCGCGCGTTTCGAAGCGGAGGCGGCGGGAGACGCCGCGCCGGCCATGCCGCCGGTCTTTTCCCTTACCCTGCCCCGCGTGCAGGACTTGCGCTATGGCGAGAACCCCCATCAGCGCGCCGCCGTGTATGGCAGCCTGGCCGGGCTGGAAATCCTGCATGGCAAGGCCCTGTCCTACAACAACCTCCTCGATGTGGACGCCGCGCTGGAACTCATGGGGGATTTTCCCCTAAAAGAAGGTCCGGCCTGCGCCATCCTGAAGCACACCAATCCCTGCGGCGCCGCCCTGGGCACCACCCAGCTGGAGGCTTTCCAGCGTGCGCTGGCCACGGATTCCCTTAGCCCGTTCGGCGGCATTGTGGTGTGGAACGGCCATTTGAATCTGGAGGCCGCCCGGGACGTGCACGGTCTCTTCATGGAAATCCTGATTGCGCCATCCTATGACGAAGAGGCCCTGGCCCTGCTGCGCAAGAAGAAGGATCGCCGCCTGTTGGCCGCGCCTGCCCTGGCGGGACCAGCCCTGCAGGTGCGCCATTTCTTCGGCGGCCTTCTGGTGCAGGGTCGGGACCATGTGCATGAGGAGGACAGCGCCGCTTATCGCTGCGTCACCCAACGCCAACCCACGGCGGAGGAACTGCGCAATCTCCTTTTCGCCTGGCGCGTGGTGCGTCATGTGAAATCCAACGCCATTGTGCTGGCGGCGGAGGGTCGCACACTGGGCATGGGCGCGGGTCAGATGAGCCGCGTGGATGCCAGCGAGCTGGCCGTGGCCAAGGCCCGCAAGGAGGGCCACAACCTGCAAGGTTGCGCCCTGGGCAGTGATGCCTTCTTCCCCTTCCCCGACGGTATCCAGGCCGCCGCCGCCGCGGGTGTCACGGCGGTGATCCAGCCTGGCGGCAGCGTGCGCGACGAGGATGTGGTCCGCGCCGCCGACGAGGCCGGACTGGCCATGCTCTTCACGGACCGGCGGCACTTCCGCCACTAAACAGGAAGCTTCATGGGCTTTTCCTTCATGAGCCTCTTCGGAGGCGTCTTCAGCAACGACATCGCCATTGACCTGGGCACCGCCAACACCCTGGTCTATGTGAAGGGCAAGGGCATCCTGGTGCGCGAGCCCAGTGTGGTGGCCATGTCCAAAAGCGACCGCAAGGTGATCGCCATTGGCTACGAAGCCCGCGAGATGATGGGCAAGACCCATGCCGATGTGGAGGTCATCCGCCCCATGCGGGACGGGGTCATTGACGACGACGAGGTGGCGGAGGAGATGATCCGCGCCTTCATCCGCAAGGTCACGCGCAACCGCCTCACCCGTCCGCGCGTGATCGTGTGCGTGCCCAGCGGCGTCACGAAAAGCGAAAAGCGCATCATCAACGATTCCGCCGAGCACGCCGGCGCGCGCGAAGTCTATCTCATTGCCGAGCCCATGGCAGCGGCCATGGGCGTGGGTCTGCCGGTGGATCAGCCCATTGGCAGCATGGTCATCGACATTGGCGGTGGCACCACGGAGATCGCCGTCATCAGCCTGTCGGGCATAGTGACGGACACGTCCATCCGCACGGGTGGGGATGAGATGGATGAGAAAATCATCCAGTACATGCGCAGCAACTACAACCTCCTCATCGGCGAGCGCACGGCGGAGGAGATCAAGTGCCGCATCGGCAGCGCCAGCCCGCTGAAGGAGGAGCTGAAGATGACGGCCAAGGGCCGGGATCTCATTGCCGGCATCCCCAAGGCGGTGGAGATCTCCAGCCAGGAAGTGCGCGATGCCCTGGCGGAGCCCGTGCGCCAGATCGTGGACGCCGTGAAGCTCAGCCTGGAGAAAACACCGCCGGAACTGGCCGCGGACATCCGCGACCACGGCATCATGCTCACTGGCGGCGGCGCCATGCTCAAGGGCCTGGCCAGCAAGCTGCGCGATGAGACCAGCCTTCCCGTGAATCTGGCGGAGGATCCGCTGACCTGCGTGGTGCGCGGCACGGGCATTGTGCTGGACGACATGGAACGCTTCCACAAGGTCTTGCTGCGCAAGTAGGCGGAGGCTGCCCTGCCCGCGCGACCCGTTCATCAACCACTGCTTGGCTGGGCCCTGTGGACGGGACTCAGCCTGCTTTCCTGCGTCATCATCCTGGCCCAGGATTCCTGGCCGGCGCAGGTCTTCCGCGCCTCGCTGGGACGCGTGGCCGCCGGGCCCCTGGCCCTGGTGAGCTGGATACCCCAGCGCATGGATCTGGCCCGGGAGAATGCGGAGCTGCGTCGTCGCGCCACCGTGCTCTTCGTGGAGAACAGCCGTCTCCAGGAGCTGGCGCGGGAAGCCGGCCGCCTGGAGCAGATGATCGGCCTGCAATCCCGTCCCGGCCTGCTCTACCTGCCTGCGCGCATCATCGCCCGTTCCAGCCCCTTCGGCACCCAGAGCGTGGTGGTGGACAAGGGAAGCCTGGATGGAGTCTCCGGCGGCGAAGCCCTGGTCAGTCCCCACGGGCTGGTGGGCCTACTGGTGGAGTCCTCCCCACGGGAGAGCCGCGCCCTGCTGCTCAGCCATCGGGACTTCCGCTTGCGCGCCCTTTTGCAGCGCACCAGGGAGGAGGGCATCCTCAGCGGTGGCGCCGAGGAGTTGATACTGTCCGACATCCCCTTTTCCAGTCCCGTGGCCACGGGCGACACGGTGCTCAGCGCCTATTCCGGCACCCGCTTTCCCGGCGGCCTGCCCGTGGGCGTGGTGTCCCGAGTGCTGGAATCCGGTGGCCTGTTCCGTGAAGTGCGCGTGGCGCCCCTTAGCCGTCTGGGCGGCCTGGAGGAACTCTATCTGGCCCAGAGCCGGGAAGCGCCCAGTGACAGTCTGGGCTTGCGTTGGGCCACCCTGCCCCAGCGTCCGGACAGCGTGAAAGGCACACCCTGATGCGCTGGGCCTTTTTCGCCGCCTGTTTCATCCTGCAGCTGGCCTGGGGCGACCTGCTGGGCATCCAGGGCCGCTCGCCTGACTTGCTGTTGCTGGGCATCCTGTGGGCGGCGGCGCCATTGGCTCCCTGGGGCGCTGCCCTTTTCGGCTTCGCTGCCGGACTGGCCGCCGATCTCACGGGCGCCCTGGATCCCTTGGGCGCGGCGGCTCTGGCGGGCACCAGCGCGGGCTTCTTTGCGTCACTCTTCTTGCATCCAGCCCTGCGTCTGCCCCTGTGGCGCACGCTGTTGCGTCTGGCCCTCATCCTGGGACCGCTGGATCTGTTCCTGGCCCATGTGCGCTACAGCGGCATGGATTACGATGCCTGGGACATCACCCTGCGTCTTGCCCTGCCCGTGTGGCTTTACACCGTGGCGCTGGGCGTCCTGCTCAGCTGGCTGTGGGGAGGCCGCAGGGGAGACCAGCGGCGGTGAGACAACCCACGGACATCCAGCTGCGCGGCGGCGTGCTGGTCTTCATCCAGTTGACCCTGCTGCTCATTCTGCTGGGACGCCTGGTGCACATGCAGATCATTGGCCGGGAGGATTGGGACTCGCGCAGCCTGCGCAACCAGGTGCGCACCCAGGAGATCGCCCCCCACCGCGGGCTCTTCCTGGACCGCAAGGGCAGGCCGCTGGCGGGCAACCGGCCCTCCTACACCCTCTATGGCATCCCCGCCACCTTGTTCAAGGACAGCACGGCCCTGCCCCGCCTGGCCGCCGTGTTCAACTGGGAAGAGGACTTCCTGCGCCGTCGTCTGAACCAGGGTGGACGCCACAGCCTGAAGGCGGTGAAACTGGTTCCCGACATCACCTTCGATCAGCGCGCCTTCCTGGCCGAGCACCGCCTGGATTTTCCCGGCCTACAGGTGCTGGTGGAACCGCGACGCCAGTACGACGAGCCCATTGCGCCACACATGCTGGGCTACCTGGGTGAAGTGGATGAAAAGGAGCTGGCGGAGGGCCGTCTTTCCGATGGCACCCCTGGCGACCTCATCGGGCGCCGTGGCCTGGAGCGCCACTATGACGGGGATCTGCGCGGACGCAAAGGCGTGGATTACCTGCGAGTGGATGTGCGTGGGCGCGTGCTGGGGCCCACGGACATTCTGCCGCCCCTGGCACCGCGCAATGGATTTGATCTGGAAACAGGGCTGGATCTGGATTTGCAACGCATGGCGGAGGCGCAACTGGCGGGTCGTCGGGGCGTGGTCCTGCTCATGGAGGTGCGCACGGGGCGCCTGCTGGCAGCGGTGAGCAAGCCGGATTTCCTGCTGGACTGGTTCAGTGGCCGCATGCCGCCGGAGATCTGGGCCAACTTGAACGACGCTGACGCGCGCCCCTTGCTCAACCGCTGCATCCAGGGCATTTATCCTCCAGGCAGCCTGTTCAAGGTGGGCCTGGCCGCCTGGGCGCTGGAGAAGGGCATTGTGGATGAGAACTGGAGCGTCAGTTGTGGCGGCTCCCTGCGCCTGGGCCAGCGCGTGGCCCATTGCTGGAACCTGAAGGGTCACGGCACGGTGAACATGCACAAGGCCATCCAACAGAGCTGCGATGTCTATTTCTACCAGCTGGGCTTGAAGCTGAGCCCGGACCACATTCGCGAGGCCGCTTCCTGGTGGGGCCTGACCGAAGCCACCGGCGTGGATCTGGACGGGGAGAAAACGGGCCTTGTGCCGGGCAATGCCTGGTACGACAAGCGTTTCGGACGCCGGGGCTGGACCAAGGGCGTGATGCTTAATCTGGCCATTGGTCAGGGGGAAATCCTGGTGACACCCATGCAGGCCCTGCGCTTCGCCGGTCTGGTAGCGGGTCGCGGCCGCGGACCCACGCCCCACTTTGGCGTGCGTCTGGTGGATCACGCCACGGGAGGGGAACGCGTGCTCACCTATCCGGTGAAGGATCTGCGACTATCTGCGCGCACCTGGAGCATGGTGGAGCGCGCCACCCGGGCGGTGGTGGAGGATGTGGGAGGCACGGCCCACGGGCAAAAGCGCCCCCGCTACCAGGCCGCCGGCAAAACCGGCACGGCGGAGAATCCCCATGGCGAGGCCCACGCCTGGTACATGGGCTGGATGCCGGAGCCGAATCCTGAGGTGGTGTCGGTGGTGATTGTGGAGAACGCCGGCCATGGCAGCGAGGCGGCGGCTCCCGTGGCCTTCAAGCTCTTCGATGCCTGGCTGGATTTGAAGGAGGGCAAGGGACTGGCCGCTCCCCCGGACAGCCTGGGGACACCGGACAGCACGCGCCAGGGGAATGCCGCTCCCACAAATTCGGCCTCCCGGGGTGGTGGCGGTGCCTTTCCGGCTCCGCCCATGGTGGGGAGGGGAGCGGAATGAGCTGGTTGCACACCCTGCTGCGCAGGCTGGATTGGACCCTGTTGCTCAGTTTCCTGGCCTTGATGGCCATTGGCATGACCGTGCTGCACTCGGCATCCGGCGGACAGGAGACGGATTACGGCCTGCGCCAGCTGTTGTGGTTCGTCATGGGCCTGCCCCTGCTCCTGGTGTGCGCCCTTACGCCGCCCTCCTTCTGGTTCGCCATCAGTTGGGTGGCCTGGGGCGTAGCCGTGCTGCTTCTACTGCTGGTGGATCTCATGGGACTGGTGGGCATGGGGGCTGAACGCTGGCTGGCCATTGGCGATCTGCACTTCCAGCCCTCGGAAATCGGCAAGCTCGCCCTGGTGCTCAGCCTGGCGCGCCTGTTGTCGGACAACCGCGCGGATCTGTCCCAATTGAAATGGGTGCTGGCCGCCCTGGGACTGGCCGGCCTGCCCCTGCTGCTGGTACTCACCCAGCCGGATCTGGGCACCAGCCTTACCTATTCCTTTGTGACGGTGCCCATGCTCATCCGCGCCGGGCTGCCCTGGAGCTGGGTGCTCATCCTGCTTTCGCCCATCATTGCCGCCATGTGCAGCCTGAACATCTTCGTGCTCCTGCTGTTCATCCTCATTCTGGCTGCCGTGCTCTACTACAGCGAGGCGGGCATCTGGGTCATGGCGGCGGCTCTCAGCGTGAGCGCCACCATTGGCTTCGCCCTGCCCCAGTTGTGGACCCTTCTGCACGAGTACCAGCAGAAGCGCATCCTCGTCTTTCTCAATCCTGAATCCGATCCCCTGGGGGCGGGCTATCAGATCATCCAATCCAAGGTGGCCATTGGATCCGGCGGCCTGTGGGGCAAGGGTTACATGGAAGGCGGGCAAACCCAGCTCAGCTTCCTGCCGGAGCGCCAGACAGATTTCATTTTCAGCGTGCTGGGTGAGGAATGGGGCTTTGTGGGCACCTTCACCGTGGTGGCCCTGTTCGGCGTCCTGCTCACGCGCACCCTGGTGATCGCCTTGAAGCATCGCAACGGCTTCTGCGGCCTGGCCATGACCGGCTTCGCCTCCGTGCTGGTTTTCCATGTGGTGGTGAACATTGGCATGGCCACGGGCATCGCTCCGGTCACCGGCCTGCCCCTGCCCTTTCTGACCTATGGCGGCACCTTCCTGTGGACCTGCATGGCCATGGTGGGCCTCTTGCTGAATTTCAGCTGGCACCGCCGGGACAGCTTGACCTGATCCCGTGGCGGGACGGGTGGACGGACAGGCCCCTCTTTGCCACCTTCCTGCACCAAAGACGGTCACCATGAAAGGAGACGATAATGGCCGACAAGACGCGCCGCTTCCCCACCAACGTTTCGGGCAAGTTCTATGTGGACGAAGAGTGCATTGTGTGCGGTGCCTGCGTGGATGCCGCTCCCAACAACTTCAAGGAGTCCGACGACGGCGGACACGACTACGTGTACAAGCAGCCGGAGAACGACGCCGAGATGCAGCAGTGCATGGACGCCATGGCGGAGTGCCCGGTGAATTGCATCGGGGACGACGGCGAGGACTGATCTTCTCGCACAGGCAATGTTCAAGGGCGTCCCATGGGGCGCCCTTTTGTATGGGAGGGGGAAATGGCCCTTACCGTTGAAGCCGCCCGGCGGCATTTGCTGGTCCAGAGTGCGGCGCGGGTGGATGCCGCGGCGCGCCGCCTGCTGGAAAGGGGCCGGGAGGCTTTTCAGCCCGCCGGTGCCTGGAATGCCGCACAGGTGTTGGGACACTTGTGGGACAGCGTGCAGGTGAACCATCTGCGCATCCTGCGCGCCCTGGAGCAGCCCGGCCTGGAGCTTGAGGGCTACAACCAGGACCGCTGGGTGGACGTGCAAGGCATGGAAGAGCTGCCCTGGCCCCTCCTGGTGGAAGGCTGGCGGGCGGACAACCATCGCCTGCTGCAGTTGGCCCGACGCCTGGATGCGGATACTTGTCTGCGACCCCGACATCCCCACAGTCTGCATCGCATCGCCTGGCAGCCGTTCAGGGTCGAGGATCCCGTCACGCTGGATGATCTCATTCGCGATTACCTGGGGCACCTTTGGCATCATCTGGGGCGCCTGGATCCCGCGCTGGTGCCGCCCATGGCCCCCCTGCCGGGGCTGGGGCCCGTTTCCCTGCCGCTGCGCGGCGCGCGTGTGCGCTTGCGGGCGTTCCGCGACGAAGATCTGGACGCCGTGGCCGCCATGCTGGCGGATGAGCAGGTGGTGCGCCACCTGCCGGGTCCGGCACGCACAAGGGAACAGAGCGCCCGCACCCTGGATTACTTCCGCCGCCAACATGCGCGGGATGGCTACAGCGCCTGGGCGCTGTGTGAAGACGGGTCCGACCATTGCCTGGGATGGTGCGGCCTGGCGGACTTTGACAGCACGGGCCATGTGGAGCTGCTCTACTGTCTGGAGCGCGGCGCCTGGGGACGCGGTCTGGCCAGTGAAGCCGCCGCTTTGTGCGTGGAGGCCGCCCGGGTGGCACTGGGCCTGCCGGGATTGGTGGCCGCGGTGGATCCCCCCAACACGGCATCCCGGCGTGTGCTGGAGAAGTGCGGCCTCCGCTTCTGGCGGCAGGCCCGCCACTTCGGCATGCTGCTGGATCTGTTTCGCGTGGATTTTGAAGTGGATTAGGCGCCACCGTTTTCAATGGACTGAAACCGCCTAGTACTCAAGGCTGGAGAACGAGAGCTGCTGGGCCTAGCAAGGGGACACGGGCCTGTCATTCCCGCGAACGCGGGAGTCCATGCGGACAAGAGATCCCAGTTTTCGCTGGGATGACAGCGCCGGCGGATCGCGGAACGCATCCGTGACTTGAATACAAGAGTGGTGGTGGGAATAACGGGGGACTCAACATGACAGAAACACTGCATCCGGCCTGCCAGGCGCCTCAGCCTGGAGAAGGCCCGGCCGCGTGGCAAGGCTATTTGTCCCAATGTCCCCTTGGGGATGTTCGCCGCATCCTGGACGGACAGCGAAGCGAGTGGCGCCTGGCCCTGGGTGGGTTGGCGGGAATCCATGACCACTGGACTTATGCGCCGGGCAAGTGGAGTCTGGCCCGCCTGATGGGGCACATGGCCGATAGCGAGTTGGTCCTGCTGGAGCGCCTGCTGCGCGCCGCCCGTGGCGATGGGGGTCCCCAGCCCGCCTATGACGAGGACGCCTTTGCCGCCTTGTGGGAGCCGGATCTCGCCGCCGAGCTGGGGCGCTGGAGCCTGCAGCGCCGCCTGGTGGTGGACCTGCTGGATCGCCTTCCTGTGGAGGCCTGGGAGAGGCGGGGCCAGGTGGAGGACAGGGCTTACAGTGTGCGTCAACTGGCCTGGATGATGGCCGGCCATGCCTGCCACCATCTGGCCGTGCTGAAGGAACGCTATCTGCCGCAACTGCCAGTGCAGGAAGGGACTGGATTGCGTGTCCTGCGGGGTGTGGACGCCCAGCGCGTGCTAAACGAGCCGGGCATCCTTGGCTTTCGTCTGGGTGTGGATGGCCCCCGGCGCCTGATCCGTGTGAGTTTGGAGACGGGAGCGGCCCTGCCACCTCATGCCGTGCCCGACCGCGCCCTCTTCTGGGTGCTGGGTGGCAAAGGGGAGTTGCATGTGGATGGTGGCCTTCACTTGCTGGAGGCGGGGGATGCGGCCCTGGTGGAGGGCGGCGCCCAGCGCGGCTGGCGGAGCCTTGGCCGTGAGGCCCTGGAGCTGGTGGTGGTGCGCGGTTGGCCGGAGGACGCTTTGTGATGCATGCGCAATCCAGCCCCGAACCCGGTCCCGGTGCCTTGCACCATGTGGAGATGTATGTGACCAATTTGGCCCTGGCCCGGGACTTCTGGTCCTGGTGGCTTGGCCAGTTGGGCTGGGAGCCCTATCAGGACTGGGCGGAGGGCTTCAGCTGGCGCCATGGCGGCTGCTATCTGGTTTTCTGCCAGGCCACTGTGCTGGATGCGCCTTTCCACCGCTGCCGACCAGGCCTGAACCATCTGGCCTTCCAGGCCCGGGACCGGGAGCAGGTGGAAAGCCTGACGCAGGAGATTCAGCAGCGCGGCTGGAACCTGCTTTATGCGGAGCGCCATCCCCATGCCGGCGGTGTGGACAGCCTGGCCCTTTTTTTCGAAGGTCCGGAGCGCCTGAAAGTGGAGCTGACCCTTTAGTCCACCGTCTTCTGCCGGTGAAGACGACTTCGCCAGTAGTGGGCCTGGGTTCTGGAGCGGTGTCTTGATTCAGCGCCCTAAGACTCCTCCACAATGGACAAGGCGCAGCCCAGGGCGGCCACATGTTGGGGATGGGCCGTGTCCAGCAGCTCCAGGCCCCCTTGCCGCATTTCCCGCGCCAGACAGGCGTTAAGGGCGCCTCCGCCGGTGAACAGCAGCGGACCTTCCAGACCCAGCGCACGAACCATGGAGACAATGCGCTGGGCCACGCTGCGGTGAATGCCCAGGGCCAGGCTTTCCCTGGGCGCACCGCGCCCAATGGCCGACACCACCTCCGACTCGGCGAACACCGCGCACAGACTGCTCAGCTGCTCGGCTTCCCCTGCGCCCAGGGCCGTGGTCACGAACTCGTCCATGCGCAGGCCCATGGCCGTGGCCATCACCTCCAGAAAGCGCCCAGTTCCCGCGGCGCAACGGTCGTTCATGGTGAACTTTTGCATGCGGCCACGGGCATCCAGTGCCAAGGCCTTGGTGTCCTGTCCCCCCACATCCACCACGCCCCGGGCTTCCGGGTGCAGGTGGGCCGCCCCCAGCGCCACGGCCTTCAGTTCGGTCAACGAAGGGCAGGAGAAGTGGCGGGCGCCCAGCTGACGCCCGTAGCCCGTCACCGCCATGTGGTCCCAGGATTCACCCCGCAACAGATCCAGCGCCACCTGCACGGGATCCCAGCCCCCCGGCGCCCATTTGAGCACCGGGGGCCGGGAGTCCTCCAGCAGGGCCACCTTCACGGCGCGGGAACCCATGTCCAGGCCCAGGCGGCGCATCAAGCCTCCAACCGTTCCAGGAATGCTTCCACCCGGGTGGACAGCTGCCCCGCGTCCTCCGGACTGTAGTCCGTGTCAATGCGCAGCACCGGCAGGCCGCCCGCTTCCAATGCGGGTTCCATGCGCAGGGCTTCACTCTGGTAGGGTGTGCAGAAGGGCAGGCTGAAGTGGATGACACCATCTGCCTGCTGGGTGGCGCTCATGTCCACCACATGCTCCTGGCGCTCGGGATTGGGCGAGAAGATGGCGCAGTCAATGGCGAAGTAGCGTTCGGTAAGGGCCTCAAGCTGTGCATCCAGGCCCCCGCTTCCCTGGCGCACCTCGTTGCGCAAGCCACGAGTGCCAATGCAGCTCTCCTCACCCACGATGATGGCGCCGGCCTGCTCCACGATGTGGGGCAGCTTCCAGTTGGGTACCGCCATGGGACAGCCGCTCATGAGCAGGCGCGGACGGCGGCCTTCGTGCACGCCCTTGCCCTGGCGCACGCGCTCCTCCAGCTCGTCGCACAGGGCTTCCACACTGGCAGTGAAGCGCACCGGATCGTCGTAGAAAGAGACCTGCTGCACCAGCAGGGCGTCCAGGCCGCTGATGGGGGCGGGATTGGCCTGGCGCAGCACGGTCAAGCGGGCCAGGGCGCGGCGCTTGGCGTTCACGGTGGAAATGGCCCCCTCAAGCGCCTCCGGTGTGACCTTGCGGCCTCCCACATCCTCCAGCTTCTTCAGCAGGATGCCGTACTGCTCACGCAACAGGGCGTGGCCGGTGCTGTTCTTCACCTGGGGCATGTCCATCACATGGAGTTCCTTCACGAAGCGGTGAAAGCTCTCCCAGGCCTTCTTCTTGCCATCACAGGTGTTCTCGCCCACCACCAGATCGCTGGCGGCCAGATAAGGACAGACCCTGGCGGAGGCGAAGCCGAAGGCGCCCTTGATGAGGGCGCAGGTGGTGCGCGGCAACAGGGCGTCCACTTCGGGCGTGCTCCACTCGGCACCGGCGCAGAGCCCCACGCAAATGCCGCCCGCCGCCAGCACCAGCTCCTCGGGCACGAAGGTGCAGAAGGTGCCCGTCACGAAGCCGCCCTTCTCCTTGTGGTCCAGCAGCTCTTTCACGCGCAGCCCGTGCACTTCGCTCATGACGAAGTTGAAGTAGTCCATGCCTTGGGGCCGGTTGGGCTGGGTCAGAAAGGTCTTCTCATAGAGCGGTCCCAGCACGCCCAGCAGCGCATCGTGCGCGTCCAGGTCCAGGCCCAGTTCCTGCCACATGGGATGATAATCGGTGGACATGATGCCTCCTTGGGACGCCTCCGCGTCTCAAGGAGCGGGGAGGGCGTCAGATGTTAAGTGGGGTCGAACTCGCCGCCGCCGGGCCGCCTCAGGTGTGGCCGGTGAAGGGGGTCCTGTTGAATGCGAAGTGAAGGGCGGTGCCCATGGTCGTCTCCATTGATGCCCCAAGAAGTGAAAAGTTAAGCGGAAAACAAGGCTGCCGGAGTGGCCGTGCCCTTCCGTGGCCCTGGCCCATGTGTGACCTTTCCAGCCAGATCAGGATCCAGGGGCGGGTGGATGACTAGAGGGCGGATTCAAAGGATGAGCCTGATGATGAGTCAATGCCATCCAGCGCAGGGTGCCGCGCCGCAGTGGTGCTGCGTCAAGGTGCGGCATGGCTGTTTCTCCAAGGGAAGGGACATCCATGCAGTGTTCGGCCCGGTTCGCGCTCTGCAAACAGCCTCCGGCAAATCATCCGCTGTGGACCGCTAATGGCAAGCAGGCTTGAGCAATGGCTGGCGCGGCTGGATGCGGCTCGTGACGGGGAAGCGTCCCAGCGGCTGACCCTTTGCCAGGAGGCGCTGGCCAAGGCGCCAGGCGCGGCGGTGGCCCGGGCGGCAGGCTTCCTGCGCCAGCAAGAGTACCCGGGATGGGAGCATCTGGCGGTGGACGCCTTTGAGCGACTGGGTGTGGATGGCGCCAAGGTGGACCCTGGTTGCCTGGGGCGCCTGGCGCTGGCGGATGCCTTGCTGGAAGTGGAGTGGCCTCAGAGCGAGCCCTGGTGGAGCGGTCTGCAAACGGTGCAATGGGAAGCCGTGTGGGGCGGGCGCGTGGATGCCGCCGCCGCGCTGCGCGGACGCTGCGCCCTGGGTTTCGTGCGCTGTGGCGATCCCCGTGGTGCCGTGGCGCTGGCTGCCCTGTTGGCGGACGCGGAACCGGAGTGCCGCCAGGGCGCTGTGCGGGCCCTGCGGGAGGCGCCCGAACTGTGGGCCTTGCCCTTGCTGGCCCACCGAGCCGTGGCGGATGTGGAAAGCATGGACCTGCAGCTGGACCTCTTCCAGGGCCTGCTTGAGCGGGACAATGACAGCGCGTTTCAACTGGTGGCCACGGCGCTGCGTCTGGGGCGTCCGGAGACCCGCGAGGCGGCGGCCATTGCGCTGGGCGAACAGGGCGGTGCCCCCGGCGCGCTGTTGCTGTGGGCCTTGCTGGACGAAGCTGTGCTTCCCCACGCACGGCGTGCGGCATGGCTGGGTCTGGCGCTGTCCCGCTGCGCGGAGGGCCGCCAGGCCTTGCTGGCCCAATTGAAGGATGCCCCGCGCGCTCTGCGTCGCGAGGCGGCGGAGGCCCTGGAAGGCCTGCGCGACAAGGAACTGGAAGCTCTGCTGGAACGGTAATCACGAGGTGGAACCATGAAGCTGCTCATGCTCGGTGGAGGCGTGTTTCTGGGGCGGGCCTTGGCCCGGGAGGCCCTGTCCAAGGGATGGGAGCTGACCTGTCTTACCCGCGGACACCAGAAGCCCGGCCCAGTGGAGGGTGTTGCTTGGGTGCAGGGCGACCGTCATCGGGCCGAGGACTTGCGCCCACTGGCTTCCCAGGACTGGGACGCCATTGTGGACACCTGCGCCTATCGCCCCGCCGATCTGGAGGCAGCGCTGGACCTGCTGGGTGAGCGCTGCGGCGCCTACCTGCTGGTGTCCACCATCAGCGTGTACCAGGAGCCCATGTCCCCCCGCGGGACGGAGGAGTCTCCCCTGCTGCCGCCAGTGGATCCCCACGCGGAACTGGCCGAGCATTACGGCGCGCTGAAAGCCATGTGCGAGGACATGGTCCAGGAGGAGCTGGAGGATCGCGCGCTGGTGGTGCGCCCGGGCCTGATTGTGGGGCCGGAGGATCCCAGCGAGCGCTTCGCCTGGTGGGTGCGGGAGCTGGATGCCTGCGCCCGGGAAGGCAGGTCCCCGCGCTGGCCGGATGCGGGACAGCAGCCTGTCCAATGGCTGGATGTGCGGGATCTGGCGTCCTTCTGCCTGCATGTGCTGGAGGAAGGGGCGGAGGGCGCCGTGCATGTGGCGGGGCCGGATCCCGCCCTGCCGCTGATGGAAGTGTGGCAGCGCATGGCGGCCTGTCTGGCGCCTGGGCTGGATCCCATCGTCCAATCCGCCGAGCAGTGGAGGAAGGCGGGCATCCGCCCCTGGTCCGAATGCCCCTTGTGGTTGCCCGAACATTCCCACAACACCTTCGACCTGGACACCCGGTCTGCCCGGGACGCCGGCTGGATCCAGCGCAGCCTGGAGGAGACGACGCTGGACACTCTGGCCTGGGTGCGGGAAGCCGCGCCGGCGGGGAGGGGTCAGGGCCTTTCCCAGTTGGCGGCCCGTCTGGACAGTTGCGGGAGTTAGCCCATGGCGCGGCGCATTGCCATCACCGGGGGGATGGGGGCTGGCAAGAGCTTGCTGGCCTCCTGGCTTCGTCAGGCCGGCCACCCGGTGGTGGATGCGGATCTGGAGGGCCGCCATCTGCTGGAGGGCAACGCCGCATTGGTTGGGGAGCTGGCCGATCATTTCGGGAGGGCGATCCTGGATGTTGAGGGCCGCCTGGATCGCGCCGCCCTGGGACGCCGCGCCTTCGCCTCCGCCGAAGCCCTGCAGGCCCTCAACGCACGGGTCTTTCCTTACCTTCACAGGCGTCTGTTGGAGCGGCTTCAGGAAGAGCAGAGGGCCTTGGACGACCGGCCGCAACTTGCCCTTTTCCTGGATGCGGCCCTGGTGTTGGAATGGGGCATCCAGGATGCCTTTGACGAGTTGTGGTTGGTGCGGGCCCCGGACGAGGTGCGTCTGGCCCGGGCGGCCCTGCGCCTGGGATTGTCGCAGGACGAGGCCCGTGAGCGTCTGCAGCGCCAGTGGACGCAGGATGCCATGGCCTGCCACGCCGGGCTGGTCTTGCACAATGATGGTGATGAGGATCGCCTCTTCGCCCAGTTGCTGGATGCGCTGCGCCAACGGGCATTGGCCCTGCCGCGGCGGAACTGAAGAAAGCGCCCCATGAGTTCCATGCGCCCATCGCCAAGCCGTGTCCTGCTGATTTTTCTGGTGGCCGTCCTGATGGCCTGGGCCCCCTACGCCCTGGGCCAGGACTTTGGCCAGAACAAGGTGCAGTACGGGGTGAAGGACTGGTCCTACATCCAGACCGACCACTTCGACATCTACTACTACCAGGGCGGTTACGACCAGGCGGTGTTCACCGCCCGCACGGCGGACAGCGCCTATGTGCTGCTCACCCGGGACTACAACTGGGAACTGCCCCAGGGCGAGCGCATCACCATTGTCACCTACCAGGGCCACAACGATTTTTCCGGCACCAACCTCACCGGCGGCGTGGTGCCCGAGAGCGTGGGCGGCTTCACCGAGTTCTACCGCAACCGCGTGGTGGTCCCTTTCCAGGGGGACTGGGAAGCCTACCGCCATGTGATCCACCACGAGCTGAACCACGCGTTCCAGCTGGCCATGTTCTATGGGGATCGCGTGCTGGCGGGAGTCATCCGTTTTCCCCTGCCGCTGTGGTTCGTGGAGGGCTCCAGCGAGTACACCAGCCGGGGCGGCTGGGACCGCGAGGCCAACATGTTCATGGCCGACGCTGTCACTTCGGGCTACCTGCCGGACATCCCCTACCTGGGGGGCTTCCTGGCCTACAAGGGCGGGCAAAGCGTCTTCTGCTACCTGGAAGACGAGTTCGGGCGGGAGCGCATCGCCCTGCTGAACCACAAGGTGCGCAGTCTGCGCAGCGTGGAGCGCGGCCTGGAGAGCAGCCTGGGCTTCGGGTTGGAGGAGCTCTCGCGCCAGTGGAAGGACTATTTGAAACGACTCTACTGGCCCGGCGTGCAGGATCGCCGCCGCGCCCGGGACTTCGCCGATGCCGTGACTGACCACACGCGCCTGGGCAACTTCGTCAACAACAGCCCGGCCATCAGCCCTGATGGGGACCGCATGGTCTACCTCAGCGACCGCACGGGCTACTTCGACCTTTACCTGGCGCACATCACCCAACCGGAGAAGCCCCGCCGCCTGCTGGGGGGCCAGCAATCAGGGAATTTCGAGGAGCTGCACTGGCTGCAGCCGGGAATCTCCTGGGCGCCGGACGGTGAGCGCATCGCTTTCGCCTCCAAGGCCGGGGCGGAGGACGCCCTCTTCCTGCTGGACGCCCGGGATGGCCGCATCCTTCAGCGCTGGACTTTTGGATTGAAGGGTCTGTTCAGTCCGGCGTTCAGCCCCGATGGCCGCCACATCGCCTTCGTGGCCCAGCAGGAGGGACGCAGCGACATCTGGCTGCTGGATGTGGAAAGCGGTCAGGCCCGTCCCCTTACCCGGGACCGCCACAGCGACAGTGATCCTTCCTTCAGCCCCGATGGCCGCCAGCTGCTCTTTGTCAGCGATCGTGGAGACGACTTGGGGCGGGATACCCAAGCCCTGCCCCTGGCCTCGCGCCTGCCCAAGGATGAAATCTACCTGGCCAATGTGGAGGCCTTTCTGGCGGACAGCAGCGTGGGACTGAGCCTGCGGCGCCTTACCCGTTCGCCTTATGGCAAGCGCACGCCGGTGTGGTCTCCCGTGGCGGACGAGATCCTGTTCATCAGCGATGTGGGTGGAGCGTGGAATCTGTGGAGCCTTCCCGCCTCGGCGGATACGAGCCTGAGCCTGCCCGAGCGGCGCACCAACATGGTGACAGGCATTTTCCAACCCAGCCTGTCCCGGGAAGGACGCCTGCTCTTTTCCAGTTTCGAGCAGGGCGGCTATGATGTGTACCTGCACAAGGATATCCGCCGTCTGGAGCGCCTGGGCCCCATGCCTGAGGACGACAGCGCCCTGCTTCCCTTCAACCGGGTGCGCAGCCGCCGCGAGGAGGCTCCTCGCCACGAAGCGCCGGACTTGAAAGGCGAGGACGAACGCTGGCGCCAGGTGGACTTCAGCGACCTGGGCGAGTTCGGCACCGAAAGCTATCAGCGGTGGATGAACCGCCGATCGCGTGAGGAGGACCTGGGATTGAAAGTGGGCGTGGAAGCGCCCCGCGTGGATGCCCAGGGCAACTTCGTGCCACGCCCCTACAAACTGCGCCTGAGCCCGGACATGAGCCAGGCCAGCGCCCAATACGATGACATCTTCGGCTTCCAGGGCGTGAGTCAGCTGGTGTTCAGCGACCTGCTGGGCAACCACACCCTGTATGCCTACCTGAACTTCTACAACCGCATCGAGTTCTCGAACATCTACACCTACTACGAATACAACGCCCGCCGCTTGCGTTGGGTGGGTGGCGCATTCCGCTATGTGCACTACCTGCAGGGCGAAGTGCAGGATCGCTACTACCGGGACGGTCTGGCCGGCCTGGAAGGCAGCGTGTCCTGGCCCTTCTCGCGTTTCAGCCGCCTGCAGCTGGACAGCCGCTGGACCCTGGTGGATCGTGACAGCCTGAACGTTGGAGACTACAAGGAAGACGCCTATGGCACGCCGGTTTATGGTGAATACCAGAGCGGCCGCTTCCTCACGGGCGGCTTGTCGTGGATATTCGACAACACCCTGTGGGGGGCCACCGGCCCGGTGAATGGCTGGCGCGGGAATGTGGGCTACACCAGAGGCTTCCCTGTGCGTGGAGGGGCGGACGCGGGCAACAACTTCCATACCCTGGAACTGGATCTGCGCCGCTACCTGCGACTGAACCAGGATGTGCAGTTGGCGCTGCGCGTGGCGGGTGGCCTGAGTGACGGCTCCACGCCCCAACGCTTCTTCCTGGGCGGCGCGCGCAATTGGATCAACACGCAGTATTTCCGCCGTCTGGAGGATCAGCGCACAAACAAATTGCGCAGCGGGATCCAGGAGCTCTACTACTCCAGACTGGTGCAGCCACTTCGCGGCGCGGCCCTTTACCAGCGGGAAGGCGACCGCTATCTCATGGGCAATGTGGAGCTGCGCGTACCCGTGCTGCGTTATCTGGTGACGGGCTGGCCCCTGACCATTGTGTGGCAGGACCTGCGTGGCGTGGTGTTCACGGATGTGGGCGGCGCCTGGGACCAGGACGGTTCCTGGCGCGCGGTGGATGAAGCGGGCCACCTGGAGGACCTGCTCATGAGCTATGGCTGGGGCATTCGCGTGGATGCCGGCATGGCCTTGTTGAAAATGGACTGGGCCTGGCGCACACGCTGGGATGGCAATCCCCTGGGGCCGCAATTCGTGCTGACCCTGGGCACCGATTTTTAGGAGCCGGACAATGGATCCCCGCAACCCCTTGTTGGCACCCGGCCAGCTGATCAACGGCTTTCTTGTGGAGAAGGGCAACGACTTGCCCAACCTGCGTGCCCATTGCTGGGAGCTGCGCCACCAGGCCACCGGCGCCCGCCATTTGCACATCAGCCACGAGCTGGACGAGAAAGTGTTCATCACCTGCCTGCGCACTCTGCCCCAGGATGACACGGGCGTGCCGCACATCCTGGAGCACACGGTGCTGGAGGGCTCCCGCCAATACCCGGTGAAAATGTTCACCGAGCTGCGCGGCCGCAGCCTGAACAGCTTCCTTAACGCCTTCACCGGCCCGGACCGCACAGCCTATCCCTTTGCCACGCCCAATGACGAGGATTGGGACAATTTGCTGACGCGCTATCTGGACGCCGTCTTCCACCCCTTGCTGGAGGAGGAGGCCTTCCTGCAGGAGGGCTGGCGTCTTGAGTTCCAGGAGGCGGAGAATCCGGCCACGCCCCTGGTTCTGCGCGGGGTGGTCTACAATGAGATGAAAGCCGCCATGTCCAGCGCCGAGGGCCAGTTCGCCCGGCGCTTCCGTCGTGAGCTCCTGCCCGACCTCTGCTACGCCAACGAATCCGGCGGAGATCCGGCGGCCATTCCCCAGTTGAGCGTGGAGGCGTGGCGGGCCTTCCATGAACGGCACTACCATCCCGGCAACTCCTGGACCGCCACCTTTGGCAACCAAGCACTGGAGTCCACGCTGGCGCGTCTGGACCAGGCCTTCCAGGGCTTTGAACACCGGGAGGCCCTGGAGCTGGGGGCCCATCCCTCCCTGGGCGCCCCCGTGGTGGTGGATGGCCACTATCCCGTCCTGGCCGGCAAGGGCGGCCCTCCCGCGCCGCGGTTCGCCGCCGTTGGGTGGCGCCTGTGTTCCCAGCAGGACATGCCGGAAATGCTGCGTCTGGCCTTCCTGTTTGAAGTGTTGTGCGGCGGGCTGGCCGCCCCCTTGAATCATGCCCTGTTGCAGAGCGGCCTGGGTCCGGCCCTGGCGCCAGTGGGACTGGACAGTGGCAGCGCAAGCCTCACCTTTGGCATTGGCTTGAAAGGTGTGGAGAAGGGCAGCGCCGAAGCCGTGGAGCGGGTGGTGCTGGAGGCCTTGACAGCCTTGGCCCGGGATGGTCTGGATCCTGGCCAGCTGCAGGCGGCCCTGGACCGCTTCGAACTGGAGAACCGCGAGCAGAGCCGCGTGTGGGGCATGCCCTGGGGCCTCTCCCTGCTCTACTTCAGCATGCCGCATTGGATGGCGGGGGGCGATCCTGCCCCCATGCTGCGCAACGATCTCCTGCTGGAATCCCTGCGCAAGGATGCTCTGGATCCGGACTTCCTGCCGGGTCTCATCCGCCGCTGGTTGCTGGAAAACCCGGAGCGCCTGCGCCTTGAGCTGGAACCCAGGGAAGGCGCTGTGGAGGCCCGGGAGGAGCAGCTGGCCCACCGTCTGGCGGAGCAGCGCGCCGCCATGGATGAGGAGGCCTGCCACACTCTGGTGCAGGAGGCGCGCCGGGTGGAGGCCTGGCGTGGGAATCAGGGGGATCTCAGCTGCATGCCCGTGCTGGACCCCGCGCGTCAGCCCCGCCAGTCCACGGTGTGGCCGGGCACGGAGTTCCAACTGGCGGGCGGCGTCTTGCATGTGCACGATCAGCCGGTGAATGGCCTGGCCCATGTGAAGCTGGCCCTGCCACTGGATCCCCGGGATCCCGACCTGGCCCTGGTGGATCTGATGGGCTGGATCACGCGCATCAGCCACGCCGGCCTGGGCACGGAGGCCTCTGAACGCCGACTGCGCGGCCTTAGCGGCGGCGTCAGCCTGGGCAGCCACCACAGCCTGGAGGCCGTGGAGTTCAAGTCCGTGCACCATTTGCATGTGGGCTTCCATGCCCTGGCCCGCCGCCATGAGGACTGGCTGTCCATGATTGAGGACCTCCTGCGCCGTCCGGATCTGCACGATGCCCGTCGAGTGTCGGAACTTTTGCGCATGCGGCAAGCGGGGCTGCACGGCGAGCTGGCGGGAGGCGCCTCGCAGATTGCCATGCAGGCCAGCCAGCATGCCTTAAGCCCCATTGGGTCCTGCGTGGAGCAGGCGGAGGGGCTGGGCTTCCTGCGCCACCTGGCGGCCCTGGATCCAGCCGATGAGAGCCTGGGCCAGCGTCTGCAGGCCCTGTTGGAGCGCTGCCTTTCCCAGCGTGGACGCCAGGCCCTGCTCTGTGCCGATGGCGCCGATATGCAGGCTGTGCGTCCGGGTCTGGAAAATCTGCTGAACTCGCTGCCTCTGCAAGGGCAGGACGAGAGACTGCCCCAGGGTGCCGCCACCGCCACGCGTGCAGCCCGCGCCTTGCTGGTGGATGTGGACGGTGCTTTCGTGGCGGAAAGCCGCGTGGCGCCTTCCCTTGGCGATCCTGACGCCGCGCGTCTTAGCCTGCTGGCAGCATGGATGGAACAGCCCTTGTACGAGCGCATCCGCGCCAAGGGCGGAGCCTATGGCGCCATGGCCACCTACGATTCCGGCCAGCGTGTGTTCAGTTTCGTCAGTTGGCGGGATCCGCGCATTGCCGGCACCTGGGCGGATTTCGACGAGGTGCGTCGCTTGGCCCTTGGCGCGCAAATCTCCCGTGAGGAGTTGGATCGGGCCAAGATCGAGGCCCTGCGCCGACTGGACCGCCCCTTGCTTCCCCACGAGCGGGCCTCACGTTCCTTCCAGCATGCCCTGCATGGCGTAAGTCTGGAACTGCGCAACCAGTACCGCCAGGGCCTGTTGGACGCCACCGCCGCTGATGTGGCGGAATGTGCTTCCCGCTGGCTGGCGGACGATGGCGGCGAGCGTCGGGTGGTGGTTTGTCCCCAGGCCATGCTGCGCCCGGATGTGGTGCAGGGGCTGGTGATTGAAGCCGAGGAGGCGCTGGGCACTCCCGGGCGGAGCGCCTGATGGCCGCACCCCGGGTTGCTTCCCTGGCCGCCGCCGAAGTGGAGGTCTGGTGCCGGGAGGAGAAGTCTTCCACCGCGCGCAAAACCGTGTGGAACCAGGTGCGCGGACTCTTCAAGGAAGGTGCCTCCGAGCCCGCCTTGTTGTGGTGGCTAAGGGAAGAGGGCCGCATCCTGGGCCGTCTGCTGCTTGCCCGGGAGGACAAGGGCTTGCGTGTGGGCTTGTTGCGCCTGCCCTGGGAGGGCGCGTGGAGCGGCAGCCTGCGGCGACTGGTGGAGGCCGTTGAAGCAGAAGCCCGGCGTCGTGGAGTTTCATTCCTGCGCCTGCCTCAGGAGGCTTTGGACCGCTTGCCACCCGCCCTGGAACATCGTTTGAAAGAGTTGGGCTTTCTGGAAGAGCCCGGTGTCTGTCATTGGCATTTGCGCCGCACGGCTTTGGCGGGAAAGGCTGAAGGCAGCCTGCCCGAGGGCGCGGAGCTGGATGGGGATGAGGGCCGCTGGGCTCCCGGCCAATTGGACGCCGCCACATTGGAGGCGGGCCTGAGCGCCCTGGCGGCCCATGGGGCCCTGGACCTTTGGCTGGAGTGGCCCCACGCCCACCAGATCCTTGCGCCGCCAGCGCATTGGACTTTGGTGGAAGAGCGGCGTCCGCGATCCTGGCGGCTGGACTTCCCACCCACAAACACAACCACACCGCCGGCGTGATGGGCGGACAAGCGGGAGTGCGCATGGTGCGCAAAGTGCTCATCGCCAATCGCGGTGAAATTGCCCTGCGGGTGATCCGCACGGCCCGGGAGATGGGCATCGCCACCGTGGCGGTGTATTCAGAGGCGGACCGCCGGGCCCCCCATGTGGCCCAGGCCCACGAGGCCGTCTGCCTGGGGCCGGCCCCCAGCCGCGAAAGCTACTTGCGCGCGGGACGCATCATCGAGGAGGCCCTGCGCCTGGGCGTGGATGCCATCCATCCCGGCTACGGCTTCCTGTCGGAGAATGCGGCCTTTGCCCGCTCCTGTGCGGATGCGGGGCTGATCTTCGTGGGACCGCCACCGGAAGTCATCGAGGCCATGGGATCCAAGACCGCGGCCCGCCAGGCCATGCTGCGCGCCGGTGTGCCGGTGGTGCCGGGCACGGAGGAGGCCATCACGGATCCCGCCCTTGCGCTGGACATTGCCAGGGAGATTGGCTTTCCAGTCATGCTCAAGGCGGCCGCGGGAGGAGGCGGCAAAGGCATGCGCCTGGTGGCGGAGGAATCCGCCTTCCTGTCCGCGCTGGAAGCCGCCCGCCGGGAGGCGGAAGGCGCTTTTGGCGACGGGGCCGTGTACCTGGAGAAATTCGTGGAGGAGCCGCACCACATCGAGGTGCAGATCCTGGCGGATGCCCATGGCAGGGTTCTGCATCTGGGTGAGCGGGAGTGCAGCATCCAGCGCAGACACCAAAAGGTGGTGGAGGAGAGCCCCAGCGCCTTTGTTACACCAGAATTGCGCGCCGAGCTTTGCGCCATAGCGGTGAAAGCCGCCCAGGCGGTGGGCTATGTGAACGCCGGCACCATCGAGTTCCTGGTGGACCGGCACCGCCGCTGCTATTTCCTGGAAATGAACACGCGTTTACAGGTGGAGCATCCCGTCACCGAATGGGTCACCGGCCTGGATCTGGTGCGCGAGCAACTGCGCGTGGCGGCGGGACTTCCCCTGGAATTGCGCCAGGAGGACATTCAGGCCCGTGGCCACGCCATTGAGTGCCGCGTGTGCGCCGAAGATCCCATGCAGGGTTTTCTGCCGGACACGGGGAAAATCCGCCTGCATCTTCCGCCCACCGGTCCCGGTGTGCGCCTGGACAGCGGCGTGGAGACTGGCGGCGAAGTGAGCGTGCACTACGATCCCATGCTGGCCAAGCTGAGCGTGTGGGGCCAGGATCGCGCCGCGGCCATTGCGCGCATGCATCGCGCCCTGGGCGAGTACCGCCTGCAGGGAGTAGCCCACAATCTGGACTTCTGCCGATGGGTGATGGAGCATCCGGTCTTCCAGGGCGGTGTTACCACCACCCACTTCATTGCCGAGCATTGGAGGCCGGAGGAGCGTCAGGGCGAGGCCACCGCCCACGAGCGCCTGGCGGCGGAGCTGGCAGGCCTGCTGGAGCGGGCGGATGCCGGAGGGGAAGCCGCACAGACAGAGATGCGGGGGGCGGAGCAGGAGAGCGGCTGGCGCTGGCAGCATCGGAGGGGAGCATGAAGCGCTTTGTGGCGATGGGTCCGGATGGCCCCCGGGACCTGGCCTGGAAGGGCGAGGGCCATGAAGGCGTCTTGTGTCTTCCCGACGGGGAGTGGTCCGTGGATGTGCAGACGCTGGACGGCCTCCTGAGTGTGAAGGTGGGGGACCGCGTGCATCGCGTGGAGCGGCTGGGCCCGCATCGCTGGCGGGTGGACGGCCGTGAGCTGGACTGTCGCGTGCTGACGGAGCTGGAGCACCGTTTCGCTGGCTTCGGAGCTGGCGCTGAAGAGGACGCGGCCTTGCACCTGGTGGTGCCCATGCCCGGTCGTGTGGTGAAGGTGCTGGTGCAGGCCGGACAGGAGGTGGCCAAGGGCCAGGGGCTGGTCATTGTGGAAGCCATGAAGATGGAGAACGAGTTGAAGGCGCCCCGCGCCGCCGTGGTGGCGGCCGTGCGTGTGCAGGAGGGACAGGGTGTGGAAAAGGGCACGGTATTGGTGGACTTCGCCTGATGGTAGACGCCGTGTTGGCATCCAGCCTGCTGGAGCGCGAAACCCGCCCAGGCGCCCCGGGAGTGCTGGCTCGGGAGGCCTGGCTCTTGCCATTCCAGCCTCCGCCCCGCCCGCGCACCCTGCGTGCCCGCCTGCGCCTGGAAGGCCACCGGTTGGCCATTCGCTATGTGCTGGAAGGGGAGCTGGAGGATCTTGTCCTGCCTCTGGCCGAGGACACGCCGCGCCGCTTGGACGGCTTGTGGCAGGCCACCTGTTTTGAGGCCTTCCTGGCCACGCCAGGCTCTGCGGGTTATCATGAGTTCAACATGGCGCTGGAGGGCCACTGGGCGGCCTATGCGTTCAACGCGCCCCGCCAGGGCATGCGCCATGAAACGGCGCTATGCACGCTGTCCACCAAGCACCATCGGGTGACGGGCCATTTGGGCTTCCGCGTGGCGCTGGAGCTGAACCGCCTGGCGCTTGATCCTGCCCAGGGCCTGGAGCTGGGAATCAGCGCCATCTTGCAGCGGCAGGATGGAACGCGGGAGTTCTGGGCCTTGTCCCACCCTTCAGAGAGCCCGGACTTCCATTGCCGTTCCTGCTTCCTGTTGAAGCTCTAATGGAATGATTCGCTCGTCCTCGAGCCTCGGATTTCCTTCTTGGCAAATGCGGTTCCCGCTCTTAAAAGACTGTCATCCCAGCGAACGCCGGGATCCCTTGTCAGCCTGGATTCCTGCTTTCGTGGGAATGACAGATTCGCGCGTCGAGTCCGAGAGTCATTGGTGGGTGGCTACTGTTATGTTCTTCACACCATGCGCAATCTCGTCATCCATACCGCCTTCCCCGGCGATCTGATTCTGCTGACGCCCCTGCTGGACCGCCTGCGCCGGGAGTCGGACCTGGAATGGCTGGGTCTTGTGGTGAATCCGGCCTGCGCCCCGCTCTTCCACGGTGATCCCCGGCTGGACGAACTGATTGTTTACGACAAGCGCGGCCGGGACAAGGGCTGGTCGGCTTTCCGCCAACTGGTGCGCCAGCTGAAGGCCTTGCGGGTGGATCGGGTGATTGTGCCCCATCGCAGTCTGCGCAGCAGCGCCCTGGCCTGGTTCAGTGACGCCTACGAGCGGGTGGGTTTCGCCAGCGCGGTGGGAACTCTGGCCTACACGGAGCTGGTCTACGACAATCGCGCGCTGCATGAAGTGGAGCGCAACCTGGCACTGGCCGGACCGCGGGATGAGCAGGATCCTGCCCAGGCCATGCCCACTCTTCACAAAGATCCCGCCGAGGAAGCCCGCGTGCGCTCTTCGTTCGAGGAACGCGGACTGCTGCTTCCCGTGGCCATGGCGCCGGCCTCTTTGTGGGCCACCAAATGCTGGCCGGCTTCCCATTTCGGACGCCTGGCGGATTTGATCCTGGAGGCCACGCCGGCGGACATCGTGCTGCTGGGTGGACCCGCCGACCAGGCCCTGTGCCAGGAAGTCGCCGCAGAAGTGCACAATTGCCGCAAACATCGCGTGCACAACCTGGCCGGAGCGTTCACCCTGCGTGAGAGTTTCCAGGCTTTGCGATTGTGCCGACTGGCATTGGTGAACGACAGCGCGCCCCTCCATCTGGCCCAGGCGGCCGGCGTGCCCACCTTCGCCATTTTTGGATCCACCGTGCCGGAATTCGGCTTTGGACCTCGTGGCCAACGGGACCGCATCTTCCAGCATCGGCTGGAGTGCGTGCCTTGCGGCATCCACGGCCATCGCCGTTGTCCCCTGGGCACTTTGGCCTGTTTGCAGGATCTGGATCCCCAGGAAATCCTCCCCGCCGTGCTGGAGCTTTTCGCCACCCAGCGCACCATGGAGGGTGCGCAGACATGAGCCGACACTCTTCCGCCCCCCGTCCCGCCCTGCATTGGGGTCGGGAATCCGGCAGTTCGCCGCCCCGCTGAGCTGTTCCCCGCCGCGCATCCCACAACCTTCATCCAAGCAGCTGGAGGGCTCCATGAGCCACCACCGCCACTCCGCCCGCACCGGGCGTCCCTTCGACCCCCAGACCTTGATGATGGGCTATGGCTACGATCCTTTTCTTTCGGAAGGATCCGTCAAGCCGCCCGTCTTCCTGACCAGCACATTTGCCTTCCGCAATTCCGCCGAAGGCAAGCGCTACTTCGAATGGGCCTATGGCCTGAAGGAGCGCGATCCCAGCCGCGACCCGGAAATGGGCCTCATTTATTCCCGCCTGAACAATCCGGATCTGGAGATCCTGGAGAATCGCCTGGCCTGCTGGGAGGGCGCCGAACAGGGCCTCGTGTTCAGCAGCGGCATGAGCGCCATCACCACCACCCTGCTCAGCCTGGTGGCTCCGGGGCAGGAGATCATCAGCACCAATCCCGTCTACGGCGGCACGGACTTCTATTTCGAGCACATTTGTCCGCGCTGGAACACGCCCGTGCATCGGGTCAGGGCCGGCACGGACGCCGCCGCCCAGGTGGAAAAGCTATTGCGTGAGCGGCCGGGGCGCGTGCGGCTGGTTTATGTGGAAAGCCCTTCCAACCCCACCAACTGCATGACGGATCTGGCAGCCCTGCGTGAAGTCATCCAGCGCGTGGGCACGCCGCCCGAGGGCCAGGAGATTCTGCTGGTGGTGGACAACACTTTTCTGGGCCCGCTTTTTCAACAGCCGCTGCAATGCGGGGCGGATTTGAGCGTCTACAGCGCCACCAAGTTCCTGGGCGGCCACAGCGATCTGGTGGCCGGGGCCTTGCTCGGCAGCAGCCGTCTGCTTCAGGAAGTGGGCGTGTATCGCACCATTCTAGGGACCATGGCCGAGCCCTTCACCTGTTGGTTGCTGCTGCGCAGCCTTGAAACCCTGAGCGTGCGCATGGAGAAGCAGCAGGAAACAGCCCTGCATTTGGCCAGGATGCTGGCCGCTCATCCCGCCGTGGCACGGGTCTATTATCCGGGTCACCTGGATGAGGCGCAGAACGCCATCTGGAGTCGCCAGTGTCAGGGCTCCGGCAGCCTCATCTCCTTTGATGTGAAGGGCGGCGAGGCGGAGGCCTTCCGCGTGCTGGACGCGGTGGAGATCTGCAAGCTGGCCGTCAGTCTGGGAGGCACGGAAAGTTTGGTGGAACACCCATCCACCATGACGCACAGCGACCTGGATGATGAAACCAAGGCCATGGCTGGCATCGGACCGGCCATGATCCGTCTAAGCGTGGGGTTGGAAGCGGTGGTGGATCTGGAAGCCGATCTGCGCGGCGCGCTGGACATGCTGCTGTAGCGCGCCCACCCCTCCCGCCGCCTGTACACGTCATTGATCAAGGGCCCGCCCGCGCTGGCCCTTTTTCTTGTTTACCGGCAACCTGGCTGGGGGAAGTGGCGTTGGCCTTGCATCAACCGGCAGGAGGACGCCATGAATCCTGTGCTTTTCCTGCGGCAGTCCCTGCTGCACCTGTGCTTTCCCGCCCATTGCCAAAGCTGCGGTTGCGCGCTCTTGCCCCAGAGCCGGGCACCCATGCCTCGAAACTTGTGCCAGGATTGTCTGGGGAACCTGTGCCGTCAAGCGCAGCAACCCAGGTTCCTTGTGGAGGGTCTGGAGGGTCGCGCACTGCTGTGGTATGAAGATGAAGCCGCGCGCCTGGTCCGACTCATCAAGGAGGGCGGGCACAGCGGCCTCTTGCGCTGCCTGGCTGCCCAGTGGGCGAACTTTCCCCTTGATGGTGAAGCTCATTTCCTGCTGGTGCCCGTGCCCACCCATGCCCACCGGCGCCGGGAACGGGGCGGTGACCCGGTGGAGGACTTGTGCGCCCTGTGGAGCAAGGCCTGGAAGCTGAAGTGGCGGCGCCTGCTCCGGCGTCGGGCAGGACGCCACCAGCGCGGTTTGGGGGCAGGGGAACGCCGCCGAAACCTTGATGGGCAATATGTTTTGCGAGGGCATATCCGCCTGCAGGACATGCCTCCCCTGGTGCTGGTGGATGATGTGATGACCACGGGCGCCACGCTTCAGCTTTGCCGACAAGTGCTGGAATCCGCAGGCGGACAGGTGGTGGGAGCACTCACCCTGGCCTGTGCGCCCAATCCCCTCCTGCGCCTTGAAGCCCTGGATTCCTTGGACATGGAGGAGATGAAGGACTGAAAATTCCGGCCTTCCAGGGAGTTTGGCAGGCGGAAGACCAACCTGCTCTTGGATTTAAGCCCCGACGATTCTACTTTCGACCACCTGCCGCAGTCGGGCCCACGGTGCCGGACTCGCCGCGGAGCACCGCCCGACCGAGACCCGCCCTGTGCCGGACTCACCCGGGCCGACACTTCACACGAGGTCAAGGAGAAGAGACATGGGGGAGCCCCGCAAGGGATGGATGCGCCTTGCCCTGTTCACCACAGGTGTGGCCGCCTTCCTGCTTAGTTCCTGCTCCAGTTTCCCGATCCGCTCTGCCCTGGATTCATCCGATGATGTTCCCGCCGAGGCTGACAGCCCCAATCCCACCCAGGAATACCGCCAGCTGGAAGCCCGCTTCCATTCCGCGGAAAGCCTGATGGCCAAGGGACAGGAGCTGGCGGCCTTGGACAGCCTGCGCAGCCTTGTCTATGATCTTAGGGATCTGCCCGGCCGCCAGGACAGCCTGCATTGGTCCCTGCAGCTGGCGGCCACCCGCCGCATGGTGGATCTCCTGGAGCGCACGGGACCGGATCCCGGCGAGGATGAAGGCTTCGGATCGCTGGACTTCCAGCTTCAATTACGCAGCGACAGCTTGCGCGCCCAGGGTCCGGAAGCCGAGGATGTGTTGGGCGAGGTCTTGGCGGACCGCTCCGAGCGGGAGCTGGAAATCGACAGCCTGCTCACCCAGGATGTCAGCGAGCCTGACTCCTTCCCCGCTCTGGGCAAGGGCATCACGGAAATTCCCGAGTGCGACCGCGCGGAAGTGGACCGCATGGTGGAGTACTTCGTGAACGGGCGTGGGCGCAAGTTCTACCAGATCTGGCTGGACCGCTACCCCACGGTGGCCCCCACCATCCAGCGTGTGCTGGCGGAAGAGGGCCTGCCCCAGGATCTCATCTTCCTGGCCATGATCGAGTCCGGCTTCCGGTTGAGCGCCACCAGCCGCGCCAAGGCCCGCGGTCCCTGGCAGTTCATCACGGGCACGGCCCATTTGTTCGACCTGCGGGTGGACTACTGGGTGGACGAGCGCCTGGATCTGGAACTGGGCACCCGCGCCGCCTGCCGCTTCCTGCGCAAGCTCTACACCCGCTATGGCGACTGGTACATGGCCTTTGCCGCCTACAACTGGGGACCCGGTCGCATCGACCGCGCCAAGGCCCGGGGCATCACCAGCTTCTGGGACATTGAGCGCATGCCCAGTGAAACCCGCGCTTATGTGCCCACCTATCTGGCGGCCCGCAGGGTCTTCCAGGATCGTGAGCTATACGGCTTCACGCTGGAGACACCGCCGCCCCCCATGCCCATGGAAGTGGTGCAGGTGGATGGTGCCATGCGCGTCAGCCGTCTGGCGGATCTGTTCGGCATGGATGAGGCCCAGCTGGGCAAGTGGAATCTGCATTTGGTGCAGGGCAGCACGCCGCCCGATGGTGGCAATGTGTATGTGCCTGCCGGACAAGGGGATCTTTGCCGCGAACGCCTGCAGGAGCTGCCCGAGAGCGCCTTCCAGGACTGGGTGCGCCACAAGGTGAGGCGGGGTGAGTCCCTTAGCGCCATCGCCCGCCGTTACGGTGTGGGCACGGCGGAATTGCGCCAGGCCAACAATCTGGGCAAGAAGACGAAGCTGAAAAGCGGACGCGTGCTGCTCATTCCCCTGGGAACCCAGGAGCGCGTGGTGCCTGAGGAGCGGGAAGAGCGCGTGGCAACGGCCAAGGCTCCCCAGCGAAGCAAGAGCCTTACCCACAAAGTGAAGCGTGGGGATACGCTCAGCGCTTTGGCCAAGCGCTACAAGTTGAGCGTGGGCGAGCTTGCCGCCGCCAACAAGCTGAGCACGCGCAGCAAGTTGAAGGCTGGTGACAAACTGCGCATTCCCGGCCGCCAAAGCCAGCAGGAGGATCTGTCCCGCGAGGCGCCCGATGAGGCCCAGCTGAAGGGGCAGGACGAGGCACCGGATGATGTGGAGGAGGCGGCCGCCCCTGCTCTGGAAAAGAGCGCTGCGCGTCCGGGAATTGTGCCGGTGCACAAAGTGAAACGCGGTGAGGTGCTGGACCGCATCGCCCGTCGTTACGGATTGAGTGTCAACAACTTGCTCCGCTGGAATCAGTTGGGACGCAAGGCGCGCATCTATCCCGGTCAGGAGCTGCTGCTGGCGGATCCGGATTCGGTGGAGCAGGTGGATCAGAAAGAGCTGGCGCTGAAGGCGGCGGCCGGCAAACGCAAACCGGAGAAGGCCAAGGCGGAGGCGCCCAAAGCCAAATCCCGGGAGCCCCGCGTGCATGTGGTGCGCGCGGGTGAAACCGCCGGAGCCATTGCCCAGCGCTATGGCGTGTCGGTGAAGGATCTGGTAAGGCAGAACAAGCTGGGACGCAAGGCCCGCATTGCCACTGGGCAGCGCCTGCAAATCCCGGGAGGCGGCGCGGTGGACAATCAGCAGGTTGTCCACATTGTGCGCAGCGGGGACAGTCTTTGGAGTCTGGCCAAACAATACAAGGTTGAAGAGGCCGATATCCGTAAATGGAACAATCTGCGTGGCAGCGACATACAGGTCGGGACGCGCCTGGTGATCATTCTATCGGAGGAAGGATGAATCGAGAAGCCCTGGTCGAGGCTGTGACTGATGCCAGTGGACTGAACCGTGAAGAGGTGAAAGTCGTGCTGGAACACTTCCTGACCACCATTTCCGATGAATTGTGCAAAGGCGGAAGAGTCGAGCTGCGCGGCTTCGGCGTCTTCAGCATTCAGGAGCGGCGTCCCCGCCCGGCCCGCAACCCCCGCAGCGGCGAGACCGTGTGGCTGGAAGAACGGCGGGTGGCCAGCTTCAAGCCGGCCCAGAAACTCAAGCAGCGTATTCAGGACATTCAGAGCTAATTCAGTCGACAGGAGGCTACCGTGCCCTGCGGAAGGAAGCGCAAGCGTCACAAGATTGCCACGCACAAACGCAAGAAGCGGCTTCGCAAGAACCGCCACAAGAAGAAGTAAGGCATCAAGCTGCCTTTGGCCGTGGGGGTGTTCGCACCCCCGCGGCAGCTTCAGGACAACTCCTCATCCCGGCCCCTGGGTAGAAGGAAGGCCCCGTGAATCCCACCCGGCCCGATCCTGCTTCCACCGACCAGGTCTGGACCCTGGCCCGACTGGCCACGGAGTTCTCTGCCCGGTTGGATCGGGAGTGGCCTGCCCTTTGGGTGCGTGGCGAAATCAGCGGCCATTCCCGCCACGCCGCATCCGGCCATCATTATTTCACCCTTAAAGATTCCCAGGCCCAGTTTTCCGCGGTGATGTGGCGCTCCCGTGCGGAGCCCTCTCCCGTGCAACCCGCCAGCGGCATGTTGGTGGAGGCCTTGGTGCGCCTGGTGTTCTACCCTCCCCAGGGCCGCTTGCAGTTGGATGTGCAACGGCTGCGCGCCGCCGGACGCGGGGATTTGATGCAGGCCCTGCTGGAGCTGAAGGCGAAGCTGGCCGCCGAGGGCCTGTTCGATGCCTCCCGCAAAAAGGCCTTGCCCACCTATCCCTGGCGCATCGGCCTGCTCACCGCCGTGGGCGGGGCGGCCCTGCAGGACATGCTCAAGGTCCTGTCCCGACGCTGGCCCCTGCTTCGCTGTTTCCTGTTGCCCGTGCCCGTGCAGGGTCCCGGGGCGGGGCCGGCGCTGGAACAGGGCTTGCGTCGCCTGGCGGCCTGGCCGGGACTTGGGCTTGACCTGATCATCCTGGGCAGGGGGGGGGGCAGCTTCGAGGATTTGCACGCCTTCAACGATGAAGGTCTGGTGCGGGCCATTGCCGATTGTCCTCTGCCCGTCATCTCTGCCGTGGGGCATGAGATTGACACCACCTTGAGCGACCACGCCGCCGATTTGCGGGCGCCCACGCCATCAGCCGCCGCGGAGTTGGCGGTGCCGGAGCGCGAGGCTGTGCTGCAGTTGGTGGACGACTTGGGACGGCGTCTTGAGGGAGCCTTGAAGGGAAGGGTGCAGGAGCTTTCCCGCCACCTGGACGCCCTGCGCACCCACCGGGCCCTGGCCCGCCCGGAGGCGCGTCTGGGCATGGCCAGCCAGCGTCTTGACGAACTGGAGACCCGCTTGCGCTTGCGGGGAAAGCAGGCACTGGCCGGGCGCATGGAAGCCGTGGACATGCAGGGCAGACGTTTGCGCGTGGCCTTGCAGCGTTTGCAGGGGGAGGCGGCCCAGCGCGTGCTGGACTGGCCCCGGCGGCTGGACATGCCACTGCGCCGCCGCCTGCGGGAGGACGATGCCCGGTCTCGCCTGGCCCTGGGAGCCCTGGGCCGCGCCATGCGGGGCATCCTGGATCGTCATTCCCAGAGCCTGCTTCAGTTGGAAGCCCGGCTTGACCGCTTGGAGCAGGGGCGTTTGCGTCAGCGCATGTTGCGCATGGGCTTCCTGCTTGCCCGTGACGAGGTGGGACGGCCCCTGGCCACCTTGCGGAATCTGGAGCCCGGCACGCATGTTCAGTTGGAATTCCACGGCGGCGAGGCGGATGCCCAGCTGCTGCGCATCAAGGAGCACGAAGCATGAGCACGGCACCGCTCAGTTTTGAACAGGCCTTGCAGCGCCTTGAGGAGCTGGTCCAGCGCCTTGAGGAAGGGGAAATCGGCCTGGAGGACAGCCTGGCCGCCTACCGCGAGGGCATGGCCCTGCACCGCCTTTGCCAGGAGCGTTTGCGCAAGGTGGAGGAGGAGCTGCTGACGGTTTTGCAGGAGGATGGTTCGCTTGCCCCCATCCAGCCTTCCGGAACCACGGAAGCGGCCACCAACAATGGGAACAGGGATGAACTCCCCTTCTGAGGCCTTGCCCGAGGGGCGCCTTTGGAAACCTCAACCCGGCGCCGTGGTGGGCATTCGCGGCACCGTGCGCGCCGAGGGGCTTCGCCAGGTGTGGCCCGGCCTGCTGGAAGGCCTGGCTGCCTGGGGCCTGCGTTATCAAGTGGCCCGGGAGCTGGCCGCCCGCGCCCGGCTGAAAGACGAGGAACTGGTCCACTGCCTGGGTCTTTTGCCTGAAAGCAGCCTGGACGAGGGCGCGGATCTGGTCATCAGCCTGGGTGGCGATGGCTCCTTGCTGGCCGCCGTGGGGGACTTGCGCCGCGACCTGCCCGTGCTGGGCTTGCACATGGGCAGCATGGGCTATCTCACCGCCGCCACGCCGGAGGATCTGCCGGGCTGCCTGGAGGAGCTGGGACGCCATGGCTTGATGGAAGAGCGCCGCCTCATGCTGCGTGCCGTGGTGGAGGGGGGCAGCCCGGGCGAAGGCCTGTGCATGGACGCCCTGAACGATGTGGTGATCACCAGCGGCCTGCCCGGACGCGTGGTGCGTCTGGTGACCCGGCTGGATGACGAGACCTTGTTCATGATGACCGGCGACGGCCTGATCCATGCCACGCCCACGGGCTCCACGGCCTACAATCTGGGCGGCGGCGGTCCCATCCTGGACCCCGCCATGGAGGCCATTGTGCTCACGCCGGTGATGCCCCACAGCGTTAGCGTGCGGCCCATTGTGCTCTCACCCGGTGCGCGCATCGAAACAGAGGTGCGCAGCCGACACGGTCGCATGCTGCTCTCCGTGGATGGGCGCCTGAACCGGCCCCTGGCCGAGGGCGCCACCGTGCGTGTGGAACGCAGTCCCCGCGTGGCGCGGCTGCTCAAGCGGGCCCGCCCGGGCTTTGTGGGCGTGTTGCGCGCCAAGTTGAAGTGGAACCAGGAGGATTGATCCGTTGAATGTGTTGCGTCGCCTTTCCCAGGCGGTTAGTCGCACTCGGGAAGAGATTGGAGGCCGCATCCGCGAGCTGCTGGGCACGGGCCGGCGGGTGGATGAGGCCATGCTGGACGAGCTGGAGGAGATTCTCCTGTCGGCGGATCTGGGTGTGGACACGGCGGAGCGCGTGGTGTCCGGCCTGCGCGAACGGGTGAAGCATGATGCCGACACGCCCCTAGACCGCCTTATCGAGGAAGAGGTCCTGGCTTTGTTGAAGCCCACCTCTTCCGGCCTGGTTCCGCAGGCGGAGAACTTCGGCGATCAGCCCCGCGTGGTGCTGGTGGTGGGCGTGAACGGCACGGGCAAGACCACCACGGTGGCCAAGCTGGCGGCCCGCGAGAAGCGGGAAGGACGCCGGGTCATGCTGGTGGCTGCGGACACCTTTCGCGCCGCCGCTGTGGAGCAGCTGGAAATCTGGGCGGGCCGGGCCGGCGTGGATCTGGTGAAAGCCGCGCACGGAGCCGATCCGGCCGCCGTGGCCTTTGACGGCCTGAATGCCGCCATGGCACGAGGCCACCAGGTGGTGCTGGTGGACACGGCGGGCCGCCTGCACAACAAGAAGAACCTGATGAGTGAACTGGACAAGATCACCCGCGTGCTCAGCCGCCGTCTGCCGGGAGCGCCCCACGAGGTGCTGCTGGTGCTGGATGGCACCACCGGGCAGAATGCCCTAAGCCAGGCGCGCATCTTCACGGAAGCCACGGGGGTAACCGGCCTGGTTCTCACCAAACTGGACGGCACGGCGCGGGGCGGCATCGCCCTGGCCATTCACCAGGAACTGGGTCTGCCCGTGCGCTGGATTGGCGTGGGCGAAGGCCTGGAGGATCTGGAACCCTTCGATCCATCCCTCTACGCCCGCGCCCTTTTTGAGGGCCTGGGCGCACTGGCCAGCGAGGAGCGCGCCTGATGTCCCTTAAAGTCTATGTGCACACGGTGGGCTGCGCCAAGAACCTGGTGGACTCGGAGATGCTGCTGGGGCAAATGGGTTCCGCCGTGGAGCTGGTGGAGGAAGGGTCCGCCGCCGACCTGATTGTGGTGAACACCTGCGGTTTCATTGACGCGGCGCGGGTGGAGAGCATCGATGCGGTGATGGAAGCCGTGCGCCTGAAGGAAGAGCGGCCCGACCGCCGCGTGGCGGTGATGGGCTGCCTGACCGAGCGCTACCGGGAGGAGATCCGCGCGGAGATCCCGGAGCTGGACGGCGTCTATGGCGTGGGGGAGTTCGGCGCCCTGTTGCGCGAGGCCGGCCTGCGTCCAGACGGTGGTAACGAGCTGGAGCTCTTCACCCGACGCGTGCTGCTCAGCCCTTCCCACAGCGCCTACTTGCGCGTCTCTGACGGTTGCGACCAGCACTGCACCTACTGCTCCATTCCCCTCATGCGGGGCCGCATGAAGTCTCGCCCCGTGGACGATCTGCTGAAGGAGGCCGAGCATCTGGCCCGCCGTGGCGTAAAAGAGCTGAATATCATCGGGCAGGAGATCTCCAGCTACGGGCGTGATTTGGGCGGCCCGGACATTGGCAGCCTGCTGCGTAGCCTGGACGGTTGCGGCGTGCGCTGGATCCGTCTGCTCTATTCACATCCTCCCCTGGTGGATGAGGCCTTCGCCCAGGCCATGGCGGACTGTTCCCATGTGATCCCCTACCTGGACTTCCCTGTGGAGCACATCGCCGGCCCCGTGCTGCGCCGCATGGGCCGCAAGGGCGATGCCGCCACCCTGGCCGGACAGATGGCCATGTTGCGCCGCGTGGTGCCCGGACTGGTGCTGCGCACCTCCATCATCACCGGCTTTCCCGGCGAGCGTGAGGAGGATTTCCAGGAGCTGCTCAGCTTCCTGGACCAGAACCCCTTCGATCGTCTGGGCGTCTTTGTGTGGAGTCCGGAGGAGGGCACGCCCAGTGTGAACTATGAAGGCCAGGTTCCCCGTGAGCTCGCTCTGGAGCGCCAGGCGCGCATCATGGAAGAACAAATGGCGCGCAGTCTTGCCGCCAACCAGCTCCTGGTGGGTAGCCGGGATGTCGTGCTGGTGGATGAGAGCGATGCGGCGGCGGGCACCAGTCTGGCGCGCAGCTATCGGGATGCCCTGGACATTGACAACAGCGTGGAGGTGGAAGGCTGCCACACGCCGGGCAGTTTCGTGGAGGTGGAGTACACGGAGGCCATGGAGTACGACCTCTTCGCCCGTCCCCTTTCCCAAGGGGCCACTTCGTGAGAAGCTGGTGCATGCTGCTGGCCCTGGTGTGGACCTGCACCCAGGCCTGGGCCCGGCCGGACATCTTCGCCGGGCGCGAATGGGAGCCCGATGTGCGGGTCCTGCGGGGCACGCGTCTGGTGCTGGCGGACAGTCTGTCAGCCCCCGGCGAGCGGCAGGTCTTCACCTGTCTGATCAGCCAGGGAGACTTGCAGGTGCGCCGCTGCGACGGCACTGGGTCAAGGCAGGACAGCCTGGCGCCCTGTTATCGAGCGGAGTACGAGATCACCCTGGAAATCTTCTCCGGCAAAGGACGCCACCGCAAGAGCCGCGCATCCCGCCAGTTCCACGAGGCACTGGCGCTGGAGAGCGGTCGCACGGAAAGCCTGGAGGCGTGGCGTTGGACCCATTTCAGCGTGGATTTGCCTCCCGGACGCTACAGCTGGTGGGTGGAGTTCAAGGACCTGCTTTCCCGTCGACAGGTGCGTCGGGAGGGTGAGTTCACCGTGCTGGACCTGGAGAAGGGGGATGCCGCCCTGAGCCGCTTGTGGCTGCTTGCGGACGCGGACAGCCTTGCGCCGGATCCGGAACAGGCGCCGCCCTTCCTGGAGCAGCGCGGCGGCGCCCACCCGCCGGAACTTGTGGTCTATTATGAAGTGTGGAGCCGCCACGGCGCAGATCTGGAGCTGGAATCGCGCATTGTGGACCGTCGGGACCGGGAGCGCCACCGCCGGGCACAGGATCGGCATTATCCCGCCGGAGTCACCCGCAACCTGTTGCGCGTGCCCTTGCACGAGCTGGGTAGCGGCGACTACCGGGTGGAACTGGCACTGGGCGGAGGGAAGGCGGGCGCGAAATCGCGCAAGGGCACTTCTTCCTCCAGGCGCCTGCCCTGGCGGGAGGATGAATGGAGAGACGAGGATGCCTTGCCCGCCTGGCAAGTGGGCTATTTCACCGTGCGCTGGCAGGGTGAGCCCGCCAGCCCCAGCGACCTGGACCGCGCCGTGGAGCAGTTGCGCTACCTCCTGCCGCCTCGTGCCTTCAAGGAGATGCAGGAAGCGCCCATGAGCCGCAAGAAGGTCCTCTTCGACGACTTCTGGGCCTCGGTGGATCCCTCTCCCGGGGATGATGTGAATGAGCTGCTGGGCGAATACTACCGCCGGGCGGAGTTCGCCGACCGCCGCTTCTCGTGGTCACGCTTCGCCGGATGGCGCAGCGACCGCGGACGCACCTACATGCTTTACGGGGATCCCGATCAGGTGGAGCGTCAGGACGGTGACCTGGATCATCCAGCCTGGGAACGCTGGTCCTACCATGACAGTGGACGGGACTTCCTGTTCGTGGACCGCCAGGGTTTCGGGGATTACCAGTTGGTGCTGAACCCCTGATGGCCGCCTTCTTGCGCCTGCGCGTGGTGGCCCCCGCCGGCCCGGTTCAGCCCCACAAGCTGGAGCAGGGTCTGGACTTCCTGCGCGGACGGGGACACCAGGTGGTGGAGGGGAAAGCGCTGCGCCTGGTGCACGGCCACTTGGCCGGAACGGATGCCCAGCGTGCCGCCGACCTGATGGACGCGCTGCTGGATCCCGCCGCCCATGCGGTGTGGGCCGCCCGGGGCGGCTTTGGCGGTTTGCGTCTGTTGGAGCACCTGGATTGGGAGCGCCTGCGGGCAGTGCCACCAATGGAGCGCCCGCCGCTGATCGGCTACAGCGATCTTACCAGCCTGCAGAACGCCCTTCACCTTCTCTTGGACTGGCCTTGCTGGCATGCCCCCATGGTGGCCACCGAACTGTGCCAGGAAAGGGATCCGTTGAGCGATGCGTCGCTGAACGGCATGCTGGCTGCCCTTGGGAAGGCCACCCACCCTTCACTGCTGGCTGCAGGTCGGGATTCCACGGGAGATTGGCGCCTTTGCTCCAAAGAAGAAGTGGCGGCCTTTCCGGCCCGGCTGCATCTGCGGGTGCCAGGATTCGAACAGATCCTGGGTCTGCCTGCGGAATGCGTGTGGGGACCAGGCCGGGCGGAAGCCCTAAGCGTGGGCGGCAACCTTAGCGTGCTCACCAGCCTCTTTGGTGGAAGGGTCCCTTTCCATGCCCGGGCGCGCTGCCTGTGGCTGGAGGACCATGGGGAGTATCCGTTCCGGCTGGACCGCCACCTGGCCCAGCTGGCCAACAGCGGTGCGCTGAAGGACTGCTCGGCCCTGCTGTTGGGCTCATTCCTCAACTGTGAGGAGCCGGATCCGCAGAAGTCCACTTTCACGGCGGAGGAGCTGCTGCGCCAGGCGGCCCAGTGCGTGCCGGGCCCCGTGTTCAGCGGTCTGCCCTTCGGGCACACCGCGCCGCGCATATGCCTTCCCTTCCATGGAACCTGCACAGTGGAGGCGGGTTAAGCCCATTCCCTGACGATTCGTGCACATGCTGAGGGCAAGCAGGAAGGACTCATCCTCACGCCCGGTCTCTGCCAAATCGCTTGAAAAGGTCTAGTGCTTCCGCCTGGCGGGAGAATTTCCAGCTTCCAGGGGAAGGCGAATCCAGAAAGTGGCGCCCTGGCCCAGGACGCTCTGCACCCCCACCTGGCCACCCTGGGCCTGAATGGCGTGCTTCACTATGCTAAGGCCCAGCCCCGTTCCACCCAGACTGCGGCTGCGCGCCTTGTCCACCACATAGAAGCGTTCAAAGAGGCGGGGCAGGTGCTCCGGCGCTATGCCCACCCCGTGATCCCGCACTTCCAGCAGCAACTCCCCGCCATCCAGCCCGGCCTGGATCTCCACCGTGCTCTTTGTGCCTCCGTAGCGGATGGCATTGCTCAGCAGATTCACCAGGGCACGCTCCAGCAGAGCCTTGTCCACCTGGACGGATAGTGGGTCAAGCGAGTGGATTTCCAGGCGCAGTTCCAGATCCTTCGCTCTGGCCAGGGGGGCGTGATCCTCCACCAGGTGGCGCAGGAAGCTCTCCAACTCCACGACCTCCCGCTGGATGGCCCTCCCCTCTTCGCGGCGCTCGATGCGTGAGAGCTCCAGCAGGTCATCGATGATGGCATCCAGCCGCTGGCTTTGGCGCTCAATGACCGCATGGAAGCGCCCGCGCAGTTCGGGATCCTCTCCGGCACCCTCCTGCAAGGTCTCCACATAACCACGGATGCTGGTCACCGGCGTTTTCAGCTCATGGGAGACGTTGGCCACGAACTCCCGGCGCAGGCGCTCCGCCTGATTGGCGGCGCTCATGTCTGTCAGGACCCCCAGCAGCAGGGCCTGCCCACCTGCCGCCTGCTGGGGCTGGGTCCAAATGCGCAGCTCCTGGCCGCTGGGGAGCACCAGCTGGTTTTCCCATCCTTCACCATGCTCCCAGGCGCGGTGGAAAAGCTCCACCAGTTCCCGGCGCTCCGCCAGAAGCTCCTCCAACAGAGCGCCCGTGGGATGGGACCCCAAGCCAAGCAGTTCCGCCGCCGCGCGGTTGCAGCTGCGCACCCGGCCATGGCGATCCATTGCCAGCACGCCTTCCCGCATGCCGCCCAGCAGGGCCGCCTGCTCCCGGCTGTGGCCTTCCAGGCTGTCAATGTGGTGGGCAAGCGTGCCCGCCATGCGGTTCAAGGCGTCGGCCACCTCCGCCAGTTCGCGATGGTGACGATGCAGGGGCAGGCGGTGCCCCAGGTGGCCGGAGGCCATTCGATCCGCCCCCTGGCGCAGTTCCCGCAATTCCCGGCGCAAACGCAGGCTAAGCCATCCGGCCAGCAGCAGGGCGGCGCCCAGCCCCAGCGCCGCCGTCTGGACCAAGCGCCAGGCCAGGGGGGCGGCGGTGGAGCCGGCAAGAGTCAGGTTCCAGCCTTCTTTCAACGCCAACAGACCCTGCCAGGTGCTGAACGCCAGCCCCGCCACACTGAGCAGGGCCATGGCCGCGAAGAGCGTGCGCACCAGGGAAGGTCGGCTGCGGCTCATGAGCTGAGGGACTCCACCTGTTGATTCAGCGATAAGAGCTCCCGCAGGCCCGCGGGCCCCGTTTCCCAGGCGCTGTGGCGCAGCAGGCTTTGGGCGTTCAGGGGAAAGCCCAGCAACCAGGAGGCCATCTCCAGTGGCTTCAATGCCGCCCCGTCCCCGCTGCGCAACCGCAGGCGAAGGGCGGTGCGGCCCACATCTAGATCCCCGGCGCCTTCCTCCAGGGCCAGCAGCTCCCATTCCAGCAGACGCTCCGCCGGATCCACCTCCACCTGGCGGCCCTTGCGCAGCACCTTCACCGTGCCGCCTTCCGCCACGCGCTGCTGGATGATGGCCTGGAAGTGATCCATCAGATGTTCATCCGCGGGAAGGCGGGAATCCTCCACGGCGTCGGGGAGCTGCACCAGCCAGTCCACCGCCTCCAGGGCCTTGGCCAGGGGCGGGCGTCCTTCCTCCACCAGCTCCACCGCCACTGGCTTCCAGGTGGCGGGAGATGCCTGCCACAAACGCTCCAGCAGACCTTCCAGGTTGGGAGTCTCGGCCAGGGAGGCCTCCGCCAAATCCGCCAGGCTGCCGGCTCCCATGGTGATGGCGGGAGCAAAGGAGACCACAGGATGGGGGCTGAACCCCTGGCTGAACCAGGCCTTCAATCCGGCCCGTCGCAGGATTTGTGGCAGCAGGCGCACCAGGTCCAGTTGGGTGAGCAGACGCCCCGCGCCCAATCGCTGGAAGCGCAGGCGCAGCTCCCTGCGATCCTCCTGCTTCCACTCGTTGGGGGCGCGTCCGGCGGCAATGCGGGCCAGGGCCTCATCCCGGGCGTTGGGACCTTCCCGATGCTGGGGTTCCCGCGCATCCAGGCCTTCAAGGAACTCCAGACGCTCGTCCCGCATGCGACCCAAATCGCAGGCAATGCCGCAGTGCCAGCACACCAGGGGCCGTTGGTCCGCCTCCGCGTCCTGCACATTGGTGTGGTGCACCTGCTGGCCGCCGGGTTTGCCGCAGGGGGCGCTCAAGCGCCCGGACAGGGCCCGGCGGTACTCGCCCTCCAGGAAACCTTCCTTCAAACCCACATGGATGTGGTCCCAGGGCAGGCGGGCATCCAGGGGCAGGGTGTCCAGGAAGAGATGGCGCTGCACACCATGGCTGGCTTCCCAGCTTTCCAATGCGCCACGCCAGGCTTCCCAGTCCAATTGGTCGTCCCAGCTGTCGAAACGGGCGCCGCGCCGCCAGGCTTCCTCCACCAAATCCGCCACGCGCCGGTCCCCGCGGCCCACAATGGCCTCCAGGTGGCTCATGCGCATGTCGTGGCGGCGGAAGCGATAGCCCACCGGGCGGGAATGCTGCCAGAGGATCTCCTGCTTGCGGGCAATGTCCTCCATGCTGTCCATGGCGCACCACTGGAAGGGTGTGTGGGGCTTGGGAACATGGCTGCTCACGCTCACCGTAACGGTGACCGCGCGGTGGTGGGAGCGGCCAATGCGCAGCGCCTGGCGCGCCATGCGCACAATGTCCAGTAGGTCCTCTTCCTCCTCCGTGGGCAGGCCCAGGATGAAGTAGAGCTTCATTTTCGACCAGCCGCGGGAGAAGACCCGTCGGCAGGTGTCCAGGATGTCCGTCTCGGAGATGTTCTTGTTGATGACATCCCGCAGGCGCTGGGAGCCCGCCTCCGGGGCAAAGGTCAGTCCCGTGGCCTTCACGCTGGCAATTTCGTCCAGCAGCTCCTCGCTTAGGCCATAGGCGCGCAGGCTGGAGATGCCCAGACCCACCTTCTCGCCGCGCAATTGCTCCATCACCCCGCGGATGAGCGGCGAAATGCAGGAGTAGTCGGCCGTGCTGAGGCTGGTCAGGCTGGCTTCCTCGTAGCCTCCCTTGCGCACGGCGGTCACCACCGTATCAATGACCTGGCGAGGATCCCGTTCCCGCACGGGACGGTAGATCATGCCGGCCTGGCAGAAGCGGCAGCCTTCCGTGCAGCCTCGGGCAATTTCCACGGACATGCGGTCGAAAATGGCCTCTGTCACCGCCACGGGGCTGTCGTCGGGAAAAGGGAAGCGGTTCAAATCCTCCAACAGGTTGCGCTCCACCCGTGCGGGCACACCGGCCTCCAGGGGGGCGCCCACCACCATCAGGCCACTGCGCGGGCAGATCTCCGTGGCGTAGAGCATGGGCACATAAATGCCACCCAGCCGGGCCAGCTCCACCAGGATTTCCCGACGGCCTCGGCCCTCCTTGCGCAGCTGGCCCACAAGGCGCAGCAGACGGGGCAGGGCCTCTTCGCCATCGCCAATGACAAAGGCATCCACGAACGGCGCCAGCGCCTCCGGATGAGTGGCCGACGGGCCGCCCGCGATGACCAGGGGGTCCGCCTCGCCGCGCTCCAGGCTGCGCAAGGGAATGCCACCCAGATCCAGCATGGTGAGCACGTTGGTGAAGGTCATCTCGTACTGCAGGGAGAAGCCCACCACATGGAAATCCCGCAGGGGTCGGCGGTTCTCCAGACTGATAAGCGGTAGGCCGGCCTGGCGCAGTTCATGCTCCGCGTCCAGCCAGGGGCAGAAGCAGCGCTCCATGCACAGATCCGCCTCCTTGTTCACCACGGAGTAGAGGATCTTGGTGCCCAGGTGGCTCATGCCTATGTCATAGAGGTCGGGGAAACACAGCACAAAGCGGCAGGTCAGGGCGGGATCCTGCCAGTCCTTGACCACGGAGAACACTTCGCCGCCAAGATAGCGGGCAGCTTTCTCCACTCGATGCAGGAAGGCGCTCCAGGGATGGGCGTGGGAGTTCATCTTGTCCTTTCCACATCCGCGGCACCGTGCCGGGACGCTCTTCCAGCATCCCAAACGGCGCTTGATCCCGCAAGCCGGCGCTGAAACCATTGGTTCACTTGTTGAGATTGAACGAGTTCTGCGGATGGGCCTGGCAAGGCTGCGGGATGGCATGGACCATTCACGCAGGGAATGCCCGGCCCCTTTCCTTCACCTGGCCTGCCCAGGCCGCTTTTGGCGGATCCCCTGAACCTGTCCACCAGCCTTTCCAGAGGTCGGAAGCAGGCATGTTCATGTTAGATTGGGAACAGCACGCCCCAAGTGAAAGGCCCTTCCATGCAGCTCAGCACGGATCTTCAAAGCTGGTTCCAGCAAGCATCCCTGGCTGCCCGCGCGCACAAGCGGGTGGATTTCGGCCTGCCGGAACTGATGATGGCCAGCCTTGGCGCGGAGACCCTGGCCGAACTCTGGCAGGGTTTGTTGAAGAATGAGGAGCATCGGCAGGCCCTGCTCAGCCACTTCACCCAATCCTCCACCGCCGTGGCCGCCCAGGAGGCCGCGCGGGGAGATGATGCCGTGGCCGAGAGCGAGGAGGACGAGCTGGAGGAGCTGCGCGAGGCCCTGTCCAGCCTGCAGCCTCCGCCGGACGACACCGTGCTTAGCGTGCTGGCCAGTTGGGAGCAGGAGCAGGGCGAGGAGGAGCTGGACGCCGATGGCATGCTCCAATTGCTCCTTTACAATTGGAACCAGCTTTATCCGGTGCCTCTTGAGAAGCTGGGAGTTCAATTGGAGCGCAAGGGCGACGGCGCCGCCACCTTCCTGCGCGCCATGTTCGCAGCGGATCTGGATTTGAACCGCCGCTTCGGGGACGATCCCATGAAGGGCCTGCTGCCCTATCCCGAATATCGTCGCGCCGCCATGGAAGTGCTGGTAAGGCGCTACCGCCAGAACCTGCTCATCTACGGCCAGCCTGGCGTGGGCAAAAGCATGGTGCTGCGGCGCCTCATCGAGGAGACCGCCGCCGGCCGCGTGCCGTGCATCTTCAGCGGCAAACGCTTCTTCGAGTTCTCCCGGGATGTCTTCCTGAAGGATGTGCAGAGCCAGCAGGATTTGTCGGGCCGCTTCGATGTGCTGCGCCGCTTCCTGGAGCAGCACCCGGAGATCATCCTGGTGCTGGACAGCTTCCACCACTGGTTTGCCACGGAATCCCCCGTGGTGCAGGACTTCCTCCAGCGTCTGCTGGGCATGTTCAAATACAAGAAGCTTCACTTTGTGGTGGTGGCGGATGTGGACTTCTACAACCGCATCGTGCGCAGCAATCCTGTCTTTGATGAGCTGCTGGCGCCCTTGTATGTGAAGCCGCTCACCCGCAATGATGTGCTGGCCATCCTGGAGGAGGTGAAGGACAAGTTCGAGGAGCAGTACGCGGTCAGCCTGTCCGCCTCGCAACTTGGTCGTCTGATTGAAATGGCCGACGAGCATGTGCGCACCATGCAGTTCCCCAAGAAGGCGCTGGTGCTGCTGGATGTGGCCTTGTCCATTCTGGCTCTGGCGGAGGACGAGACCCCGCCGGACTGGGAGGTGGTGCTGCGCATGGCCCTGGGGCGCATTACCGGGCGGGACGAAAACGCCTTTCCGGATTTGCAGGAGCGGCTCAGTCGGCTGGAGGAGCTGCTTAGCGCGCGCATCATCGGCCAGGACGCCGCCATCCAGGAGGTTTGCCGCACCATCCGCTTCACCAAGAGCGATCTGGATCTGAACCCGGAGCGGCCCGATGGTGTCTTCCTCTTTGCCGGGCCAGCCGGCGTGGGCAAGCAGCTCTTCGCCACGGAACTGTCACGCATCCTCTACAACCGGGACCCTTTCCTGGTGGACATGAGCGAGTTCCAGGACGCTGAGAGCATGGCACTGATCACCGGTCGCGGGGCCCAGGCGGAAGGGGGCTATCCCTCGCCCACCGTGCTGGAGCGCTTGCGTGCCGAACCCCGTCGCGTGCTGATTTTGAAGAACATCGAGTACGCCTCGGGGGAGATCATGCATTTCTTCCTGAAGAGTTTTGAAGAGGGTTTCCTGAAGGATGCATCGGGTCAGCAGTTGGCGGTGTGCGACACCACCGTGGTGCTGCTCTCGGATTTGATTGGCATGGACCAGAAAGGCGGCATGGGCTTCCAGAGTCCGGACGCGGAACGCCTGGGAGCGGACCAGGTGGCGGATTACTTTGCCGGCGAGCTGCTGCGCGGGGTGGACAAGCTGGTGGTCTTCCAGCCCTTGAAGGAGCAGGACCTCCTGCGCATCCTGCAAGAGCGCATCATGCCCGCATTCCAGGGCAAGGTGGCGCGCCTGGGTCACAGCCTGACCATTGGCGAGGATGTTCCCCAGTGGGTGGCCCGCCAGGGCGCCCGTCAGGATTTGAGCGCGCGCAATGTGGACCGCAAGTTCGAGGAATTGGTGGCGGAGCGGGTGAATGAGGAGATTCTGGCCTCCACCGGCGGGGCCCTGCAGATTCATGTGGCCGTGGCCGAAGGACACCTTCAGCTGTTGAGCCAGCCTTTGCCACCCGGCATGCCCACGGCCTGAACAGCGGCGCCAGCGTTTACGAAGAAAGCGGCGATCCCCAGGGGTCGCCGCTTCTTATAAGCATGTTGATCAAAGGCTTTGGGCGCCGCGAACCTTAGCCGGTCCGCCGTGGACCCAGCCTGGCTACTTCTGGACCTTCTCGGCCTGGATGCAGCAGGTGCACACGCGCATCTTGCGACGCTCGCCGTCCACGCGGGCGTGAACCGTTTGCAGGTTGGGAAGGAAGCGACGCTTCGTATGATTGTTGGCGTGGCTGACATTGTTCCCGCTCATGGGGCCCTTGCCGCAGATCTGGCACACTCGGCTCATCCTGATCCTCACCTTCGCTGCCTGGAGGGGGTCCGGCGGTGGCATTCCCTTCGGCCTTCCGCGCCCGCATCTCCTGTTCAAGAAGGCTGATAATAGCAGTTGGGGAATGAAGGCGCAACACGGGCGGACGCAGTCCCAGGCGGCCGGCCAGACGCCTCACCTGCAATTGCAGCAGGGGCAGCAAATGGGAAGCGCCGGGATCCAGGACTCCCAGGCGGAAATCTGGACTATCCCAGTGCAGACTGGCGCAGCCTTCACCATGACGGCGAAGCAGATCCTCCAGGTGCAGTCGAACGAGATTGTGCATGCCGTCCACCTCCTGTCGATCTTCCTGGCAAGCCCTGTGCCAGTGGTGCGCAGCTTTGCGCGAGCGCTTCACGGGAGCCTGTTGGGTGCTATCTTTCACCCGCATTTCAGAAAGCAGCTTTCACCGCCCCACAGGGAGTCCACATGTCAGGCAGCGCGAACAGATCGTCCCGGCGGGGCGGCTCACGGACCCTGCGGGCCCGCTATGCCGGAGGCACAACCCATCTGCGAATTGGTCGAAATCTGAACGAACAGTTGGCGGAAGTGCTGCGCGCCTATCCTGCGCCCCGCCTGCTGGTCAGTGAATCCCAGGTGGCGCGGGCCAGACAGCGCCAGCTCGAGGATTTGCAGGATCGCGTGGAGCATGGGCGCCTGGTCCTGCGCGCCGGTGAAGAGGGGAAATCCTCGGTCAGCCTCTTGGCAATCCTGGCGGAACTCCATGAACTGCAAGCAGAACGCGGAAGCGTGCTGGTGGCCTTCGGTGGCGGCATGGTGGGGGATCTGGGTGGCCTTGCCGCCAGCCTGTGGAAGCGCGGCATGCCTTTGGTGCTGGCCCCAAGCTCCCTGCTTGCCATGGTGGACGCCTGTGTGGGCGGCAAAACCGCCATTAATTTTGGCGGCACGCGCAATTCCGTGGGCACTTTTTGGCCGGCGGACCATGTGGTGGTGGATCTGGACTGTCTGGAAACCCTGCCCCAGCATGAATGGCTCAGCGGCTTTGGAGAATTGCTCAAGACTGCCTGGCTAAGCTCCCCAGCCTGGGCGGAGGAACTGGAAGCCGAAGGCTCCGCGCTCTTCCGCCACGACCATCACCGCCTTGACCATCATGTTGAACAGGCCCTGCGCTATAAAATCCAGTTAACCCAACGCGACGAGAAGGAGCAGGGCGAACGGGCCCTGCTCAATCTGGGCCATACCCTGGCCCATGTGCTGGAGGCGCGTGAGGAAGTGGAGCTTCCCCATGGACAGGCCGTCCTGTTGGGCATGCTGGCAGCCCTGCTCGTGGCGCGGCAGGTTGGGGAGGCCGAGCCCGGGGATGCCACGGAAATGGAGAAACGCCTGATTGGCCTGCTCAAGGGCGTGAAACTGCTGCCCAGGCCGGATCTGGCGGCCCTGCCCTCCCAGGAGCTGGTGGAGGCCATGGCCCAGGACAAAAAGGTGCGCCATGGCCGCTTGCGCATGGTGCTGCCTCGACGGGTGGGGGACTGTGTGGTGCGTGAGATTGAAGCCGCCCAGGTGCTCAAAGGGCTGCAAGCCTGGAAGGAAAGGCTGTCATGAAGCTGGAGCTGATCAATGGACCCAACCTGGACAGATTGGGCTCGCGGCAAGTGGAAATCTATGGAAGCCAAGGGCTTCAGGAACTTCAAGATCAGTTGACAGCGCGCTTTCCCGCCGTGCGATGGAGTTTCTTCCACAGCAACCATGAAGGTGAGCTGATTGAACGCCTCCACAGCGTGGATGACCGCGTGGATGGCGTGATCATCAATCCCGGCGGCCTTTCGCACACCAGCGTGGTGTTGCTGGACGCCCTGCTGGTTCTCAAGACGCCGGTGGTGGAGGTGCACATTAGCCAGGTGCTGGCCCGCGAGGATTTCCGGCGCACCCTGCTCAGCGCGCGGGGCGCCCGGGCCGTGGTGTGCGGCATGGGTCTGTGGGGGTATGAAGCCGCCGCCCACTATCTCCTGCAATTGCGGGAGGGGCCATGCGCATAGGATTCAGTGAAACTTGGTCGCAGAGCGCTACACGTCGCCAGGGCCGGACCTGGGGGTCTTGTGCATTCGGCGGGGGGATTCCCTTACCTGCGGCGGCTCTACCGGAAGGGCCGTTTCCACAGGGAGGTGATGGACTTCAAGTTGGCAGGTCCCGTCTCCCGATGGGCTGGCCCACGGAATTCGTGGCTGCTGCGCTTCTGCTTCTTTTCGCCTGGCTTCCGCTTTTCGCCCAAGCGCCCACCAGTGCTTCACAGGAGGCATTGGCTGGAGCCGGCCTGCGGCCAGTGGACCTGGCCTTTCCCTTGCTTCCCCAGGAGAGGGACAGCCTTCGCCTGGCGCGCGTGGACGAAGTATTGAAGAATGGGCGCCCGCTGGATCTGTGGGCGGACTCCTTGTGTGCCGCCGCGTCTTCCAGCCAGCGTTTGGGACAGTTGACGGCCCTGCTGTTGCCGGAATTGCGCCGCGTGCATGGGGAAGTCATGCCGCAGGAAGCTCCGCTGCCCGGACGCCGCTCGATGGACTGGGACGCATGGGTGAAGGAACTCTGCGCCATTGGCCGCGAGCGCGTAATGCCGGATGAAGGTCTGGACACGGTGGAGCAGGATCTCTCCGACTTGCTGCAGGAGGATCCCGGACACGGCGAGCGCACGGTTTTTGAACTGGACAGCCTGGAGCGTTTGTCCGAAGCGGACGCCCACCAGCGCCGC
>CAIWAD010000157.1 GCA_903910645.1 uncultured bacterium | reverse complement strand
TGGGAGCGCGCGCCACCATGCGCACCACAGCGCTGGTGCCCCGATGCAGCGGTCCCTCGCTCAGCTCCACTTGGCATTCCGCAAGGTGAAGGATGTCCAAGCCGGCGAAATCCCGGCGCAGGTCCTCCGGTTCGTAAAGCATGGCCGCATCCTTGGGGCCGCCCGTGCCGAAGGCCAACTGGCGGGGTGTGAAGCATTCCAGCACCAGAAGGCCGCCTGGGGCAAGGGCCTTCACAAGGCTTGCGTGCACCGCCATGCGCGGGGCTTCCGGCAAGTGTAGAAAGCACTGCACAACAAGATCAAAGGCGGAAGATTCGGGTTCCCAGGAAAGAAGATCCGCCTGCACGCAGCTGTAACGCTGGGCGCACTGTCGCTCCTCCGCCAATCGACGGGCCTTGGCCAGACCCACCGCGCTGCCGTCCACCGCCAGCACATCCAGACCCCGCTGGGCCAGCCACACGCCGTTCCGGCCCTCGCCATCCGCCACTGCCAAAGCCCGGCCTGTGTGGGGCAGAAGTTCCTGCTGCTGACTTAGCCAGACATTCGGCTCCGTGCCATAGACAAAGTCCGTGGTGTTGTAGCGATCATCCCAACTGGGCTGCGACATGGAAGCCTTCCTTTGCTGATCCTGTTCCTTGCCCCGAACGACCGTTTCCGGACGCGATGCGTGATGTGAACGACAAAAGCCCACCCGTCAAAAGACGGGTGGGCCACATGGGGGGCGTGCAGCGCTGGCTACTTGTCCAGCTGTTCCTCGTAGCCCACGAACTCGAGGATGGCCATTTCCGCCTGGTCACCGGGACGGGTGCCCAGCTTGATGATACGCGTGTAGCCGCCCGGACGGTCGGCGAAACGCGGTCCAATTTCGTCGAAAAGATGCTTCACCACATCCTTGTGCATCAGGTGGGCCAACACATGACGACGCGCCGCCAGCGTGCCCTTCTTGGCGAAGGTCACCATGCGCTCCGTATAGCTACGGGCCGCCGTGGCTTTGCCAATGGTGGTGGTGATGCGCTTGTGCTCAATCAGACCGCAGGCCAGGTTCGCCAGCAGGGCGCGGCGATGGGAAGCGCTGCGGTTCAGCTTCACCTGGGATTTTCTGTGCCTCATGGTTCTATCCCGTCTTAATCGTTCTTTTCCATGTCGCCAAGATAGCGCGCCACATCCATGCCGAACTCCAGATTCTCCTGCTTCAGCACGACAATCAGTTCGTTCAGGGACTTGCGGCCGAAGTTCTTGTACTTCAGCATCTCGGCTTCCGACTTGCCCACCAACTCGCCAATGGTCTTGATGCGCGCCTCTTTCAGACAATTGGACGCACGCACCGTCAGTTCAAGGTCTTCCACATTCTTCAGCAGGAGCTTGCGAATGTTCAGCACCTCCACATCGATCTCCTCCTCCGGGCTTTCCGCCGGGTTCATGTCGAACTCGGTGAAGAGGCGCACATGCTCCATGAGCGTGCGGCCGGCCACGGCCAGGGCGTCGTCGGGAGTGACGGTGCCGTTGGTGGTGATCTCCAGGATCAGCTTTTCGTAGTCCGTCTTGTGGCCCACGCGCGTGTTCTCAACGCGGTAGGTCACATTGGTCACCGGCGAGAAGAGGGCGTCCACCGGAATGGTGCCGATGGGCTGGTCTTCCACATCGTGCTCTTCGCTGGGACGGTAGCCATAGCCCTTGCTCACTTCCAGTTCAATGAGCAGGTCCGTGGCCGTGTTCAGCGTGGCAATGTGCAGGTCGGGATTCATGACCTCCACTTCCGCGCTGGCCTTCTGCAGGTCACCAGCGGTGATGGTGGCCGGCCCCTTCAGATGAAGGGTAAGGCGCTCCGGACGCTTGGACAGAAGCTTCACCTGAACCTGCTTGAGGTTCAGGATGATGTCCGTTACATCCTCCGTGACACCGGGGACGGTGGAAAACTCCTGCAGCACGCCGTCAATGCGCACATGGGTAATGGCCGCGCCCTGCACGGAGCTGAGCAGCATGCGGCGCAGGGAATTTCCCAGGGTAACGCCATAGCCACGCTCC
>CAIWAD010000156.1 GCA_903910645.1 uncultured bacterium | reverse complement strand
TGGACATGACAACGGCGGCCGACTTGCGCCAGCCGCCGTTTGATGTCGGGACCAACGCGCCCGGGGGCGCGTTCCGAAGCCCTTAGTGGGTCTCGGTGGTCGTGGCGGCAGCAGCCGTGCTGTCGACAACCGTGGTGTCCACGGCGGCGGCGGCAGCAGCCTCGGCAGCGGCCACGGCGGCCAGGGAATCGGCCACGCGCAGGCTGTCAGCAGCCTTCTTGGCGGCATCCTCGGCACCGGAACCACAGCTCATGGCCACAAGGGCCACCACAACCATCAGAGCGCTCACCATCTTCCGCATTGGAAGTTCTCCTTTTTGTTTGAACAGCCTTCCCATCATGTCCAGGTCAAGAAAGGCGGCCACAACCTAACAAGTGTGACCGGAAAAAACATCAAGCCAGGGGCCGGGTGTGAGAGGATCTCCCACCCACACCTTCACATGCCCGAATCCACTTTCTGCCAGGGCCTGGCTTGCCACATCCAGCGCCAACTCCGGCCGGTTGTTCTCCCGGCTTAAGTGCGAAAGCACCACGCCCTGCAGGCGCGGCCCCGCCACATCCTGCAAGAGGGTGGCGCACTGGGCATTGGACAAATGGCCCTGCGATCCCAGGATGCGCCGCTTCAAATGGGGAGGGTAGGCTCCCCGGCGCAGGATTTCAGGATCGTGATTGGACTCCACAAAGAGCAGGGTACGATGGCGCAGGGCCTGCCGCACCACGGGATCCGCCTCTCCCATATCCGTGCACAGGGCGGCCGAGGCCTCCCCCACACGAAATCCAAACTGCAAGGGCTCCCGCGTGTCGTGGGAACAGGCCCAGCAGTCCATGTCAATGCCAGCAACGGTGAAGCACTCGCCCGCCTTCACCACACGCAGATCCTCTGATCCACGCCAGCGCTGGGCGCTTTCCTCCGCCGTGCCGCGACTTAGCCACACCGGAATGTCCAAACGCCGCGCCAAGTGCCCCGCGCCGGACACATGGTCGCCGTGGCCGTGGGTTACCAGCACACCGCGCAATTCGTCTGGATCGCAGCCCACCGCATTCAAGCGGCGGCCCAGATCCTTTAGCGTCAGGCCGGCATCAAGGAGCACGGCACCCTCCGGTCCTTTCACCAGAAGGGCGTTGCCGGAGGAACCAGAGGCCAGCACACAGGCTTTCAGGCTCACGCCAAGCCCCGGCTGCCCGGTTTGACCGGACGGCTGCCCCCTTCACACAAGGGGCATGCATCTGCGGTGTATGAAACAACATCCTGGGTGTGACAAGCGACCAAATCTAATGCTCGCGTCCCATGATTGAAACAAGCCCCGCCGGAGCTGCGGTCCACGATGACACCCACGCCAATGGGCTCCGCGCCCGCCGCCGCCACCAGATCGATGACCTCCTGCACGCTGCCGCCGGTGGTGACCACATCCTCCACCACCAGCACGCGCTCGCCAGGCACAAGCTCAAAGCCACGACGCAGACACATGCGGCCATCCTGCCGCTCCGCGAAGCGCGCCGGCACGCCCAGCAGCCGCCCCACCTCCACCGCCACCACAATGCCGCCCACCGCCGG
>CAIWAD010000155.1 GCA_903910645.1 uncultured bacterium | reverse complement strand
GTCGTCTTCCAGGCTCAGGTAGAAGACGCTGTCGCCCGGGTCGCCCTGGCGGCCGCTGCGGCCACGCAGCTGCAGATCGATGCGGCGGCTCTCGTGGCGCTCCGTGCCCAGGATGAAGAGGCCGCCTTCCTTCTCGCCCTTGTCGTTCGTGGTCACCACGCCGGGCCCCAGCTTGATGTCCGTGCCGCGGCCGGCCATGTTGGTGGCAATGGTGACGGCGCCGGCCTGGCCGGCGTTGATGATGATCTCGGCCTCGTGCCGGTGCTGCTTGGCGTTGAGCACATTGTGTGTCACGCCCGCCTTGCGCAGCATGTCGCTCAGGATTTCCGAGGCCTCCACCGTGGCGGTGCCCACCAGCACAGGACGCCCCGCGGCATTCAGCTCGCGGATGCGCTCCACAATGGCCACATACTTCTCGCGCTTGCTGCGATAGATGAGGTCGTCGCGATCCTGGCGTGTCACCGGACGGTTGGTGGGAATCTCCACCACATCCAGCTTGTAGATGTCCCAGAACTCGTTGGCCTCGGTGGCCGCCGTGCCCGTCATGCCCGCCAGCTTCTCATACATGCGGAAGAAATTTTGCAGCGTGATGCTGGCCACGGTCTGCGTCTCGCGCTCGATGTTGACGCCTTCCTTGGCCTCCAGCGCCTGGTGCAGGCCGTCGCTGAAGCGGCGTCCGTGCATGATGCGGCCGGTGAACTCGTCCACGATCTGGACCTTGCCATCCTGCACCACATACTCCACATCCTTCTCGTAGAGCGTGAAGGCGCGCAAGAGCTGGCTGATGTTGTGGATGCGCTCGCTGCGCTCGCTGTAGACGCGGTTCAATTCGTCCACCGCGCGCAGGCGGCCCTCCTCGTCCAGCGTGTGGTCCTCGTCGATCTTCACCAGTTCCAGCGAGATGTCGGGGATAACGAACATCTCCTCGCCCTGGGAGGTGAACATGGCCAGCTTGTGCCGGCCCTTCTCCTGCAGGTCGATGCTGTGGGCGCGCTCGTCGATGCTGAAGAGCAGCTCGTTGTCCAGCTCGTGCAGGCGCTTCTCCCGCAGGTAGTCGTTCTCCACCTGGGTGATCTTGCGCTTCACGCCCTCTTCCTTCACGATTTCCATGAACTCGTGGAGCTTGGGCGCGCTGCGTTGGGCCAGCAGCAAGTGGGTGGCGGCCTCGTAGCGGGCGTTCTCATCATCGCCCTTCTTCCACAGCGCCTCGGCCTGCTGCACAAGCTCCCGCGTCTGCTTCACCTGCTCGTCAACCAGACGCCGCACAGGATCCTTCATCTCGTGGAACTTGTGCGTGCTTTTCTCCACCGCGCCGGCAATGATGAGCGGCGTGCGCGCCTCGTCAATGAGCACGCTGTCCACCTCGTCCACAATGGCGAAGTGGTAGTCCCGCTGCACGCGGTCCTCCAGATGCAGGACCATGTTGTCGCGCAGGTAATCAAAACCCATTTCGTTGTTGGTGCCGTAGGAGATGTCGCACTGGTACATGGCCTTGCGCGTCTCAGCGTCCTGTCCGTTCAAGATGATGCCAACGCTGAGGCCCAGCCACTGGTACACCAGTCCCATCCACTCCGCATCGCGCTGGGCCAGGTAGTCGTTCACCGTGACCAAATGCGCGCCACGCCCGGTAAGAGCGTTCAAGTAAAGGGGCATGGTGGCCACAAGGGTTTTGCCCTCACCCGTGGCCATCTCGGCGATGCCTCCCCTGTGCAGGGCCAGGGCCCCGATGAGCTGCACGTCGTATGGCACCATGTCCCACACCATGGGACGGCCCATCACCGTGTACTCCGTCCCCGACAGGCGACGGCAGGTCTCTTTCACCACGGCATAGGCTTCATGGAGGATCTCCTCCGTGGTGGCGCCCCCCGCCAGCCGCGCCTGGAACTCGCCGGTTTTCGCCTTCAGCGCCTCGTCGTCCAGCTCCGCCAGCGTGGCGAAGTGGGCATTGATGCGCTCCACATCGGGCTGGAACTTGGCCAGGGTGGCGGCGCGGCGGTCGGTCTTTCCGCCGAAGATGGTCTTCAGGAATCCAAGCATGACTCTCTCGCTCTTGGGTTCGGCCCGTGTGTGGGACTCGCGGGTCGAAAGGCTGTCACCAATGCAACCGGCCAAAGTAGAGGTGAGGGCGTGGCTTTCCAAGCCGCCCGGCATGGACTTGGCCCCCCGACGGAGGTTCTCCACCTTGGGAGCGCTTTCATCATTCAAGCTGGAGGATTCCACATATGAGCACTTTGGTCCACGGTCACATCCCTTCCCACGAGGCCATGGAGCTGGAAGAGCGCCACGGCGCCCACAATTACCATCCCTTGCCGGTGGTGCTGGCCAAGGGCGAAGGCGTTCACCTGTGGGATCCGGAAGGCCGCCGCTACCTGGATTTCCTGTCCGCCTACAGCGCCGTGAACCAGGGTCACTGCCATCCGCGCATCGTGAAGGCGCTGGTGGATCAGGCCCAGGTGCTGACCCTGACCAGCCGTGCCTTCTTCAACAATGTGCTGGGAGCTTACGAGCGTTTCGTCACCGACTACTTCGGCTACGGCATGGTGCTTCCCATGAACACGGGCGTGGAGGGGGATGAGACCGCCTGCAAGCTGGCGCGCAAATGGGGCTATGTGAAGAAGGGCATCGCCGAGAACCGCGCCAAGATCATCGTGTGCGAAGGCAACTTCCACGGGCGCACCATGGGCATCATTAGCGCCAGCACGGATCCGGATTGCACCAACGGCTTCGGCCCCTTCCTGCCGGGCTTCGTGAAGATTCCCTACAACGATCTGGCCGCCCTGGAAGCCGCCGCAGCCGATCCCGAGGTTTGTGCATTCCTGGTGGAGCCCATCCAGGGCGAGGCGGGCGTATTCGTGCCCGACGAGGGCTACCTGAAAGGTGTGCGGGAGATCTGCACGCGGCACAGCGTGCTCTTCATTGCCGATGAAGTGCAAACAGGAATCGCGCGCACGGGACGCCTGCTCTGCTGTGACCACGAAGGCGTGCGTCCGGACATTCTCATCCTGGGCAAGGCCCTCTCCGGCGGCCTGCTGCCCGTCTCTGCCGTGCTGGCGGATGCGGAGATCATGCTGGTCATCAAGCCCGGTGAGCACGGCAGCACCTTCGGCGGCAATCCCCTGGCCTGCAAGGTGGCCATGGCGGCCCTGCAAGTGGTGACGGATGAAAAGCTGGCGGAGAACGCCGAGCGCCAGGGTCGCCGTTTCCGCGAGCACCTGAGCGCGCTGCAGCATCCCATGATCGGCCTGGTGCGCGGCAAGGGCCTGCTCAATGCAGTGGTGGTAACCCCCAGGGAGGGCAAGACGGCCTGGGATGTGTGCGTGGCCCTGAAGGAAAATGGCCTGCTGGCCAAGCCCACCCACGACCATATCATCCGCTTCGCGCCACCTCTGGTGATCACGGACGAGCAGATGGACGAGGCACTGGCCATCATCGAGAAGACCTTCAACCAGTTCTAAACAGGTTTGTGGCAAGCCCTTCGGGCTGCGCTGCCATTGATCAAGGAAGGCGGTCCCTGACCGCCTTCCTGTTTCATGGACTTTTCTCGCCATAATCTGTTCGTCCTGCCTGACGCTTCCCTGGGAAATTATTCCACAAAGCGCATTTTCCATTGATTCCAGCGGTCACCTGTATTATCTCGATGGCAGGTCCATGCAGTAGACCCTTCGTTCCCCCCGACAATGGAGAAGCATCATGCGCACCCTGGCGAGATCCATCGTCCCCCTCGTTGTTGTGCTCTGCCTGTCCGCCGCCCTGCCAGCCCTGGCCGCCGTGGTGGAGGTGGACACGCCCTGGCTGGCCACCCATCT
>CAIWAD010000154.1 GCA_903910645.1 uncultured bacterium | reverse complement strand
GCTGCGCAATGCGCGCCGCCTTGTCTTCACCCTTGTTGAGATTGATGCGATACACGTGCTGCATCAGTCCCTCCTCATGGCCAGGCCCACGCACTGGGCGAATTGGGGTCCGTGCAATCCGAGGCCCGCGGCGCCGTCCAGGCCGGCCAGGGGATCCCAGGTCTCCACCGGCACGGAGAACTTGTCCGCCAGCAGTTGGGGCAGGCCAGGCATGGCCGCGCCGCCGCCAGTGAGCAAGACCCTCACGAAATCGCTCTTGCCGCTCTCCTTGGCGTAGAAACGCAGGGTGCGGCGCAATTCGTCAAGGAAGTCCTCCAGCACGGTACGCTGCTGCAGGGCCAGGGCCGAAGCCTCGCCGCCGCCGCCATGGAAAGCGTTCACGCCGTTTTGGCGCTTGCGATCCTCCGCCTCCTCGATGGGCAGGCTCTGCTGGCGGGCCAGATCATCGCTGAAGTGGAAGCCACCCAGTGGGATCTCCCGGTAGAAGAGCTTGGCCTTGTGCCCGGTGACGATGAACTGGGTGCCACGGGCGCCCATGTTCAGCACCAGCACCAAACCCTCGTCCGGCAGCTCAGCGTTCTGCATATAGCTGTTCAACACCGCCAGGGGCTCCAGATCCACCACGCCGGGCTTGAAGCCGGACTCCTTCAGGATGGTCTCGTGCCACCCGTACATCTTGCGGGTGGTGGCCACCAGCAGGATGCGCGACTTCTGGGGATCCTCGGGATCCTCCCCCAGGGTCTGGTGGTCGATGATGGTGTCCGAGTCGTCCAGGGGAAGGTGCTTGCGCGCCTCGAAGATGAGGCTGCTCGCCAGCTCCTCGTCGGACATGCGCACGGAGACAATCTCCTTCATGCTGGTGGCGGGGCCACCCAGCGAAGAGACCAGACTCTTCACCTTGCCGGGATTGATGCGCAATTCGCCCATCAATTCCCGCACGGCGAGCAGGGTCTCTGCCTTGCGCAGCTTCTTGGGCTCATAGGGCCCTTCCCCTCGGATCTCCCGCACGCCGGCTTTCACCACGCGGGGCGCCTTGTGGTGGAACTCGCACAGCACGGCCTTCACAGAGTGCGTGCCAATGTCGAGTCCCAGCGTCTGGTTGGATTGTCCTCCAAAGAACATGCGCACGTCCTTGTTTTCGGTCGGTCCTGTCAGTTCGTCAACTGTTCCTGGCGTGCTTTCCGCCAGCGATCATAGTCGGGAACCACCATCTCCGTCACCACATCCTGGCTGCCGTCGGCGTAAGTCACTTTGAACCACACCGGCGGACCGCCGGAGAGGAAATTGTCGTCGTAGCGATAGTTCTTCTGCTGATAGCCGATCCACGCGTTGCCCCAGGGGCCAATGGGGTTGCGGATGATGAATCCGCGGTGGGTCTGCACAATGCTGCCGCAAATGTGGATGGTGCCCCGGCGGTCGTTCAGGTCGGCGGCGCCGATGCAGTCCGGCCGCACGCCTCCGGTGATGTTGTCCCACACGGTGACCTGTTGGAAGGACAGGCCTTCGCAGTACTCCTCCTGAGCCGAAGGCAAGGGCACGGTGCAACCCCAGGCCGTGGTTTTCCAGAACTCCGCCTCGAAACTGCAACCCACGGCGAAGATGGCGGCGGTGATGATGATGTCCCGGCGGCCCTGCTGGCACACATTGCCCACATTGGAATCGATGGCCTGATCGAAGATCTGGCCGCACTCAAGGGCCGGACTTTGCATGCCGTTGGCGAAGCCGTTCTCCAGCGTGGCGGCCACGATGATGTCCTTCTCGCAGGCCAGGCCAATGCGGTTGGGCGATCCGATGGGCACCATGCCGAAGGGAATGTCCTGCTGGGGCGGATCGCCGGCGCAGGGGCCCATGATGGTGTCCTCGGTGATGATGTTGTCCATGATGAACATGCTGTCGCTGGAGAGCACGGTGATCTTGCCTCGCACAATGCCTTCCAGCCGCGTGACTCCCTTCACATAAATCAACTCGTGGCCCTGGGCGCTGGGCAGGAGCTTGGTGGCCCATTCCGGCCCGCCATTGGTGATGAAAAGGGTGTCGCCGCCGGGTCCCAGACTGTCCGCGATATACTGGGCCACCTTGTAGCGGCTGCGCTCGAACTTCAGGTATGTGGTCAAAGGATGGGTGCTGCCGTCGAGGAGGGTAATGTCCTTCTCGTAGGTGTGGTCCGGCAGACGCTGTTCCTTGATTTGGTCGATGGCGCGATCCGGCGGCCATTCGATGGCCGCGTAGGGGATCATCCAGCCACCCTGGAAGACATTGGGGTATTCCCACTCGTCCAGGTTGCCCACGCTGGGTTCCGTCTGGGAGAAGAGGCCGTAGAAGATGGGGTTGCCCGCGGTGGACATGACGGCCTGGCCGTTGATGTGCACGCGGCCATAGATGCGCTCACCGTTGCCAAAGGTAACCTGGGTGCCCTCAGGGCTCACTTCGCCGTTGGAGAAGTACATGAAACGGGAGAAGTCGGAGAAGCTCAGCGCCGTGGCCGTGCGGTGGCGGGCCTCTTCCGTGGAGCCGTCGGGGTGCCGCCAGGTGACCACGCCCTGGGCGCTGACGAAGTAGTAGGGCCGGCTGCTGGAGACGTCGAAGTACTTGTCCATCTTCAGGCTGTCGTAGCCGAACTCGAATTCGTAGCCCGAATCCTCCAGCATGAACGTGTTGCTCATGATCTCGTTCAGACTGGTGGGCTCCAGCCAGTTGTTCTCAGTGTCGCCACCGTCCGCCAGTTCAGGATTGGTCATGAAGTAGGGGATGCCGTAGCGCGCCACGGCGTACTCGCTGCAGTAGCGGGCGAAGATCTTGGCCCGCTGGCGCATGAGTTCGAAACGGTGGCTGCGATTCTGGGCGAAATGGGACATGGCCAGACTCATGGCCACGCCGCTCAGGATGACCGTGAGCAGGAGCACGGCCACGCCGCTTTCGCCACGATGCAGCCAGCGCAGTCCCGGGCGTTCCGGCATGAAGGGAAAGCGTACCGCGCTCATACGTCCTGTCCTGTCTGGGTGCTGCGCATTTCCGTGATGTGCTTGTTGGGCGTACTCACAATGCGCCGGAACTCCCGCTGGATCTTGTAGTCGTGCTCCGTGTCCTCCAGCTCCAGCACCAGCGTGATCTCCGACAGGATGCTGGAGATGCGCGGGTTGACGAAGAGGCGGTCCTGGTAGCTGGTCACGCTGAATTCCTTGATGCGAATCCGGTGGCGCAGATTCATGTGGCGGTCAGGATCCAGCTGGGGAGGCGGAAAGCCCTCCACCCAGGAGGGCCGCTGGCCGTTGTGGCGCACCACCACTTTGCGCTCGCCTTCCAGGGTGAAGCGGGATTCCAGCTTGCGGCCCATGTTGGTGGTGCCCAGCAGGTTGAACTCCAGATCCTGACGCACCGTGGCGCCGGAAATGGCGTTGCGGTCCACTTCATAAGCGGCGCCAAAGGAATCCGCCGCCTCATCCATCACCATTTCGGCGTAGGTGTACATGTCGTTGAGGAGCTTGTCGTTGGACACCTGGCGGGCCTGCTCCACCAACACGGTGGTCAGGCCCAGCACCAGAACGCCCATGATGGCCACGCTCACCATCAGCTCCATGAGCATGATGCCGGCCTGGCCATCCCGGCGGGAGGTGGGCATGAACATGCGGAGCCTCCTTTCTACCGGACTTGGTTGATGGCCGTGCGCAGGGTTTCGCGCCGCATGACGCCCCCTTCAGGCCACATGATGGATACGGTGATCTCGTAGGCGTCGGTGCCGTCCTGGCGCACAAGCCGCACTTCCGGGGCGGGGTTGAACTCCGCCATGACATAGTCCCGCGTGCGCCGCTTGCCAGTGTCGATGGGCACCAGGTGGCGGTCGTTGGGACGCGGGGCGTTCACACCATAAATGAAAACCGCCGCCTTCCAGAACTCCATCTCGTTCTGGAGCTCCTCCAGGGCGCGCAGACGGCGATATTCCTTCATGGTGGTGTCACGGGCCTGGTAGATGTTCTTCACCAGGGCCGTGGAGCTAATGGCCAGCATGAGCACGGCAATGATGAGCTGGGGATAGAAGGCGATGCCGCGTTCACCACGCAGCCCGCAGACGGCGGGAAATCTCTTCCCTGTCAGCAGCATGTGCCTCTCCTTTCCCACGGAACCGCACGCCGGCGGCCCGCATCATCACACGTAATGGTCGCCCAGCTCCAAATCGAAGACCTTGGGGTTTTCCGCGATCTGGATGGCCTCCTGGCGATCCACCTTGCCTTCGCGCACCAGGCGCAGCAAGTCCCCGTCCAGGGTGTGCATGCCCGACTTGCCGCCGGACTGGATC
>CAIWAD010000153.1 GCA_903910645.1 uncultured bacterium | reverse complement strand
GCGAGTGTCCGCCCGCGGTCATGACCTTCTAAGCGACTCCTCCCTGGGCCTTGGGCTAAGGGATTCCCACCCCTCTTCCCTGGACTTCCTGCTCGCCGCCCTTGGTGGCGATCTGGCTCTGCGCATGCAGACTGGTCTGCGTCGGGCAGGTCTTGCTGTGGACTCCTTTGAAGTGAAGCTCCACGCCACACTGGAGGATCCCATGGCCGCCATGGCCGTGCGCGGAGCCACGGGCACCCCTGCGCTGCGGGAGATTCGTGGCCGCTGCTGGCTCAGCGCCTGTCTGGATCCCACAGGGGAGGAGGAGGCGGGGCGCGTCTGGCAGGAAGCGCGGGAGACATCCCCCGTGCTGGCCACGCTGGCCCGCGCCTGCCCCATTTATCTCGACTTCAGCATTCTTTAAGTGAAAGGACTCGCCATGTATCGCCTGACAGCGGAAGAACAGACGGTGGTGGCCCGTGCGGCCGCCCTGGCGGATGCGCACATCGCCCCCCACGCCAACCGCGTGGATCGCGAGGGCTGCTTTCCCGCCGAATCCCTGAAGGCTCTGGCCGACGGGGGCTTCATGGGACTGATGATTCCTGTGGAACATGGGGGCATGGGCCTGCGCCTGCGAGCGTCCATGGCGGTGCTGGAGCAGATTGGCCAGCGCTGCGGCAGCACGGCAATGATCTTCCTCATGCATCTGTGCGGCAGCTCCTGCTATGTGGCGGACGCCGCCGCCAATCCCGCCGGTCCCTTCGCCGTCCTGTTGGGCGAGGTGGCGTCCGGCCGACATCTGAGCACCCTCGCCTGGAGCGAGAAAGGCAGCCGCAGCCACTTCTGGGCGCCGGTGGGCAAAGCCCGGCAGGAAGAGGGTCATGTGGTGCTGGACGCCCACAAGAGCTGGGTGACCACGGCGAACCATGCGGATGGTTATGTGGCCACCAGTGTGAGCGCCACGGGCACGGGCATTGACCTCTACCTGGTGCGTGCCGGGGATGCCGGCTGGTCGGTGAGTGGCCGCTGGGACGGTGTGGGCCTGCGCGGCAACGCCAGCAATCCCATGGTGCTGGACTCCTGCCGGATTCCAGTGGATCGCCGCATGGGCCCCGCGGGCGGAGCGCTGGACATCATGCTGGGCGTGGTGCTGCCCATTTTCCAGCTGGGCTGCGCGGCCATTGCCACCAGCCAGGCGGAGGAATCCATCCGCCTGACCACCGCCCACCTGGGCGCCAGTCGTCTGCACCATCTGGATGCGGCCTTGAGCGACTTGCCCGTGCTGCGCGCGCGTCTGGCCCAGATGCGCATCAACACAGACCGCGCCCGCGCCCACATCAGCGCCACGCTGGACAGCGTGGAGGCTCCCACGGATGCCACCACCCTGCTGGTGTTGGAAACCAAGGCCTCGGCGGCGGATGCCGCGCGCGAAACCACGGAGCTGGCCATGCTGGCGTGTGGCGGTGCCGCCTTCAGCCGCCACCTGGAGGTGGAGCGCTGCTTCCGGGACTGCCGCGCCATGAGCGTGATGGCTCCCACCAGCGATGTCATCCGCGAGTTCGTGGGTCGCGCCCTGGTGGGCCTGCCGGTCTTCGGATAAGCTGTCCTTTCCCCATGGCGGGCCCAATGGGTCCGCCGTGGGGAAAGTGCCGGGCCGCGTGTTCCTGGGGCTCGAGATCGAGAACGAAGTGGGAAACGAGAACGAAGGGAGGGGTGATGGGAAAGCCAATTCTGGTGGGCGCGGTGGTCTACGATCCCAAGGTGGTCCTCATCTGGGAGATCATCGCGGACTTCTTCCAGCGCAACGGATGTCCCATGGACACGGTGTTCTACAACAACTACGAGCTCCAGGTGGAGAGCCAGCTGAAGGGCCACTTCGACATCGCGTGGAACTCGCCCTTGGCCTGGGTGGACACGGTGCGGCGCAGCCAGGGCGCCTGCCGGGCCATCGCCATGCGCGACACGGACCAGGATCGCACCAGCCATCTGGTGGTGAAGGCCGCCTCCGGCATCCACAGCCTGGGCGATCTGCGCGGACGCCGGGTGGGTCTGGGCGCCTGGGACAGCCCCCAGGCCACGCTGATTCCCCTTGAAGATTTGGCCGGGGCCGGTCTGCGCGAAGGCCGGGATTTCCACGCCACGCGCTTTGATGTGCTGGTGGGCAAGCATGGCGACCATGTGGGCGGCGAGCGCGATGCCGTGCAGGCCCTGGCCAGCGGGGATGTGGACGCCGCCGCCGTGCTGGATCTGAACTGGCAGGCCTGGACGGCCGATGGCAGCCTGGATGCCTCGACCTATCGCGTGCTTCACACCACGCCGCGTTTCGACCACTGCGTGTTCACGGTGCTGGAGGGCTTCTCCGCCGGGAAGGAGAAGGCCTGGCTGGAGGTGCTTTACCGCATGGATTACCAGGATCCCGCCCACCGCGAAATGATGGACATGGAGGGCTTGAAGGAGTGGCGTCCTGGTCGCACCAGCGGCTTCGGTCCCTTGCTAAGGGCGGTGGAGACCACGGCGTTTTTCAGCCGCCGCGATGCCGGCGAGTGGAGCTGAAATGGACACAGCCCTGCCGCTCTTCCCCGTCACCACCGTGGGCAGCTGGCCACGCAGCCGGGACTTGCTTCATGCCCAGCGCCGGCTGCGCCAGGGGGCAATGGACGCCACGAACTTTCGCGCCCTAGCCCGTGAGGAGATCCGCCGCTGCGTGGAGGCCCAGGAGGAGGCCGGCGTGGATCTGCCCACGGACGGCGAATTGGGCCGCGACAACTTTTACAGTTTCGTGGCCGACAAGCTGGACGGTGTGCGCCTCATGAGTCTGGCGGAGATGCTGGATCATGTGGAGGATCGCGAAGGCTTCGAGCGCCTGCTGGACACGCTGGATGTGCCGGCCACGGCCATCCGCAACCCCACCTGCACAGGACGCCTGCGTCGTCGGGAGAGCCTGGCGGTGGAGGAGACGGCCTTCCTGAAGACTCTCACCAGTCATCCCGTGAAGGTGACCCTGCCCGGCCCCTACATCCTCACGCGGGCGCTGTGGGTGCCGGAAGTCACCCGGGGCGTCTATGCCAGCAAGGAGGAGTTGGGGGAGGATGTGGTGGCTCTGCTGCAGGCGGAAGTGGCCGAACTCTGCCGCCTGGGCGTGGGCGTCATCCAGTTGGACGAGCCTGTCTTGACCGAGCTGGTGTTCACCCAGGGCCGCACACGCACCTTCATGTGCGCGGCGTTGGCTGCCCGGCAGGATCCCGCGGAGGAGCTGGAGTTCGCCGTGGCGCTCATCAACCGGGTCACGGACACCATCCACGAACTCAGCGCCGTGCGCAGCGCCCTGCATGTGTGTCGTGGCAACTGGAGCACGCGGGAGGAGACCCTGTTGGCGGGATCCTACCGTCCGCTGGCGCCTGTGTTCGAACGCATCCGCGTCAGTCAGCTGGTGCTGGAGTATGCCACGCCGCGTGCCGGGGACTTGATGGCCTTTGGTGGCAAGGAACTGGGGCTGGGCGTGGTGAATCCGCGCACGGAGCATGTGGAGTCACCGGAGGAGATTGTGGAGCGGGTGGAAGAGGCCCTTCGCCTGATGCCTGCGGACAAGCTCTTCCTTAATCCGGACTGCGGCTTCGCCACCTTCAGCGAGCGGCCCATGAACGCCTCTTCCGTGGCGGAGGCGAAAGTGCGGGCCATGGCGGAAGCGGCCGGCCATCTGCGCCGGGTAGCGACTCCCACCAGGACTTAAGGCAGGCGGGTGAAGGGCAGCACCATCGCTTGCCCCTCCGTCTCCACGCGCAACAAGTAGCGACCGGTTGCCAGCGCGGGCAATTGGTCGCGCAAGGGGACGCTCTGAAGCCTTCCCGCTGGCAGATCCCGGGTGAAGCTTCCCACCCGTTGGCCCAGCAGGTTGACCACCTCCACCACGGCCTTTCCCGCACAAGGGGATTCCAGCTCCAGCACGCCTCCCCGTAGGCGTGCCCACGGTGCCGCCTTCTCCCTGGGCGATGCCTGGGCGACGGGGGGCGCCAGCGCCAGCAGGTCCACCTCCAGCAGATCGTTGACGGGCACTTCGTCCTGGGCACAAATGGTGCGCAGCACCAGACGGTGGCGGCCACCAGTCTGTGGCGTCCAATTGCTCATCCACAGCGTGTCCAGTGCGCCGTAAGACAAGGCGCTCACCTGGGCGTGGAGCTGGCCGTCCACTTCCAGCTCCACGGTCACGCTGGCCAGGTCCTCCACACCGGCATTGGCCACCACCACCGCCAACTGCAGCGGCTGGCCCTGCACCACCACGGATTCGTCACGCAGGCCGTGCAGGCGCAGGGGCATGGCGTCGCGGGTCGGGGGCGTGCCCACCAGCCGGGCCAAGCCAAAGCGCGCCAGATAGCAGGAGACCCAGCTCATGTCCTCCGTGTCCGGATCCTGGCTGTCGGCGCGGATGCCGCCATCGTCGTCCGTGTCCAGGCTCAACAGACCACCCACCATGATCCGCGCCCGTTCCGCCGAGACCGGATCCCCCACCGCGTCGGCCACGGCGAAGAGGCCATTGGCGTAGGCCACATTCCAGCTGCCGTCCCAATCGTAGCCCGCCACATTGTGCCAGTCCGACCAGTCGGGCACCTGGAAGACATGGTCCTGCAACCACTGCTCGCCATAAAGCGGCGCATCGGTGAAGACACTGCGGCACAGGCCCCACAACATGGTGCCGCCGCTCATGGCCCATTCATCCCAGGCCAGCCATTGGGCGGGATTTTCCTCCACGAAATCCAGCAGGTCCAATCCCTGCTCCCGGGAGGCCTCACGCCAGTCCACACGGTTCATCCACAGGGCGGCGTCATGCAGGCTGCCCGCGCACCAGCCTGTCACCATGGCGTTCAGGCTGTTGGCGTTGGAGAGAGAGAGCGGATGGGTGGCGATGTAGTTTCCGCAAGTACGGGCGTAGGCACGGCGCGTGGTGTCCCCGGTGGCCGCCTCATAGGCCTGGCAGGCGGCCAGTCCCCAGGCGCAGTTGTGGGCGCGGTAGTAGTTGTCCCCGACGGACCCCTCTTCCGCCCAGGCGGGAAAGCGGTCGCAGTAGATCCAGGCGGCCTGGATGTTGGCGTCATGGTCCGCGCGGTCCGTCCAGGCGCGTCGCGCGCTCCACACCCAGATGGCCTCCAGCGTGTTGTCCGTCTGGATCACATTGCCCAGTGGGCCGGCTTCCGCTTCAATCATGCCGCCGTGATTGGCGCTGGCCGGGTTCTGCACCTGCCAGTCCGCCAGGAAGCCGCAAATGGCCTCATACTCGCGCAGCCAGCAGAAGGGGCCCAAGTCCTGGGGCATCTCCCGAGTGTTCCCATGGGACAAGTCGCGCGTGGGCCTGGACGGGGCAAGTGCACCCTCCCACGGGTACTCTGGCCGTTGGGGAGCTGTGCCCAGGGCCTGTCGCGCCCCAAGCGCCAGCAAAAGCAACAGGCGGGCCATGTGCCGGGGGATCGTCATGGGAGTCTCCATCACCTTGGTGCTGTGTGTGCGCGGATCCGTGGGGAAAGTGGGAAAAGCGCATTTGCATGAGGTGGAGCAAGGTGCCCGCCTTTATCTTTGCGCCGCACACGGCGACCACCCTCATTGAACAGGAGCAAGCCATGTTCTTCGCACTGCTGGGTCTTACCCTGGGCATCGCCCTGGCGGTTTCCTTCGCTGTGGCGCGCGCCTTCCGCAACCCCGTCACCCGCATCCTGGACCGCATCATCGCTGACGAGATCTCCCAGGCGTGGAGCCGCTATCTAAGCTTTGCCACACTGGTTGTGGGAGTGAGCGGTGGAGTGCGGGTGCACAGTTTGGAACGCTACATCCTGCCGGAGGAGAAGCTGGGCGAAGTGCTGGAATTGAACGGCGAACGCCTGGCATTGGAGATCTACCAGACGGCCATCGGCACTCTGGGCGCCATTGCGTGGATGCTCTTGCTCTTCTTCGCCTGCGCCCTCATCGCCTTTGTGGTGGTGAAGGGGCGCGAGGTGCGGCGGAGTTAGGACACACAGGCTTTACCATCACACAGCATGCAAGTGGAAAGGATGATCCATGGCCAAGAGGACTGTACCTGACGGCGCGTTCGTCTGGGAAGAGCTGCAGAGCAAGGACCTGGACAAGGCCGTGCCCTTTTATGGGAAGCTGGTGGGTTGGGGCACAAAGGAGTGGCCCCTGCCCGGCGGTACCGTGTACACGCTCTTTGGAGAGGACGGAGACTACCAGGCGGGCGCCCAGGCCCACAACCAGGCGGAGACGGGGATCTTCACCGGATGGCTGAGTTATGTGCAGGTGGAGGATGTGGATGCGGTGGCCGGTCGTGTGGAGGCGCTGGGCGGGCGGTTGTTGTTCGCTCCCCACGATATTCCCGAAGTGGGGCGCTGCGCCGTGTTCCAGGATCCCGAGGGCGCTGTGTTGGCCCTCATGCGCTTCCTGCGTCCCAGCGAGGAGCCGGAGGATCCCACGGGCACCTTCTGCTGGCGTGAACTGATGAGCCGGGATGTGGCAGCCGCGGCGCGTTTCTATGGCGAGGTGCTGGGCTGGAGCTTCACGCCGGACCCCCGGGAGAAGCCCGATGAGTACATCCACATTGGCACCGGCGCCAGCCAGATTGGCGGCATGATGGCCATTACCGCGCAGATGGGGCCGGCCCCCGCCATGTGGACGCCCTACTTGGCCGTAACGGAACTGGACGCCAAGGCCGCGCTCGCGGCGGAACTGGGAGGCACGCTGTGTGTGCCGCCCACGCCCATTCCCAACATGGGCCGCTTCTGCATTGTCAGTGATCCGGCTGGTGGCACCCTGGGTTTGTTCTCCACCCGGTAGGACGGTTTGAACAGGATGGTGAAAGGGCTCCCGCGGGAGCCCTTTCGCGTCTTGGGGAGTTCAGCGCATCAAAAGAACTCGTTGGATTTGCTGGCCATCCGCGGTCTCCAGTCGCACGAAATAGAGACCACTGGCCAGGGGATGGCCGTCTTCTCCTGTGCTTTCCAGCGTCAGAGTGTGGCGGCCGGCGGGCTTGTCGCCCCGCAGCAGGATGCGCACGCGCTGTCCGGTCACATTGAAAAGATCCAGCCGGACTGGCCCCGGGTGATCCAGTGAGAAGGCCAGCCGAGTGCGTGGGTTGAACGGATTGGGCACCGCGGCTTCCAGGTGAAAGGCGGGCCTCTGGGCGGGACTTCCCACCGCCGTGTCCTCCAGGATGTCCAGGCGCGCCAGTCGGGATTGCTCCCCGTATCCCAGATCCAGGCCGCGCCGCTCCTCCCACCAGAGCCAGGCATCGCCCTGGGGCGCCGGGGCCAGTTTGACATTCCAGGTGGCGCCATCGGTGAAGGGCGGATCCGCCGTCCACTGCTGGGTGGCGTCGCCCTCGGGCAGGCTCCAGGACTCGACCTGGATGCCCAGGGAGTCCGGGCTCCAATCCAGCAGGGTCAGGGCGTGGTCGCCCTGCGCATGGGACAAGGTCCAGTCCCACAGATTCTCCGCAGGATCTCGCGGCAGGCTCCACACGCGCTCCACATCCCCCAGGTTGTTGCGATGGTCCACCTGCACGCGCAGCAGGCTCTGGTCCATGCACTGACGCCCCAGCCACAGGCCGCCGTCTTCATCCACCTCCACTTTGTTGCTCATCAGATTGACAGAGCCCTCGGTGTGGCGCCAGGTCACCACGCCGCTTGGGTCAACGCGGCACAGGCGCCAGCGCGTGATGGCCTCGGGCAGCGGGTCTGTCAACGACAACAGCAGGGAACCGTCTGTGAGAGGCTGCAGGTGGCCGTCCCAGCCAAAGGGCGCACTGTCCAGCAGCAGACGCAGGCCACGGCCGCCATTGTCGGGGAAGCGGGGCTGGCCCTGCGCCGTGATGGCCTGCAGGTGGAAATCCAGCTGCGTGGAATTCCACGGGGCCCACGCGAAAGCCGTGCTGCCATCCCCCAGGGCGGCCGCTCCCAGGAGGCGGACAATGGTCTCGCCGGGGGGCGTTGCCAACAGACCCGAGTCCCCCCACAGACGATTGCCCAACGGGTCCAGGCTCTGCAGGCGGATTTCGGAGCGCGTGCCGGTGGCAATCTCGAACGCCAGCACAAGCTCCTCCCCATGCGTCGCCAGGGAGACGGGACCGGGATCGAAATACTCGGAGGGCGAGACAAGATCCGGCGCCACTTCCACAGGCCCCGCAAGCACCTGCCCCAGCGGATCCACCCGCAGGGCGTGGAGCGTGGTCATGTTTTCCGGAAGACGCAGGCTGCGCGTCACCAGCCAGGCACCTCCGGGCGTGGGGACGGAGGCGGCAAGTTCAAGCCATGGCAGCACGGCGATGGGTTGGGGAGCACCCGAAGAGTTGGGCTGGCCCGTATCCGCCTGAAGGCTGCGCGTGAAAAGCGAGTCCCCCGTGACCCAGGCGCAGAGGGGATCTCCTGCTGCGCGCACCACATGGGTGGCGCCGCCAGTGATCCAGGTCTCGGAAAGAAAGGTAGCCTGCAGGCTGTCCATGGGTTCCGTGCCATCGGCCCGCCGGTGGAAGAGCCGGTGGTTGGCCTTTTGTGCGCGATAGAGATCCTCGTAATGGCTCCAGCCCACGCGCGCCCCGCCCTGGCCATCGCTGGCCAGAGTCCAACTGTTCCCCGCGTTGCCGGAACCTTCCACGGGAGTGGATCCCAGTGGCCAGTGGCCATGGCCGTCCGCCTCCAGGCGCTGCACATGCAGGCCGTCAGTCTCGCGCAGCATGTAGAACAGGCCATCCGCATCGGCCTTCAGGCTAATCAACCAGCTCGCCTGGTTGTCAGGAAGTGTTTCCAGCGACGCGGGAGGATTCCACAGCAGGTTGCCGGAGCTGTCCAGGCGCTGTCCCACGGTGGCGGCGCCGCCCTGTAGCCAGGCCACGCCTAGCACGGGATCCTGGCCCGGTCCCGCCGCTGCGGCGGGGTTTTGAGCGCCCGGGCCATCCAGCAGGATGCCCTCCGCCGGCCACAAATCCTGCAGGTCCGCATCCAATAGCTGGGCCCTCAGCCCTTCGGGTCGTACCCAGGCCAGCAGCATGCGCCCGTCATCCAGCGTGGCGACCGAGAACGCGTTCACATCGTTGGGTTGGAGCATGCGCACCTCGTCGGGCAAGGTCCAGCTCCCATCGGCGTTGAGACCGCAAACCGCCAGGGCATTGCCCGCTTCACCTGTTTGGTGGCAGAACATGCGCGCACCGCCCTGGCCATCGCTCGTCAACTGACAGGACCAGCTGGTCAAGGGCAGGAGCAGTCCGCCTTCCGGGAGGCTGGGCAGGAGTCCGCCCTGGGCGTCCACATGGTGGATTTTCAATGCGCCATCCGCCACGCGCCAGCACACCCACACGCCGCCCTGGCCATCCGGCACCACCTGCCGCCAGGCAGCCGCCCAATCCCGACAACGGGATTCCGGACCCCGGCAGTCCTGCACGGGCAGTGTGATGTCCTCCGCCAGCCGCAGGGACTCCGTCCACTCCACCTGGCCATGGCCCAGCGGCCCGTCGGTCACGCGCTGCAGGAGTAGGTCGCCATGGGAGGCGTCGGTGGCGTCCTGCCACAACACAAAGGCCCCGCCCTCATGATCCGGCGCAAGCAGAGGCAGATAGGGTGTGATGGTCGATGGAGGCAGGCACAAGGCGCCAGGGTCTTCCAGTGGACTGCAGCCGCCCCGCCATGCGCCTGGATCCCCGGGTTGGTCGGGATCCAGCTTCTTCAGGAAAATGCGGCCCTGGCCGTCGCGCATGTCGCACCAGGCCAGGATCCAGTCGCCATCCGAGGCCACCGTGCTGGCGCCGGTGAATGTGGCGGGGTGGCGCAGCTCCAGCAAGGCTCCATGGGGAAGAGCGGGCCAGGCCATGGGCAGGGCTTGGGCCCAGGCCAGGGCCGGCAGCAACAGGACGATGCTTGGACGCATGGAAGCCTCTCCTTAAGAGTCTGTGGAACCTGGCCGCCTCGCGGTCTTCATCGCCCCTGCCACCCAACGGCGCCGTGATGGCGTTGATCCTTCGCCATCCGTCACATCACATGATTTGGTCCGCTTGAGCATGCTGTGGTGAAGCGCAGCACAGGCTACGGCGCTGAATTGTCCTTCACAATGGAAAAGGAGGCATTCCGTCCTTTGGGCATCCCACAAAAAAAGGGCTCCAGCTGGAGCCCTTTTGGCGGGAAGGTCTGGGAATCGAACCCAGCCAGGACAGGTGCACTGCCCCGCAACGGCTTTGAAGGCCGCGGCCGCCACCAGGTCGGCGTCCCATCCCGTGGGCGTCAAGGTAGACATCGGCCCCCGGCCCCGGCAAGGCATGGGGAGGCCGGGAGTCCACTTTTCAACGGAGGCGAATCGCGACATTGAAAACGGATGGGATTGACCTCCCCCTTGTCAAGGCAATCCCCGCTCCTTCCGATGAACAGCAGAACGCGCAAGCTGGAGGCACCATGGCGCAGGATTGGTCGCAGCGAAACCAGGATCGTGCCTACCGGGACGCCCAGCAGACATGGCTGGACAGTCTGTCGGAGAATGGCCTGGATCTGCTGCAGATCCTCATCAACAGCACCGTGGACCTGCTCTTCGTGAAGGATCGCGAGGGTGTGTACCGCATCTGCAACGACGCTTTCTGCGGTTATGTGGGGCACAACCTGAGCGGCATCATTGGCAAGCGGGACGACGAACTCTTCCCCGACGCCGCCAGCACGGCCTATCAAACCCTGGACCGTGCCGTGATGGACAGCGACCAGACCTTCAGCGTGGAGGAGTGGATCCAGTACCCCTCCGGCCGTCGCAGTCTGGTGCACACCACCAAGAGCCCCGTGCATGACAAGACCGGCCAGGTGGTGGGCGTCATTGGCATGTCCAGGGATGTCACGGATCGCAAGCGCCAGGAAGAGCTCGTCCGTCTGCAGAACGAATTGGGCATCCAGCTCAACTCCACCCGCGACATCCAGCAGGCCTTCCAGCTGGCGTTGGATGTGGCCATTCAGGTGGGAGGCATGGATTCCGGCGCCATCTACCAGGTGAACGAGCGCAACGGGCTGGACTTGGTTTGCCACCAGGGCCTAAGCGCCTCCTATCTGGACCGCGTGCGCCATTACCCGGCGGACACGGCCCAGGCCCAGTATGTGAGCTACAACCAGCCGCTCTATCTAAGCGCTGACATGTTGCAGATGACCAACCGGGACACGGTGGAGATTGAAGGTCTGAGGTCTTCGGCCCTGCTGCCCATTGCCAACAACCAGCGCGTGGTGGCCTGTCTCAACCTGTCCTCCCATGCGGACCAGGGCTTCAAGGCCCACGAATGCACGGCCATGGAGTCGGTGGCGCGTCAATTGGGCGCTCACCTGATCCGCGCCTGGGCGGAAGAGGAGTTGAAGCGCAGCGAGCGCCGTCTGGATCTCTTCTTCTCCCAGTCCCTGGACGGTTTCTTCTTCATGATGCTGGACGAACCCGTGGTGTGGAACCCCACCGTGGACAAGGAAGCCGTGCTGGATTATGTCTTCAACCACCAGCGCATCACGCGCATCAACAAGGCCATGCTGGACCAGTACAAGGCCAGGGCGGAGGATTTCCTGGGCAAGACGCCACAGGATTTCTTCGAGCACGATCTGGAGCAAGGCCGGGCCGTGTGGCGCGAATTCTTCGACAAGGGCACGCTGCACATTGACACCAACGAGCGCCGCTTTGATGGGTCGGTGATGTATGTGGAAGGCGATTACATCTGCTTCTACGATGAAGAGGGCCGCATCACCGGCCACTTCGGCATCCAGCGCGACATCTCGGAAAAGGTGCAGGCGCTCACACATGCCACCCAAAGCGAGCAGCGCTACCGCGTGCTCTTCGAGACCATCGACGATGCCGTGCTCATTTTTGAAGCCAGGCCCGGGGAAGAGGCGCGCAGCCTGATCGAGGCCAACCGCAGCGCCTGCCAGGCCCTGGGCTTCGCCAAATCCCAGTTGATGGAATTGAATTGCAGCCAGCTCTTCACCTCACCCCACGATGTGATGCACGAGGCCGAGAAAACAGGTGTGGTGCGTGAGACCGAACTGCTGGTGCGCAGGGCGGATGGAAGTGATGTGTCCTGCCAGGTGCGCTTCTGTCCGCTGGAGTGGGGCGAGCACCCCGCCCTGATGGTGGTGTTGAAAACAGTGGCGCAGGATTGAAAGTCAACGGCCGGCGGGCCGCGTGGGGTCAGGAGGCGCGATGATCTCGTTTCATTCCGTGGAAGCCGGCGCACAGGCGGTGCTCCAGGCCATGCGCAATCAGAATCCGGCGCAGGACGAGTGCTTTGTGGCACTGGCCGCCGGGGATCCGGACGATCAGGTGCTTCCCTTGCTGGCCCTGCTGGAGGACAGCGACGCTCCCGTTGTGGGTGGTCTCTTTCCCGCTCTTTTGCACGAAGGACATCTTGTGGACAGGGGCTTGTTGCTGATGAAGGTGCGCTTCCAGCATCCTCCCATGCTGTTCAGCGGCTCCGCCCTTGAGCTGGACAAAGCCCTGGAGCTGCGCCTGCAGCCCCGGCTCTTCAAAAGTCCCACCACCTGCCTGATCTTCACCGACGGTTTGTGGGATGGCGTTGGCCCCTTCCTGCAGCAACTCTACCTGAAGGCCGGCGCGTGGGTGCGCGTGCTGGGAGGAGGCGCAGGCTTCGCCGACCTGGGCCACCGTCCTTGTCTCTTCACTCGGGAAGGTCTGTTCCAGGATGCGGCCCTCATCCTGCCCCTGAAGTCCGATTGCACGCTGGGCGTGCGCCATGGCTGGGACTTCCTGTTGGGCCCCATGGTGGCCACGCGCACGCTGGGCAATGTGATCGTGGAACTGAACTGGCGCCCGGCCTATGAAGTCTACAAGGAGGAGCTGGATCCCCATCTGGCTCAACCGCTGGATCGCTTGGACTTCGGTCGCGTGGCCATGAATTTTCCCTTCGCCATGCAGCGCCACAACGCCGAGGATGTGGTGAGAGACCCCCTTTCGGTGGGTTCGGACGGCAGCCTGCATTGTGTGGGTCTGGTGCCGGAGAACAGCGTGTTAAATATTCTCTGTGGATCTGCCGATTCTCTTATCGACGCAGCGTCCATTGCAGCGCAGGAGGCATACCGAACGGCGGAGTTCGCCAACGGCATTTGTCTGCATTTCCATTGCGTCTCGCGCCGTTTCTACTTGAACGACCAGTTCGATCGCGAGCTGGAAGTGGTGGGAGGAGTCGCCGCCGCCAAAGAGGGTGTTGGCCAATTGGGGGCGCTGACCATTGGAGAAATCGCCACAAGCGAACGGGGACACATTGAATTTCTGAACAAAAGCGTGGTGATCGGGTGTATGCGCAATGAGTAAACAGCTGCAAATCAGTGTGTTGGTGTCCGCTCTCTACGAGCTCTCCTTGACGGTGGGCGCCACGCTGGATCTGGAAACCAGTTGTAGCACATTCCTGCAGGCCCTGACGGCCCGCATGGGCCTGGGAAGCGCCAGTGTGTGGATTTACAGCCACATGCTCACCACGGATCCCGGCTCCGAGGAGCCCGAATCCACCCTTACCCTGGCCTATGCCACTCCCCAGGCTCCGGGCATGCCCGAGCAGATAACCCTTGACCATCCTGCGCCGGATCGCTTGCGTCGCATGGGGGATTTCGAGCTGTGGCACGAGGATCCCGCATGCGCCGAATTGCGTCTGGACGGCGGTGCGGGGGAAGGCACCCTCACCACTTTCCATCTGGAACGCATCGGCCTGTTGCAGATTTTCCAGCAAGGCCGCCCGGATCCCGCCTCGCCTCCCTTGAAGAATCTGCTGCGCAATCTGGTGCACCGCTTTTCCATCAGTCTGGAAAGCTGCCTGATTGTGCGTTGGCAGGAGCTGGAGATGTTCCGCCGCAAGCAGGCGGAGCAGGAGCTGCGCGTTCTCTCGGAGGTGGCGGAGCACGCCAGTCGCGCCAAGAGCGAATTCCTGGCCAGCATGAGCCACGAAATCCGCACGCCCATCAGCGCCGTGATGGGCTACGCCAATCTGCTGGAGCGCAGTCCGGATCCGCGCCATTTCGTGGAATGGACCCAGCGCATCCAAAAAAACGCCAAGCACTTGTTGCACCTGGTGGACGACATCCTGGATCTGGCCAAGGTGGAGTCCAAGCGCATCGAGCTGCAGTACAGCGTCTTCCGTCCCGCCGACCTGTTGCGGGATGTGCGTCACCTTCTGGCCTCACAGGCGGAGAAGAAGGGGCTTACGCTGAACACCGCCTTCTGCCATCCCGTGTCGGATGATTGCGTCAGCGATCCCCACCGGGTGCGACAGGTGGTGATCAACCTGGTCTCCAATGCCATCAAGTACACCCACTCGGGGCTGATCAGCATCATCAGCCAGGTCCAGACGCCGGTGGATGGGGATGTGCGCGAATGGCAGGTCTCCGTGGTGGACACAGGCGTGGGCATGCCCCAGGATGTGCTCACGCGCATTTTCGAACCCTTCTACCGCGCCAGCACCAGCACGGACTCCATCGAAGAAGGCACCGGCCTGGGCCTTTACATCACCAGCCGCATCCTGGAAGTGCTGGGTGGGCGCATTGAAGTGAAGTCCGAGCTGGGCAAGGGCAGCACCTTCACCGTCTTTATTCCTGTGAAGAGACCGGACAGCCTCCAGCCGCCCCAGCCCGTCATGGATGAAGCCACTCGCGCCGCGCGCTCCCTAACCGGCATGAAAGTCCTGTTGGTGGACGATGGCGACGACAACCGCAACATCCTGCGCTACATCCTGGAAGAAAAGGGCGCGCAGGTGGAAACGGCGGTGAATGGCCGGGACGCCCTGACCCGGGAGAGCGAGCAGCGCCAGGCTGGAAGGCCTTTCCAATTGATCCTCATGGATATGCGCATGCCGGTTATGGACGGATTCACCGCCACGCGCCAATTGCGCAAGGACGGCGTGAAAACGCCGGTGATTGCCCTTACCGCCTACGCCATGGTGCGGGATCGGGATTTGTGCCTGGAGGCCGGCTGCGACGACTACCTGGCCAAACCCGTGTCCGACGACCTGCTGGTGGCCACCTGCATGAAGTGGACATTGGGCATGGAATCCGGCGCCACGGCGGAGAACAGCCCTTCAGAAGCCTACACCATGCATCCCGGTGGAGACATGGTGCTGAGCAACAAGCTGCAGGACGGCAAATTCCAGGCCCTGCTCCTGGATTACCTGAACCACCTGGAGCAACTCATCCACAGCCTGCCGGCCACCGTGCGCGCCGGACAGCGGGAAGAGCTTCACACCCATGTGCATCAGTTGAAAGGCTCAGGCGTGGGGTACGGCTTCCCCACCATCACCTACAACGCGCAATTGCTGGAACAGGCCATCAATGCCGGCGAGGCGGTGGATGTGGGCCATCCCTTGCTGGCGCGTCTGTTGGAGCAGCTGGAGCGGGCCGTGCAGATGAAGGAGAAGCTCAGCATGCCGCCCCGCACCGCCCATGAATAGTTTCAGTTTCCGAAGAGCCGTCTTGTTGATTGAAGACGACCCGCTGCAGAGCCAGTTGTTGCGCTTTCATCTGGAAGGCGTGACGGATGACATCCATGTGACGCGCAGTGGTTTGAATGGCGTGGAGATGATCGAAAACCTGCAACCGACCTGCGTGTTGCTGGACATGGGGCTGCCGGACATTGACGGCTTCGAGGTGCTGCGCCTCATTCGCGAACGGCGCCTGACCAACCTGGTCAATGTGATCGTGCTGTCAGCACTGAAAGATCCCAACCGCATTGCCGCCGCCATTGATGGCGGCGCCTTTGATTACATCACCAAGCCATTCACTCCTGTGGAACTGCAGGCCCGCGTGCGCAACGCCCTGCGGCGCAATTGCCAGGAGTGCAAACTGGACCTGGCCTACCGCCTGGGCATGACATAAACCCGTCTGCCTCAGCGGGGCGGCAGGAAGCCGTGTCGGGCGAAGACTTCCCTACCCACTTTACTGGTGAGCAGCGCCAGGAAGGCCCTGGCCTCCCGTTCTTTGCCTGATCCGCGCAGACAGGCCGCCGGATAGCGCACTGCCTGATGGCTTCCCGGGGGCGCCTGACAGACCACGCGCACTTCCGCGGACCGCGCCCGGGCCTCCGTGGCGTAAACCACACCGGCGTCCACTTCCCCGCGAGACACCCAATCCAGCACCTGCCGCACATTCTCCGCCAGGATGAGCTTCCCCTCCAGGGCGGGCGACAGCTTGTGCCAGGCGAAGAGCTCGCTGGCGTAGCGTCCGGCCGGCACGGTGGCGGGATTGCCCATGGCCACGCGGGTCACATCCGCACGCCGCAGATCCGCGAAACCTTTCAGCGGAAGGCCATCGGCGGGCGTGATCAGCACCAGATGGTTGGATGCCACATCCACCCGGCTGCCTGGCTGAAGCAGGTTCTCCGCCTCCGCCAAATCCATTTCGCGAGCGGAGGCGCCAATGAACACATCCACCGGCGCTCCGGCACGGATTTGTCGGAGAAGCTCGCCGGACCCCGCCAGATTCAGTGCAATGGCCACCCCGCCCCGCGCCTTGTGGAGGGCGCAGAGCTCCTCCAGCGGGGCTTTCAGGCTTATGGCGGCGCTCACCAACAGCTCGACGCCCGACGCCCGCGTTGCCCCGGGAAGCAGCAAGGCCAGCAGCAGGGCCACCTTGGCCACCGCGAAGGGCATTCCACTCATGCGCCAATCTCCCGCGCTTGTCAGGCGGCGGTGACCCGATGGCCGGGCAGGCTGTCCCGCAGGCCGCTCAGGAGTTCCGGCGTGATGGCCACTTTGAATTTGCCGCTGCGGAAGCTCACGGCCTGTCCGTCCGTGGCGCTAAGACGGAAGTAGACCTCGCCGTTGCCCTTGTGCTGGCGGAGCAGGCGCTCCAGATGTTCCAGCTGGGCGGGATCCAGATGGCCCTTGTCCAGTTCCAGGATCAGGCGGCGCGCGCTGCGCTCCAACACTTCATCAAGCGGGAAGGCCTGTTCCACGATGAGGATGCGGTCGTCCTCGCTCTTCACGCTCAGGCGACCGCGCAAGCAGCTTAAGGCATCTTTGCGCAGGCTGTCGCCCGCCAGGTTCAGTTGCTCCTCGAAGACCATGAACTTCAGGCTGCCACCGAAATCGTCTATGGCGCCCAGGCCCATCTTCTTGTCCTTTTTGTTGATGAGCGTGCGGAAGGAGCTGATCATCCCGCACACCAGCAGCTGGGCGCCGTCCACCAGGCTGTCAATCTGATCCAGCCTGCGCGTGGAGAAGCTCTCCACTTCGCTGCGGTAACGCTCCAGCGGGTGGCCGCTGACATAGATGCCAATAAGCTCCTTCTCTCGCGTCAGGCGATCGGCCTCATCCCAGGCGGGCGCCTGGTCCAACACGGGGGGCGGCACGCTGACGGCCTCGGATTCGCCAAACAGGCTGATCTGGTTGCGCGTGGCGGCCTCGTGCTGCACGGCCGCGTAGCGCATCAACTGCTCCACATTGGCGAAGAGGGTGGAGCGGCGCGCATCCAGGCTGTCGAAGGCGCCCACCTGGATCAGGCTTTCCAGCACTTTGCGGTTCACGCGCGTGCCGTCCACGCGGGAGACGAAGTCGAAGAGGTCGGTGAAGGGGCCGCCTTCGGCGCGGGCGCCCACCACGCACTGGATGGCCGTGTCCCCCACATTTTTCACGCCACCCAGGCCGAAGCGGATGGCGCCATCCACCACGCGGAACTCGCGCACGCTTTCGTTCACATCCGGTGGCAGCACGGCAATGCCGAAGCGTCTGCACTCCTCCAGGAAGACGACCATCTTGTCCGTCTCGGCCATTTCATCGGTCATCACGGCGGCCAGGAACTCCGCCGTGTGGTTGGCTTTCAGGTAGCCGGTCTGGTAGGCCAGCCAGGCGTAGGCGGCGCTGTGGCTCTTGTTGAAACCGTAGGAGGCGAACTTCTCCAACAGGGCCCAGATGGATTCCGCCGTGTCCCTGGAGATGTCGCGCTGGGCGGCGCCCTCCAGGAAGCCCACTTTCATCTTGGCCATTTTGTCGGCCTGCTTCTTGCCCATGGCGCGGCGCATTTCGTCGGCCTGCCCCAGCGAGAAGCCACCCACCGCCTGGCCAATCTGCATCACCTGCTCCTGGTAGACGATGACGCCGTAGGTCAGCTCCAGGTAACGCTCCATGGAGGGGTGCAGGTAGCTCACCTCCTCGCGGCCGTGGCGGCGCTCAATGAATGTGGGAATGAACTCCATGGGGCCGGGGCGATACAGGGCGTTCATGGCGATAAGGTCGTCCAGCCGCTGGGGCTGGAGGCGCTTCAGGTATTCGCACATGCCGCCGGATTCAAACTGGAAGACGCCCAGGGTGAAACCGCGGCCGAACAGCTCAAAGGTCTTGGCGTCGTCCCGGGGGATGGCCTCCATGTCCAGGTCCACGCCCCGCTCCCGCAGGCGGCGCTGGGTCTCCTTGATGATGGTCAGGGCTCGCAAGCCCAGGAAGTCCATCTTCAGCAGACCCACTTCGTCAATCCAGGTGCCGTCCCATTGGGTGGTGATGTCCCCGTCCATGCCGCCTGCACGCTGCAGGGGCACGAAGTCCTCCAGCGGGCCGGGAGTGATCACCACGCCGGCCGCATGCACGCCGCTGGTGCGGTTCAGGCCTTCCAGAATCTCGGCGTTGCGCCACATCTGCTCATAGCGGGGATCCGTTTTCAGGAGCTGATCCAGCTCGGGGACAGCCAGGCGCACCTTGTCCAGCGTGGCCTTCTTGTCCATGGCCATCTTCTGTGGAATCAGCTTGGTGATGGCGTCCGTCTCCGCGAAGGAGAGGCCCAGCACACGCCCCAGATCCTTCACCACGGCCTTGCTCATCAGGCGGCCGAAGGTGATGATCTGCGCCACATTGCGTTCGCCGTACTTGCGCTTCACATAGTCGATGACCTCCTGGCGGTGGCGGTCCTCGAAATCGATGTCGATGTCGGGCATGCTCACGCGCTCCGGGTTCAGGAAGCGCTCGAAGAGCAGGTCGAAGTCCAGCGGATCGATGTTCGTGATGCCCAGCACGAAACTCACCAGGGAGCCGGCGGCGCTGCCACGGCCGGGCCCCACGCGGATGTCGTTGGCCCGCGCGTAGTCGATGAAGTCCTTCACAATGAGGAAGTAGCCACTGAAGCCCATGTTGCGGATAACGCCAATCTCGAAGTCCAGGCGCTCCCGCGCGCCTTCCGGCGGCGCGTCCTTGTAGCGGGAACGCAGGCCCTCGTGGCAGCACTTGGCGAAGTAGTCGTCCAGCGAGAGCGCCGCATCCTGCTCCGGGATCGGGAAGAGCGGCAGGTGGCGCGCGCCGAAGTCCAGACTTACATCGCACTTGTCGGCAATCTCGCGGGTCATGCGGCAGGCGTCCTCGAAACCCGCGAAGGTCTGGTACATCTCCTCGGCGCTCTTGAAGTAGAGCTGGTCCGTGTTGTAGCGCATGTTGCGGGGATCGTGCTGCTTCTGATCCCGAATGCAGATGTACATGTCGTGGGCCATCACATGGCCCTTTTCCAGGTAGTGGATGTCGTTGGTGGCCACCAGGGGAATGGCCAGGCTGTCCGCCAGCTCCTTCATGCGGCCGCGGGCGATGTCTTCGTCCGGGATGCCGTGGTTCTGGATTTCCAGGTAGAAGTCGTCCTTGAAGAGTTCGCGGTAGGAGGTGGCCACGCGGCGCGCCTCGTCCCAGTCGGCGCGCAACAGGCTCTGGTTGATTTCCCCGCCCAGGCAGGCCGTGGTGGCGATGAGTCCTTCGTGGTGGCGTTGCAGCAACTCCCAGTCCACGCGGGGACGGTAATAGAAGCCCTCCAGGTAGCCCGCGCTCACCAGGCGCAAAAGATTCTGGTAGCCGGTGCGGTTCTTGGCCAGCAGGACCAGGTGGAAGTAGGGTTTCTTGCCCGTGCTCTTCACCCGTTCCGTGCGCGGGCCGGAGGCCACATAGACCTCGCAACCAATGATGGGCTTGACCTGGGCTTTGCGCGCCGCCTTGTAGAAGTCCAGCAGGCCGTAGAGGTTGCCATGGTCCGTCAGGGCAAAGGAGTCCATGCCGTAATCCACGCAGCGTTGCACCAGTTGCTCCACACGGGCCGCGCCGTCCAGAAGCGAGTAGTGGCTGTGGTTGTGCAGGTGGACGAAATCCGGCATGGACACCTCTTGTTGGGCCAAATGTGGGGGCGGGAAGGGGCAATCCGGCCGGGCGCGGCGACTTTCGGGTCCGCCCCTCCAGCAAGATTATAGAAAGGCCCTTCTCTCCGCGAAAGAGGGCAGGGGAAGCTTGTGGTGGATAAGTGCCAAAGTCCTTGATGGGTGCCAGATTAGGACGCGGTATGATCTTCGGTGAAGGGACGCTTGCGGTGCAATTTCCGGTGAAACGCTCCTCGATTCTTCTTTTCACCTTCTGGATGCCACTCATGGCCTTGTCCGCCCGGGCGGAACTGGGTCTTTTTCCCGTGGGCGCCTATGCCCCGGAGACGGGCGCGGTGGCTGGCGCATACGCCAAGTGGGTGAAGGCGCAAGACAGCCTGCGGCGGCCGGATCAGCTTGCCGCCTGGCTGACCCTGGCGGTGAGGGGCCAGGCGGAAGGAGGGCTGCGGCCGGAGTGGTGGGGGGCTGGCAATGGCTGGAATGCCGCAGGCGAGCTCAGTTATCAGCTGTGGCCGGCAAGCTGGCATGGCGTGGGGCCGCACAGCCCCGCCAGCACCCAGGATTTCACCGCCGAACGCGGGAAAGTGGAAGCCGTCCTGCGCCGCCAGTGGGCGCCGGGTCTTTACGGAGGCTTGTGCGGCCTGCAAGTGCGGGAACATCTGCGTGGACCGGCCACGCTTGGCGAACTGGCCCACGCCTCCGGGCGGGACACGGGTCTTGGCCTGGAGCTGGCGCTGGATACCCGGGACGACACGGTGTGGCCCCGGCGGGGATATTGGCTGCAGGTGCGCGGCCTGCGCCATGCCTCATTGGTGGGGGGTGACTGGGACTATTCCCGCTGGCTGGGCGACGGTCGCGTCTATGGCGAAGTGGCTGGCGGTGTGTTGGCCACCCAGGTTGCCGTAGAAGGAAGAGGCGGCCAAGTTTCCCCACGGGCACTGCCCAAGCTGAGTGAATGGCTGCGCGCCGTGGACGAGCTGCGCTTCGTGGACCGCTGGGCCGGCGCCCTGCGCGTGGAGTGGCGACAGGACCTGCCCTTCACCCTGCCCACCCGCTTGGGCAAAATGCTGGCCGAGCGCAGTGGCTGGGTTTTCTTCGCGGAAGGTGGTCAGGTGGCGGAGCGCCCCGGTGCCCTGACGCAAGGGGCCATGGCCTGGAGCCTGGGCCTGGGTGGCCGCTTTGCCCTGCTTCCCAAAGAGAGGCTCAACGCCCGGGCGGATCTGGCCTTTGGCAAAGAGGGCGTGGCTTTGCGCATCAAAGTGGGAGAGGAGTTCTGATGGTCCATCGCCTTCCCGCGCTACCCGCCGCGGAGCTTGCCCGCGCCCACGCCTTCTGCACGCTCTTCGCCAAGGTGAACGCCCGGCACTTCTACTACGCCTTCCTGTTCATGCCGGCCCCGCGCAGGCGGGCCATCCACGCCGTCTACGCCTTCTGCCAGAAGGCCGACCAACTGATGGACCTGGAGCCGGACCCGCAGGAGAAACGCCTGCGACTGGCGGAGCGCCGCGCCGAACTGGATGAGCTGCAGGCCATCCTGGTGGGAGACGCCCACACCCTGCCCACGGATCCCATCCTGCTGGCCCTTTTGGACACGCTGGTGCGCTGCCCCATTCCGCTGGATCTCTTCCGTTCCCTGCTGGACGGACTGGAAATGGATCTGGAACCGCGTCTATACGCCTCCTGGGAAGAGCTGGAGCGCTATTGCTGGCATGTGGCCTCCTGCGTGGGGCGCATGGTGGTGGTGATCCTTGACTGCGACACGGAGGCCACCCGCGCGTTCGCCGACCGCCTGGGCCTTGCCATGCAGCTCACCAACATCTCCCGGGATGTGCAGGAGGACGCCCGTGAGGGGCGCGTCTATCTTCCAATTGAACTGCTTGATGCTCATGGTGTAACCGTAGAGCAGATTCTCGAGGACCGGTCAAGCCCCGCGCTTTCGGCGGCGCTGCGTGAAGCGTGCCAGCGGGCGGACCAGGGCTATGATGCTGCTCTGGGCCAATTGTCGCGGGACGAGTGGCGGCGCCTGAAAACCGCCCGCGTGATGGCCGCGCTCTATCGGCCCATCCTGGGCGAGCTGGCCAAGCGCCAATGGAATCCCTTCCTGGGAAAGGCGGGCTATCCCATCTGGCGCAAGGTGCTCATTGCCCTGCGCGTCTTGGCCTCGTGAAGCGAATTCGCGTTCAAGTGGCCATTGCCGGCGCGGGTCTGGCAGGCATGGCGCTGGCTCTGCGCCTGGCCCGGCGCGGCCATCGCGTGGCCTTGCTTGAGCGGCGTTCCCGACCAGGGGGAGCGGTCCACACGGTGCCGGGTCCACACGGTGGCATGGACAACAGCGTTCACCTGTTTCTGCAGGCCTTCACACGCTGTCGGGCCTTGCTGGAGGAAATTGGTGCCCTGGCCGAGTTGCGCACGCTTGAGGCCTGGGCCTGCGTGGCGCTCAACCAGCGGCTGATCCGCCTGCCCATGGGCAAGGGAGTGCTGGCCAGCCTTCCCGATCTGCTGCGACTGGGTCCGCCACGGGCTCTTGGTCTTGGGCGGGGCATGCTGCGCGTGCTGGGCACAGGGGAGCCGCCCCGATGCACCGCCGTCATGTGGCTGCAAGGCCGGGGCATGGTGGCCTCCACATTTGAGGCGCGCTTCTGGCAGGAGTGGTCCCTTGGCGTTTTCAACACGCCCCTGGATCAGGTGGATGCCGGCCTTTTTTCCCGCACGGCCAGAACCCTCATCTCCCAGCCTCGGTTGCAGCGGCCCCTGGTGGCGGCTTCCACCCTTGAACGGCTGTGGATCCTTCCTCTGGAGCGTGCCCTGGACAGAGCCGGTGTCCAGCTTGTCACCGCAAGTCCCGTGGTGGAGGCAAGGCGCAGTCCCGGGCGCCTGACAGCTTTCCAAGCCACGGAGCTGCAGGTGGAGGCGGAACACTTTGTGTGGGCGGCCCCGCCCCACGAGATGCATCGCGTGACGGGGCTGGCGGAACTGGCACCCCCCTTTCCGCCGCACGGAGAGGGCCTGCACATTGTCAACCTGCGTCTGCCGGTGGAACAGCGCCCCGCGTCAACACCGGGCCTGCGTGGCTGGTTTGGCGAAGCCTTTCAATGGCTGTTTGACGCGCCGGGTGGTGAAGCCGTGCTGGTGGGCAGCGCCTGGACAGACGCCCACCTGGCTGAGCGGCACCGGATGGAAGCCCGGCTTCCAAAACTCCTGGCCCCGCATGGCATGAAGGTGGCGGGCTCGGCGCGCTGGCTGGTTCAACGCCACGCCACCCCCTTGCAAAGTCCCGCCCACGAGGCCGCCCGTCCCGGCGTCCACACGGCCCTGGAGAACATGTGGCTGTGCGGAGCATGGGTAGATACGGGGCTTCCAGCTTCCATGGAAGGTGCGCTGGCCGGCGCGGAGGCTTGTTTCGCGGCGCTTGATTCCGCTTTGGAGTAGTGGGCCGGCTCCCCTGGTGTGTGGAATGCGGCCTGCCATGGACGACCGGACAATTCAAAGCGGCGCCTTTGAAAGACGCCCGCGCCCTCTTTATGGTGCTCCAGGTCGGCTTTGGCCCTGAACTTTCGTCCTTTCTCTGGGCTCAATCCATCGATGCGCCTGTTTGAATGAAACCAAGGCTGCGCGACCTTGTCTCTGGAAGCTTTTGGGGAGGACTATCACCATGAACCGCATGTGGATTTTCGTGGCGCTGCTGCTGGTGGCGCTGTCCGCCCAGGCTGCCGAACATGCTTTCCTGGGCGTGGTGCCCGACAAGAGCGTGGATGTGGCCGGTTCCGCGGACCAGGGACTGCGCTTGAGCGAGGTGGTGGCCAAGGGTCCGGCGGCCAAGGCCGGCCTGAAGGCAGGAGATGTCCTGATCTCCTTTAATGGCAAAGTGATCGAGGATGGGGACGACCTGTCCTTTTTCCTGAAAAAGGCCCGTCCTGGGGACAAGGTGGCCCTGGAATGGATGCGCAACGGCGCGCGTCAGAAAGGGCTTGCCGTGCTCTCGCCCCGGGACAAGCCGGATGTGAGTGTGAAGATCCTGGGCAAGGAGTTCGGCAACACGCTGGACGACGGGGCTTTCCTTGGGGTGGGCAGTCTGGCCATCAACAGCGACTTGCTCGTGCATTTTGGCGTGAAGGCCGGCCATGGCATTCTCATCGACCAGGTGATCAAAGGTTCGCCCGCGGCCAAGGCCGGCATCAAAGTGGGCGATGTGCTGGTGAATCTGGATGGCCGTGGCGTGGACAGCCCCGGGCGTTTGCGCAGCTTGATGAGCAGCTTCAAGGGAGGCGACAAGGTGCGCCTGGAAGTGGTGCGCAATCGGCAACTGTTGAATGTGGAAGTGGTGCTTGCCAATCGCGACCAATCCATGCTGGAGCCGCTCGAGCAGGACGCCTTTGCACCTCTGGAAGGGAGTTTGCCGCCCTTGCTGGCGCTTCCCCGGGTGGCGATGGATGCCATTCTGCAGCCGGTGACCATCATGGTGGACGCATCGTTGGGGACGCTTACCCGCCTGGTGCGGCTTCCCGCTTTCATTCTGGAGAACTGACAACCCATGCGGCTTTCCATTTTTCGCCAACTGCTTCCCTGCCTGCTTTTGCTTCCAGCGGCCCTGCCCATTTCCCGTGCAAATGCCTCCGACGCGCTGCGCCTGGATCCCTCCCGCACCTGGACCCTGCCGGAACTGGTGGAGCTGGGGCGCGGCCGCAACGCCGGGCTGATCAAGACTGGACTGGCGGTGGAAGGCTTGCGCTGGGAGCGCATGGCGGCGCTGGGGCGTCTGCTGCCCACCGTGTCTGCCGGAGCCAGTTACGGGCGTTCCGAGCGTCATGTCTTCACCTATGAGGATCCCAACGGCGATGTCTTCGAGCTGGACGACGCGGTGGTGAACCGCTCCACGGGCAGCAACCTGAACCTTTCGGTGAGCCAGACCCTGTTCGCGGGCTTCGCCAACACGGCAGCCTGGCGGCGTGCGCAACTGGCGGAGCAGGATGTGCTGGACACGGACAGCCGACAGTTCCAGCAGTTCCGCCACGACCTGCGCAAAGCCGCCCATGCCGTGATGGCCGTGCGCACACGCCAGGGAACGGAGGCCCAACTGTTGGATGAGCGCCGTCGCCAGCTGGAGTTGGCGCGCATGCGCTTGCAAGTGGGGAAAGGCACGGAGCTGGATGTGCTGCAAATGGAGATCGATGTTGGCCGCCAGCAGGTGAATGTGGAGGCCGCCGAGCAGGAACTGCGCAGTGCCTGGAACAGTCTGGCCCTGGTGCTTGGGGCGGAGCCCGGCGAGCCTGGAGGCCTGGAGCTGGACTTCAACGCCTTTGAGCCCTCCTGGGATGTGGAAAACCTTACCCGGAACGCGCTGGAGTCCCGGGAGGATCTGCGCAGCGGGCGGCGCGGCCTGGAAGAGGCCCGCTTGCAAAGTCTGGAGGCCCGCGCCGGCTTTCTTCCCTCTCTCAGTCTGCGTGTGGGGCATAGCCGCAGCGAGCAGCGCTCCGGCGAAAAGGGGTGGGAAGTTTATCCGCGCAATTACGACAACAGCGCCTTCTTGAACCTGCAGATTCCCCTTTTCCAGGGCTTCAGCACCCTCAATACCTGGCAGGGCAGCCGCATCCAGGAACGCCGCGTGGCGGTGGATGTGGAGCAGAACGAGCGCATGGTGCGCGCCCAGATCCACGAAGCCCTGCTGCAATTGAAATCAGCCTGGTCCCAAAGCCGCCTCACTGAATCCAACCTGGATCTGGCCCGCCGCAGCCTGGACATGGAGCGCGAGCGCTACCAATTGGGCTTGAGCAGCCTGTTGCAGGTGCAAAGCGCCGAAGCCACCTGGCGTCAGGCCGAGAATGACCACTTGGCCAAGCGTCTGGCCTTCCGCGACCGGCTGGCGGAGTTGGAACTGGCGGTGGGGCGGGAGCTGTCCCAGCCATGAGCGAAGCGCCGCGCCAGCCTTTGTGTCTGGCCCTGGACACCACCACGCGCCTGACGGGCATTTGCCTGTGGCAGGGCGGGGTGCTGGAACTGCGACGCTTCGCGCCGCCCTTGACGGCGGGCGCCCAGCTGCTGCCAGCGGTGGATGCCATGCTGGGGGCGCGGGACTTGAAGACGGCGGATCTGGATCTGGTCTGCCTGGCCAATGGGCCGGGTTCTTTCACAGGATTGCGCATTGGTCTGGCCACGGCCAAAGGCCTGGTCTATGGCGGCGGCGCGGCGCTGCTTCCCTTGTCCACGCTGGAAGTTCTCGCGTGGCAGGCGCCGGTAATGGACGCGCCCATCTGTCCTGTGGTGGAGGCGCGGCGGGGCGAGGTCTTCACCGCCACTTACCAGAGGCGGGCGGAGGGGCCTGTTCTTCTGGAGGCGCCACGCCGGGTGGAGATTGCACGACTGGCGGACGAGGTGCCCGAGGGCGCCTGGATGATTGGTCCCGCAGTGGCGACCCAGCGGGACGCCTTCGCCATCCACGGTCCACGACTGGCCCTGGCCGATGACGCCGACTGCCAGCTTGCGCTGCCCTGGCTGGCCCAGCTTGCCCTGCGGCGCTGGGCGATGGCGGGCGGCGTGGACCCTGACGAGCTGGAGCCCGACTACCTCTTCGATTTCACCCCCACACCGGGAAAGGCGCGCATGTGAGCGAAGTGTGGAAGATCATCCTGCCCGGCTGGCGCGACCTGGTGGACATTGCCATTGTGGGCGTGCTCTTCTACCAATTGTGGCGCCTCATGCGCGGCACCCGCGCCGTGCCCATGTTCCTGGGCCTTCTACTCATCCTGAGCACCTATGTGCTGGTGCAGATGCTGGAGCTGGATCTTATCAGCCTCATCTTCAAGGAGTTCGCCACGGTCTGGGCCATTGCCATCGTCATTCTCTTCCAGCCGGAATTGCGCCGCTTCCTCATCCACTTCGGCAATTCGCCCCTGCTTTCCCGCCTCTTTCCCATGCGCACCACAGGGCTAAGTGAAGAGATCGCCCGGGCCGCCGTGGAACTGAGCCGCCGCCAGTATGGCGGACTCTTCGTCGTCACACGGGATGTGGGCCTGCGCGGCGTGCAAGAGACGGGAGTGCGCGTCCAGGCGGAGGTCAGCTGGCAGTTGCTGGTATCCATCTTCTTTCCCCGCACGCCCTTGCACGATGGCGCCGCCATCATCACCGGCAGCCTGGTTCAGGCCGCCAAGTGCATTCTGCCCTTGTCCACCAGCCCAGCCGTGGATGGCTTGGGAACACGCCACCGCGCGGCGGTGGGCATCAGCGAGGAATCCGACGCAGTGGTGGTGGTGGTGTCGGAAGAGACGGGGCAAATGCGCGTGGCCATGGGTGGCCGCCTGATTCTGGTGCAGGAGGAGAGTGAGCTGGTGGAGTTGTTGCGCCGTCAATTGGGCAAGGATCGCAACCGCGTTGAAGCACCCCAGAGCGAGAACAAGGGCGCTTAGTTCCTGCCGCGTCTCTTGCGCTTTTCCGCTTCCAGCATGGTTCCCCGGCACTCCGCGGCTCCACAGTGGCAGGCGTAGCGCGCCTCCACCTGGGCATCCCGCTGTCCCGGCCGCTGCAAGCGGTAATCGTAGGACAACTCCTCGCCCGCATGGATGGTGCGCAGGGCGAAGATGAAAATGCGCCCATCCTCGTTTTGCGCCTCGCAGTTTGGCGCGCAACTGTGGTTCACGAAGCGCGCGTCCCCACCCTCCACACCGCCATCAATGACCGTGCGGCGATCCACGGTGAAGAGCACCACATGGGCCAGGGCGTCCTTGTCGTCGTCGTAGCGCCGCGATGCCTCGCCGTGGCTGATGCGCTCGCCCGTGTACTCCAGGATGCGCGTTCCTTTGCGGATGGTGCGGGCCGCGAATACGCCGCGGCCGGCGATGGGTGAATTCCGCACCTCGGT
>CAIWAD010000152.1 GCA_903910645.1 uncultured bacterium | reverse complement strand
ATCTCCTTCTTTATGACCATTATTCAAATTGTCGCCATCATCATTTTCTTTGACTTGGTTTATGGGATGGCGCGTGTACTTATTGATCCAAGGACCCGCCATGCCCGTGCGTGACATTCCCGCTCAGCCCCAAGCCTTGCAAAAGGCTAAACGTGGTCGCCGCTTGAATCAAGTATCTCTTGCCTACGGACTTTTGTTGCTGTGGGTAATGGCATTGATTATTGGTTGGTTAAGCACGGGGGATGCCACAGCGGCTAATCCTCTTGGTGTAAATCAGCCGTTGTGGATGTCCACAACTGGAGCGGATCGACTAATGGGTTATGATCAGTTGGGTACACCCATTGGACCAATGATCTTGCATGCCTTTTTCTTCTATCCACTTCCGCTGGTGTTGGGAACATTGATTTTTGCAATTGGTGGCATAGTGATTGGGATTCTCAGGTCAGGATTCTTCATCAAGCTGCATACTGTAATAGAAATTGTGCTGGATAAACTAATGCAGATCGTGGAGCTGTTTCCTGCATATATTGCCATCATTATGATCGCATGGTATACAACGCAAGCGCGATTTGAATTGGCAGAATTCTGGAAAAATTTGAACATGGCGGCTTGCGCCTTGGCTTTATTGAATATTCCCTTCTTTGCCAAGGTCGTTGCCCGGAAAGTAAATCAGTTGGCTTCTATGGATTTCATTGAAGCTGAGCGGGCAATGGGTCTAAAGAAAAGTGAAATCCTGATAAAGCACATTTTCATTCCATATTTGGTTCCAAGTTTGATTTTAACGGCTGGTAGTTTTCTGATGGAGTTGGTGTTTATGGATATTGGACTATCTTACATATCCATGCAATTAGGTGAGTTCGATGGCTTTCCTTCAACAGGAAGTTTCGGCATTTTACTTGCAAAGGCGTATGTTCCAAGTCAGTTTGATGTTGGCCCCTGGTATTTTTTCCAGGTAGCACTTATCGTCACCCTATTCCTTTTGTCCATTCGTTATCTCCTGCATTTGGCTAGAACTATTTTCGTGGAGGGAATGACCAATGACGCCTGATAATAGTGTGGATAAGGCCTTGTTACGCGCTAATGGATTGTCAGCCAGTGTGTACAACCGCAATCGCGGACGGGAATTTCATTTCTTTCGCAATGTCAGCTTCCACATCGCACCTGATGAAGTTGTGGGGCTGGTGGGGGAATCCGGCAGTGGCAAAACCCGCCTGGGCTTGTCTCTGCTGGGATTGTTGCGCGAAGGGCCCGGTCTCTATGCCGGTTCACTGTCCTATCGCCTTTCCGATGCTGAGCCGCTGGACTTCTCCTTTCAACACAATGGTGGAAAAAAGCGCGGCGAGCCCTTGCGCAAGGGCCTGGCGCCCGTGTTGGGCAAACGCATCGGCCTGGTCATGCAAGGGGCCAAATCCGCGCTGAATCCCTATCAGACCATTGGCACGCAGTTGAAGGATACTCTTGCCTTGGCGGGCTGTCCAGGTACCCAGATTCCGGTGGTGATGGAGCAGTTGCTTAGCGCTTTTTCCCTTGCCTCACGCAGCGCGTCCATTGCCCATCGCTATCCCTTTGCCCTGTCAGGCGGGCAGGCGCATCGCGTCATGATCGCGCTGGGTTTTGCCATGGGGCCGGATCTTTTGGTGGCCGATGAGCCAACAACGGGTGTGGACAGCCCCATCCAGGCCCTGATCCTTCAGCATTTCAAAGCCTTCCGCAAAGGCACCCTGGGACCGCCGCGCCATGCCTCGCGCCCCAGGCCGTCCATGCTGTTCATCACCCACCAGATTGACCTGATGAAAGGTCTAACCGACCGTGTGATGGTGATGTACGCCGGTGAACTGTTGGAGGTGTTCCACACTTCCCAATTGGGCCAGCGTCCCCATCATCCATACACCGAACGCTTGATGGAGATTGCCAACGAGGCGGGCGGCAGAGCCGCAGTGCACAGTATTCCTCAAATACCCGGCCGCATGCCGGTGATGTACGATCCACCAGAGGCCTGTGTGTTTGCCGATCGCTGTTCCTTGGCCAATGAGCGTTGCCGAAAGGAAAAGCCGGAGCTGGTGGTGGATCCTCAAGGACAGGGTGTGGCCTGTCATGAAAGGCATTGAAATGAAAGATGACCATGGCCAGGGATTTGTCATAGATCGCCTTACGGTGGACTTCACTCCTTCGCGATTGCTGGACCAGTTGAAGAGACTGCGAAACAAGGACCATGGCGTGGTGCGGGCCTTGCATGAACTGTGCCTGGCCATTGCGCCGGGCAAAGCGGTGGGCCTGCTTGGGGAAAGCGGCTGTGGCAAGAGCACCTTGGCGCGGCAGATCATGGGCCTGCTCAAAGAGCGTGATCCAGAGAGCCGCATCACTTTTGAAGGCCAGGATCTGGATAAGGTGCTGGACACGGATGAACAGGCCTTCCGCAACTCTGTGCAAATGATCTTCCAACACCCGGACACCTTCCTAAACCCCAAGCTGATGGCGCGGGACATGGTGATGGAGGCATTCCATATCCGCGGAGAATCCAAGGCGGATATCCAGGCCGGTCGCTTTCATGAGGAGCTGGGGAAGGCGCTGGATGTGCTGGGCTTGACTTGGGAAGACTTGGAGAAGACCTCCGACCAGCTTTCCGGCGGTGAGAAGAAGCGCATGAGCATTTTGCGCGTCATTTTGGCAAAACCCCGATATATCATTGCAGATGAGCCATTTTCTGGCCTTGATGTGAGTTACAGGAATCGCATTTTGAAGCAGTTTGAGATATTAAAGGAAGCCGGAGTTGGTTTTTTATTGATTAGTCATGACTTCCATGTTACAAAGAAATTCTGTGATGAGATTTGTGTAATGTATAAAGGTCGAATTGTGCATCGCTATGAGAATCCGGAGAGTGGCGTTCCGGAAGTCCAACATCCTTATACCCAGGTCTTGATTGTAAGCAATGATTACCTGGCGCGGTGCCATGAAGCATTGCCAGAGATCATGGGAAAATTCAAGCCGGAAATGGGTGAAAAGGACTGGCGCACGGCTGGCTGTCCCTTTGAAGATCGCTGCTTCTACTCGGACAATACCGAGTTAAAGGACGCCTGCCGCACGAAAACCCCACCCGAGCAACGCGTGATGGGCAGCCATGTACTGCGGTGCCATCTCTTCGAAGCCAAGGAGCAGCAGCCATGATGAAAGGGCCTTTCGCCCCCTTGTTCCTTTTCCTGATCTGCGCACTGAACGCATTGGCCGCGCCCTTTGTGCCCACGCAGGATCTGGAAGTGGTTCAAGCGGTGACCTCCATCCAAGAGGCGAACCGCGCCATGGAGCAGTTGCTGAAAGATGTGTCAAACTGTTCTCCACAAGTGGCACAGGATGCCGCGCGCCTGGGCGGCACCAAGGAGCTGCGGGACTTTCTGCGCCGCAATCCCGATGGCTGTGTGCGCTCTGTGTCATTGACCACCCTTGGTCAAGTGGAGAACGCTCTGGGACAGGCGCGCTCCATGTCGGAGGCCTTTGTGCAGGAGTTTCCCCTGCAAAGCCAGACCACCAAAGGCAAGTGGTTGAAGGCAGGCTCCGAGGATGCGCGCGTCTGCCTCTTCCTGGCTTGCGCGGCCCTGGAGGCGGGTCTGGGTACCCAGGCGACTGACTTCGCCAACCGCTTCAAAGCCAGGCAGAAGTCCAAGCCCGAAGCGGCCTTGGCTGAAGTGGCAGCTGTGCTGGAGAGCCACGCGGTGGAGCACACAGCGGTGCGCGAAGCCTTGCGGGGCTGGGTGCTTGAGGAAACCGGCAGCCCGCGCTACCGCCCATTGGGAAGCGAGGGCCGCGTGTTGGCTGCCCGTGAATCGGGCGAGATCCAGGTGCTGGCAGCAGGTGGGAATGCTCCTGTCAGTGAGGTTGCGCAAGTCCCCGTTGCACAGGGACAACGTCCGGCACAAGAAGAGCCGCGGGTGGCGCAAGCCACGCCTGCCCCCGCGACCGATGTTTCCAAAGACCGTGCAGAAGCCGAGGAAAAACCCAAGGCGCCCAAGGCGGAAACGGCAAGGAAAGAAGCATCCCGCACACCCAACGAGGATGGAAGGACAAGCAACAAGGCTGCTGCCGAACCCGACCGCAAAAAACACGCAGCGGAAAGCGCAGTCGCCGTGGCGGAAGAAGGACAGACAGAAAGGGTACGGCAGGACATTCCTCTGGTGGAGCCAATCCCCAAGGATGGGCTCCTGGGTGGATTGAAGAAGCGCTTGAAGGGCAGAGAAAAGCGCAAAGAGGCAAGTGCCGTGCGCGATGCCCGCATGCATCGTATAGCGATTGAGCCCCAGCCAACACCAGAAGGGCGTAAGACGGTGGTTTCTGGAGCAGACAGTTTGTTGCAGTATACCTTCCGTGAGCATGATATAAGTGTGGAGGCCCTGTCTCGCAGTCGCAAGGCGTTCAACTTTGCCTACAATGCGCGCAAGCGTGCAACAGACCTTAAAACTAAATCCGTGGAAGAGTATGACGCCTTGATGTTCATCATCAAAGTCCCCTCAGATAAAATTCGTGAGAAGTTCAACACGAAGGGAGGGGATTACTTTGGCAAGAATGACTTTTTGGATGTCATGTCAGAATGCGTTGAAGAAAGTGGTATTAAAGAGAATATCCCCCGCATCGCCAGCGTATTTGAGGGCTTGTTCCAAGACTACAACATCAACATTTCCCAGGCACTGGACAGTTTGCGCATCGCCCGGCAGCAAAATCCCAACGCCACAAGTGTCCTGCTTTATGAAGCGAGGATTCGCGACGAAATCAATCAGGACTCACTGGCCCTGGATTTGTTCGAGCGTTCCCGTGCCCATGTGAACTTCGACGATTTGCTTGATTCGGACATTTACAACCTCGATTCTTTGATTCAAGACAATGTAAGATTTTATCGGATTTATTACAAGAATCCAGAGTTTATACCCTACTTGTCGAGCGATAGATTTGTTAAAATGACGAATTATGATCGAATTAAAGCTCATGATGAATTGAAGAGAAAATATGTAGTCGATGGATTCATGACAACGGTAAAAGAGATTCAAGCCAGTCCATATAAGGTTACAGATCCCCGTCCCTTCTTCGACTTCCTGGAGTTGTTCTTTGCTGAGAACGATTCAGTGGGCGCGGCAACATTCTTAACTGAGCTGAACCATGAATTGGGTGGTCGAGGTGGTCGAAACCGTGGGAACTATGGGGATAATGATCCTTGGCCCAAGTTGGTTACGAATTATCTGGATGCAAAGATCGGATACCTTAGGACAAAGCCCGGTGGTTGGCGTGGAACCTCTGTGAAGGTGGTATCCGATATCGGATCGGACATGTATGCAGATGGCAAAATCAAAATCAAGTTCTTCAAAAAGAGTGGAGAACAGAGCAATTTCTCGGATTACGATGTGAACATACGCCAACTTGGAAGAGGGGACAATAGCGTTGGGTCGTATATGAGTTTATACTATCCGTATAAAACAGATTATATCGACCTTGATAGCACTTATGTCATCAATCTTCCTACTGGCGACTTCGGCTATGATATCGCCATCGATTTTGAACGATTCAAGGTGATTAAGCAGCGCATGCCATTCCAATTGGTAATCAAAGGCGGAAATGAAACATCTCATCGCGTGACCGCCGACCTGGAATTCGTGGTGGGTGGTACGGAAGTGCGGGAAAAGCTCCCGCCCTCTGATCGCATCAACATTACTTCCAAGGGCGAGTTGGAGTATTCCCCCTTGCTTAAAAAGAAAAACGAGGATGGGGCAGAGGTGATTTACACCGACGGTGACATGAAGCCCTATGAATTGAAGTCCGGCCGCGTGGGTGGGCGTTTCATGGTGGAAGTGAACACCAGCACGCGCAACAAGAATATAGAGCTGACCCTGGCCGAGATCTCCAACCGCAGCAGCATCAACAACGATGCCCGGCGCATGGCCCTGTCCACCATGGCCATGTTGGCCGCGGTGGTGGTGGTGGCCCCATGAAAGGCATGCACATGACCACAACATCCCTGCGCATGGCACTCCTGGGCGCAAGCCTGCTAATGGCAGGCGCCGCCATGGCCTTGACCATGACCGAGTTGCCCTCCCGCATTGCCCCGGGCCGTTTACGCGCGTTGCACTTTCAAGAACTGGACAACGTGCGGGAGCTGACGGTGGAGCCCGCCGGCGCCGTTGTCATCCTGGCCGTGTCCATTGACGGACGCGCCCTTCCCATTGTGCGGCAACAGGATGACCGCGGTGAGGCCGCCAGCCTGTGGGAGGATGACAAGGGCGAGCACCTGAGGCTGCCCCAATCCTTCACCGGCAGTTTGACTTTGGAAGTCCTGCCTCGCCATCTGCCGGCCCAGGGTCTGACCCTGAACTGGACGGGAGCGGCGGGCACGGAAAGCACCATTCTGCGCTAGGGAGGTCCCATGAAGTCCATATTGCGATTGCTGGCCTTCCTGGCCCTTGCCATTCCGGCCCTGGCGGAGCTGACCTTGAGTGCCAACTGGATCCCATCCTCGGTGACGGCGGATGCGGATTACCAGAGCATTGAGTTTCAGGTGAATTTCACCGGCTACCAGGCCACGGCCAATGATTTTGACAACATGAGCCTGTCGGCCTTCACGGCTGTGACTGGCAGCCTGTATCCCATCTCTGTCACGATTGACTCCACGGGAACGGGCAACTACCAAGCCCTTCCACTTATCGTCAGTGGCAGCAACCAAGCTGGCCTGCCCACCGGTTTCCAGGTGGAGATGTACACCAGTGGCACCACCTGGAACGTGCAGTTCGGTCCCAGCATCACCATCAACAGCAACGCCGCGGATGTGAAGATCCGCTTCCTGGCCAATGGTTTGAGCACGGCCGGCTCAGCCTCCGCAACCGCCACGCTCACCGGAGTGACTGCCACCAACTGGACTTTTGCGGGCAATGTGGACACCCAGAACATCTCCCTGGGGATCTCTGCGGCGGCATTGCATCATTTCGATGTGGCAGCATGGAGTGACAACAGCCTGACCTTGGGGCTGGCGGACACCACCGCCACTTGTCTGGTGACGGGCCGGGATGCTTACAACAACCAGGCCACCATCAGCACCTTCACCACCACCAATGCCTCCTTCGCCAGCCTGACCAGTGCCGGCACTGGCACCACGCGCACTCTGACGGCACATGCCCTGACAGCGGGCTCGGGCGGCCTGGCATTCGCCTCGGGCAGCATCCTGGGTAGCACGCCCACCCTTGCGGTGACGGCCCCGGTGCGCACAGTGCGCCTCTTCAATTGGGCCAACCAGGAGGTTACTGGCACTGCCACAGTCATTGCGGGGCAGGAGGTGGCCTACAGCGCCCGCGCCTACGATGCCAACGGCGTGGTACTTCCAAGCGCCACTTTCACTTGGACAGAGAACACCGTGCTCACCTCCAGCGCGGGAACGCTGAGCGGTGTGTTCACCTCCACCAGCGGCACGGCGGGCACCATGCAGGCCACCTCGGGGAGCATCAACAGCGCCACAGTGACCTTCGCCGTACAAGCCGCTCCCTTGAGCTACTTCGAGACCGCCGCATGGAGTGACAACAGCCTGACCCTGGGGCTGGCGGACACCACCGCCACTTGCCTGGTGACGGGCCGGGATGCCTACGGCAACGCCACCACCATCAGCACCTTCACCACCACCAATGCCTCCTTCGCCAGCCTGACCAGTGCCGGCACGGGCAACACGCGCACGCTTACCGCCCACGCACTGTTGGCGGGTTCTGGCAGTCTGGCCTTCGCTTCCGGCTCGGTTCTGGGCAACACACCCATCCTGACGGTAACAGCTCCGGTGCGCGTTGTACGCCTGTACAACGGGGCCAACCAGGAGGTGACGGGTACAGCCACAGTCACAGCGGGGCAGGAAGTGGCCTACAGTGCCCGCGCCTTCGATGCAAACGGCGTGGTGCTTCCAAGCGCCACCTTTACCTGGACAGAAAATACCGTGCTTACTTCCAGCGCGGGAACGCTGAGCGGTGTGTTCACCTCCACCAGCGGCACGGCGGGCACCATGCAGGCCACCTCGGGGAGCATCAACAGCGCCACAGTGACCTTCGCCGTGCAGGCCGCTCCCTTGAGTTATTTCGAGACCGCCCCATGGAGTGACAACAGTCTGACCCTGGGGCTGGCGGACACCACCGCCACTTGCCTGGTGACGGGCCGGGATGCCTACGGCAACGCCACCAGCATCAGTACTTTCAGTAGCACCAATGCCTCCTTCGCCAGCCTGACCAGCGCCGGCACGGGCACCACGCGCACACTCACCGCCCACGCACTGTTGGCGGGTTCTGGCAGTCTGGCCTTCGCTTCCGGCTCGGTTCTGGGCAACACACCTATCCTGACGGTAACAGCTCCGGTGCGCGTTGTACGCCTGTTCAACGGGGCCAACCAGGAGGTGACGGGTACAGTGACAGTGATGGCTGGGCAGGAAGTGGCCTACAGTGCCCGTGCCTACGATGCCAATGGAACTGTCATTCCCGGTGCAACCTTCACCTGGACGGAAACCACCGTGCTCACTTCCAGCGGTGCTACTCTGAGTGGATTGTTCACCTCCACAAGCGACTCGCCGGGCACCATGCAGGTCACCTCGGGCGGCATCAACAGCGTAACCGTGTCCTTCAGTGTGCAGCCCGCCGACCTCCATCATTTCAGCACCGGTTCATGGACATCCAACAATTTGAACGTCCATACCTCGGCCACCTGTGACCTGACGGGTTTGGATTTCTATGGAAATGAAGTGGCATCCCTGGCCACACCCACCCTGTACGCCCTGCCCT
>CAIWAD010000151.1 GCA_903910645.1 uncultured bacterium | reverse complement strand
TGCGGCAAACGGAGGTAGGTGAGGTCGGTTGGAACGGCCCTGCTCTCATCGAGGTCAGGGATCCCTTTAACCCGCGCTGGGTGGAGAGGTTCCGCACTTTCGAAAAAAGTTGCAGGTGCGGCGTTCTTAGGCTTGATGCAGGTCATGCCCGGTACCTGGAGCCACCTGGCGCCCAAGCTCGGGGTCACATCGCCCTGGATCGTGAAGGACAACATCCAGGCGGGCATCTACTACGACGCGCGAATGTGGGCCATCTGGAAGGCCCTGCGGCCGCTGGTGGAGAGGATTGCCTTCACCCTGGCCAGTTACAACGCCGGCCCCGGCAACATTCTGAAGGCCCAGCGCCTGGTGGTAGGCGGTTTGAGCACGAGCAATTGGGCCCCGGTCGCGGCGAAATTGCACTTGGTCACCGGCAGGTCCTCCGCCGAGACGTGCGGATACGTGGCCTGTATCCAGCGTCTACGTCAGAATATACTCTAAAATATCTAGTGGCAGAGGTCGGCACTTTCGCGTGATCCTCCAAAGCTATTCAGCCTCATCCAGATTTTTCACCCAAGACAGATTTTCGCTTGACTCGTTCGTGGTTGTTAAACATTCTACTTCCCGTGTGCATCGCCACTGCTTGTCACATGGGCCGCGATCAACGCAGGACTCACCCGATGAATACAAGCAAGATGGATCATTCCGCGCAGAGGTCGCGATGTAATCATCGTTCGGTCTGGGCAGGCCAATCGTCTGGCCGTGGCGTAGAAGCTCTGCTGGATCTTCTTCGGCCGTACCTTGATCACTACTTGATTCCGGCACGGATGCTGCCAAGTGACAGGTCGTCTTCGGCTGATGGACAGCGCCCGGCTGGTCACCCAGGACAAAATGGTGAGCGCCTTGACCAGCTCCGCGTCGACTTGCGTTTACCAGCCGTGCTTAATAGCTCATTGCGGCTTTCTTCCTACGGTTCTATGAACCGCTTCAGGTCGGAGGCGGACGTGCCGCCGAACATGCGCCACGATTGTAGAAGGCAGCCGGGTTGATGCCTCATTATCGGCAGATGTCGGCCGTTGCAGAGCCGCTGTCTACCTCGTGCAGAATCCGCACGACTTGGAATTCATCGAACTGGGACTTGCGCATACACTGTTCTCCTCTCGCTTTTCACGTTGTTGACCTCTTCCCTGAAAAGTGGACCATTCATTCCTGGAGGAATCCGGCGAAATCCTTAGGGTGAGACGGGAGGATTCACGGATGAGGAAGACGAGGTTCACCGAGGAGCAGATCGCCTTTGCGCTGCGCCAGGCGGAGACAGGGACGCCGGTGGCCGAGGTGTGCCGGAAGATGGGCATCTCGGAGGCGACGTACTACAACTGGAAGCGCAAGTATGGCGGTCTGGGTGTCAGCGAGCTTCGGCGGCTGAAGCAGCTGGAAGAGGAGAATGCCCGCCTGAAGCGCCTGGTGGCGGACTTGAGCCTGGACAAAGAGATGCTCCAGGAGGTCGTGCGAAAAAAACTCTGACGCCAGCTTGTTTGCGCAAGCTGGCGGACTTCCTGACCCTGGCCTACCGGGTCAGCCGCCGCCGGGCCGTGGCGGTGGTGTGTTTGAATCGGTCCAGTGACACCTACAAGCCGCGACGACGGGATGACGTGGCGGTGAGGAAGCGCATCCGGGAGATTTCCGACGTGCGGGTCCGCTATGGTTGCCGGCGGATCCACACGCTGCTTCGGCGGGAAGGCTGGGTGATCAACCACAAGAAGACGCACCGGATTTACGTGGAAGAAGGGCTGAACCTGCGGCGCAAGCGGCCGCGGCGTCGGGTGGCGGCGGCCCACCGCACCGAGCGACCTGCTGTGACACGGGCGAATGACTGCTGGAGCATGGATTTCGTGGCCGATCAGCTGTTCAACGGGCAGCGAATCCGGGCCTTAACTGTGGTCGACAATTTTAGTCGAGAGTGTTTGGCGATCACCGTGGACACACGGTTGAAGGGCGATGATGTGGTGGCGACGATGGATCACTTGATGGCCCTGCGGAGACTGCCCAAGCGGATCCAGGTGGACAATGGCAGCGAGTTCATCTCGAAGGCCTTGGACCAATGGGCCTACGAGCACCAGGTGACCCTGGACTTCTCACGGCCGGGCAAGCCGACGGACAACCCGCACATCGAGTCCTTCAATGGCAGCTTCCGGGACGAGTGCTTGAACCTGCACTGGTTCTTGTCGCTCGAGGATGCGCGGGAGAAGATCGAAGGGTGGCGAATGGACTACAACGAGTTCCGGCCGCACAGCTCGCTGGCTGACCGGACGCCCCGGGAGTTCGCGCTGACCTGTGCGCCTCCGGACTTCGCACCGCTTCGTCCTGCGGCGCACAGGTCGCCCCAGGAGGATTCGGCTATCAGAATGGGTGCCTGATTGCCCCTAGTATTGGCTGGTCCAAGATTGGGGACGAGGTCAATGGCGCCGCGGCCTAACTCTCGGAGTGGTACAAACACCGGGGGCAGGTCACCACCAGCACTCCGGTTCGAAAAGACCCGTCAGGTCTCCATCCCACCAGAACGCCAGTCAGTGCACGTCCGTCAGATCTCCATCCCACCAGCACTCCGGTTCGAAAAGACCTGTCAGGTAACAATCCCACCAGCACTCCGGTACCACATGCCAGTAGGCGCCGTCCGAGAACTGCCATTCTCGGACCCTTTTCGCCACGCCAGGCGAGCGATCTCCTTGACCCACAAAAGCCGCCCCATACAGGGGCGGCATGATCTCGGACCCATTTACTGGCTACCCTTCAGC
>CAIWAD010000150.1 GCA_903910645.1 uncultured bacterium | reverse complement strand
CCACCAAACCCAGCAACCAGGCCGAGTCCGTCAGGCGATAGACCAGCCAGGAAAGGGCCACGCGCTGCATCCAGGTGCCAATCAGCGACAAGCCCTGCCCCATGAAGAACAGGCGGTAGTTGCGGTGCCGCAAGGCCCGCAGCGTGTTGGACAGGCCCGCGGATGCCCCGGAACTCCTGCTCATGGTGTTGCGCATGGACAGCAGATCATGCGCCCTCATGCTCCTTCACAGGAGAACGCTTGCCGCCCAGTTCCAGGATCTCCACCGCCCACACGCCGGTGCGGGAGAGCACGCCGGGCGCATAGAACCAATCTCCCGTTGCGCCATAGTGGCGCATGATCTCGTCCAGGCCGTGGCGCCGCTCGTCCTCGTCCACCAATTCCACCGCACGGCCCCAACCAATGACGCTGGCATAAGCGAAGGTCCAGTCGCAGGCCAGCTCCCCGTGGGCGATCAGTCGAGGGTCTTCCTCCACCTCGAAGCAGACGCGCGGATTGGCGCGCAGGAAGTCCAGTTTCCGCCCGGCGCGGGCGCTGTGGAAATACAGGCGTTTGCCGTCGTAGCCAAAGGAAAGGGGCACCAGATAGGGTTCGCCATCCTGGGCCATGGCCAGCCGCAGCACCCGCGCCGCGTGCAGCAAGTCATCCATCTCCGAACGCGAAGCCATGTCCCTGTCCTTGCGTCGAGGACCCTGAGCGCCTTCCATGCCGCCTCCAGAAAAAAAGCCAGCCCCCGATCCGGACGGGGGCTGGCCAAAAGATCGAATCTGCGGGTGGGCTTAGAAACGACGATTGCCGCCGCCCCCGTAGCCGCCACCGCCACCGCCACGGTTGCCACCGCCACCGAAGCCGCCGCGGCCACCACCACCACCGAAGCCACCGCTGCGCGGCGGACGGCTGCCCTCTTCGCGGGGACGAGCCTCATTCACGGTGAGGGCGCGACCATTGATCTCCCGGCCATTCAGCCCGGAAATGGCAGCCTCGGCCTCCTGGTCATTGGCCATTTCCACAAAGCCGAAGCCCTTGGAACGGTTGGTTTCGCGATCCATGATCACAGTGGCGGAGGTGACCTGGCCGAACTCGCCGAACAACTCCTCGAGATCCTGACTGCCCATGGAGAAGTTCAAGTTGCCGACGTACAACTTCTTGCTCATCGAGTGAGACTCCTTTGGAAGAACTGTGAGGATGACGCCGAGCCTTGAACTGGTCAGACCGGAGCTGCCTCGTTGCAAACCATGCCGCACAACACACGCCGCTGTCACAGCGGGCCCAGGCCCCCAGGAGCCGGATGCATCAAGTGGTCAAGAACACCCCGTGACAAGCGGGCGCCGTCTTGCGGCGCGGGAATGTACTGCTCAATGCCTACAAGTCCACTCAAAATTTCGCATAGGCCAAGGCGCCTGATCCTTGGTGTCGCAGAAGAGCACCCTTCCAAACGAAGAAGGGCGCCCGAGGGCGCCCTTCTTTTCACTTCATGAACGGGTCTTACTTGACCAGCATGACCTTCATGGCATCGCGATTCTCACCGTCCACCACCAGGCGCACCAGGTAGAGGCCGCTGGCCAGCTCCGCGCCGTCCACGCGCTGCTCATGCAGGCCCGCGCCCAGACGACCGGCGCCCAGACGACGCACTTCCTGTCCCAGGGTGTTGAACAGTGCCAGCTCCACCTGCCCCTCACGCGCAAGGGAGAACTCCACCGTGGTGGCGGGGTTGAAGGGATTGGGCGTCGCCGCCGTCAAGCGGAAGTCCTGGGCGGCCACCGCCGGCGCGGGAGCCACATCCGTGGCGCCGAAGTAGTCCAACACATGGCCCAGGAACATTTGGGAGTTCATGGAACCCGGCACCGAGTTGTGCACGCGGGTGGCCTCCACCGGGAAACCGGCGAAGACAGCGTGGTAATTAGTGCCCGTGGTGTACACGATGGCCGGGGCGTTGGAAGCCTGACGCCACAGACCGAAGGCCTGGCCCGGCGCCGTGACGGTCAAAAGGTCCGGCTCTTCGTTGTTGTTGGCGCCCTGGGTGCCCGTCACCACAAGCGCGGTGCCGTCGAAGTAAGGATCACCCACCACGCCGTCCACCACAAAGATGGAACCGGCATCGGCATTGGCCAAGGTCACGCCGAAGTACTGGCTAAGGAAATCGGCGCGGTCGGGGTTGTCCGTCAGGAACTGGCTGGAAAGCAGGAGCTGGCCACCATTGTCAAGGAAGCTGCGCAGGCCGGCTTCCTCGGCGTCGGTGATGTCGCTCTCATTCAAGCCACCCAGCCACAAAATGCGCGCATAACGGCCCATCTCATCGGCCGCCAGCGGCGTGTTCAGGCCGTTCCACACATCGTAGCCCGTCGTCATGGCGTCCAGGGCGCTGGTGACGAAGGTCTCATTGTCATCCGTGCCACCATCGCTGTCCACCAGCAACATGGCCGGACGGCCCATGCGCTGGGTGTGGTCCAGGTCCTCGGACACCGTGCCGCCATCATAGTGGGCCGTATAGGTGAAGGTGAAGTTGGCCCAGTGGGGCTCAATCCCTTCCGCCACTGTGAAAGTGAAGGTGCCGGCGCTGCTGATCACCTGGCCGGGCGTGGAAGCGCCGTAGGTCACGGTGTTCTGCGTAATGGTCACGGCGGGATCACTGCAGGTCATCACCAGGCTGCAGTCCGTCGCCGGCACGGCGATGGGGCTGTTGCGCAGGCTAACCGCAAAACTCACCGTTTCACCAGCGTCGGGGCGGCCGTCCAGGTTGTCGTCAGAGGCCACTGACAGATCGTTGATGGTGAAGACCGGGAAGTCCACACTCATGTACTGGTTGATGACGCTGTGGAGCTGGCTCTCGGAGAAGCCGCTGTCCGTGTAGCGAATGATGCCTTCCGTGTCGATGACCACATTGTAGGGGATGTAGTTGTCGCCATAGTTGGCATAGACACTGCCGAGGCCCACCAGCACCGGGAAGGTGGGATTGTGGACATCCCAGTGGGCGTGCAGGGCGGACGCGGAAATGTTGTCCGTGTCAATGTGCACCAGTTCGAAGGCGGCGGGATCGTAGACTTCTTCGAAGTCAGTTTGCAACACCGGAAACTCGGTGTTACAGGAGGGTCACCACGTGGCCCCGAAGTTGATCATCACCACCTTGCCCCGCTGGGCGTAAAGGCTCCAGGGGTTGCCGTTCCAATCCGTGCCACTGAAGTTGGGGGGCGTTTGGCCCACCGCGTACTCCGCCTGGGCGGCCGCGGCCAATCCCAATCCAAGCAGCCCCATTACAAGCGCTCGACTCATGCTCACCTCCCGTTTGCATCTCCGGCCCGCGCCGGAACAATTGGCCTTAGCATATGACATCGCGGCCACGCTCAAAAGGCTGGCCAACAATTTCCTTAGCGAATCGTTCTCACCTGGTAAAACATCTGACCCGTCGCCGGAGCATCCAATTGGATAAAGGAGCCGGGCGTTTCCGCCACTGGCGTCGTTGGAAAAGCGAAAGGATTGGCGGACTGGTACACACGATAGCCTCCAACCCCCGCCACCGGTGTCCAGATCAAGGTGGACATGCCTGGCGCTGAGAAGAGCACAAGATCCGTCACGGGATCGGGCGGCGTGCTGGGATTGTTGGCATGCAGGGTGAACACCCGTCCCAGGAAATTGGCCAGGGTCTGCGAAGTCGGATACGAAGAGAAGTAGCGCAGGGCTTCAACAGGGAAGCCGCAAAAAACCGCGTTGTAGCCACCGGCAATCTTGTAAGTGGCCGCCGGCGCCAGGGCGCCCGTGGTCCAGCTGGCCAACACGTTGGCACCCGGCTGCACGCTCAAATTGTCCGGCTGCACGCAATTGTTGGCGCCCTGGGAGCCTGTCAGCACGAAGGTGCAGTTGCCAAACCAGGGATCCGCCGTGGGTGTGGCAGCCAGAAATTGGTTGCCTGGCGCGGTGGCGGTGACATTTGCGCCGAAGCGCAGCATGAGGAAAGCGGCGTTCAAAGGATCGCTTGACGCATACTGGCTGGACAGCAGCAGCAGTCCGCCACGATCGAGAAAGGCTTCCAGGGCTGTGCGCTCTGCCGAGTTGATGTCTGGGTTGCGGATGCCCCCAAGCCAGATGATGCGTTCGTAGGCCAAGGCTTCCGTGGATGAAAGATCCCCATCGTCTGCAGGCGTCCACATGTCGAATGCCACGCCCAGGCTGCTTAACGCCGTTTGCGCAAAGGTTTCATTGTCGTCCATGGTGCCGTCGGAATCCACAAGCAGCAAGGTCGGTCGGGCAATGCGCTGGCTATGACCAAGAGTCTGGCTCCAGGTGCCGCCGGCATAAGTGGCTTGAATGTTGAACTGGAAATCCGCCCAGTGGGGCAAGGCGGCGGCATTCACCGTGAAAGTGAAAGCGGGCGCGCTCTGCACCGAGGCTCCCGGTGCCACGGCTCCCAGATTCGCGGTGGCCTGCAGCTCCGTCACATCCCCATCGGAGGTGGTGAACTGCACGCTCACGGCGCTGGCGGCCTGGGCAATGGGACTGTTGCGCAACTGGATGCGGAAGCTGACCGTTTCTCCGGGATCCGGGCGGCCATCGCTGTTGCCATCACTCAGGATGCTTAGATCCTGCAGTTCAAAGAAGGGGTTGGGCAGGGTCAGGTACTGCTGGATGACACTGTGCAGGGCCGTCTGGTTGAAGCCCGCCGTCGCGTAGCGCACGATGCCGTCGGCATCCAGCACCACGTTGTAGGGGATGTATCCATTGCCGTACTGGCCATAAAGCGATCCGCAACCGACGAGCACGGGAAAGGTAGGATTATCCGGATCCCAGTGGCTGTGCAGGGCGGCCGCCGAGAGGTTGTCCGTGTCAATGTGCACGACTTCAAAGGCCGTTGGGCTATAGGAGGCTTCAAAGTTGGTCTGCAACACCGGAAACTCGGTGTTACAACTGGGTCACCATGTGGCCCCGAAGTTGAGCAGCACCACCTTGCCCCGCTGGGCGTAAAGGTTCCAGCTTTGACCGTTCCAATCCGTGCAAGTGAAATCGGTGGGCGTGCTGCCCACGGTCCACACCGCTCCCGCCTGACTGCCCAACAACAGCAGCAAGCCCAGTGCGGCGAAAGGCCGACGCAGAGATGTCATGGGGGGATGCTCCTTCTTCAATGGTTCGCAAAGATGCACTCGGCTTATGGGAGCTGCAAGCTGAATTTGCTCAATTTTAACATGATCCATACTTCAGAAAAGCCAATTTCTGTACTTATTGCCTTCGCCGGAAAGAAAAAGCCTCCTCCACCGCGCAAGGGTGGAGGAGGCTGGCAGTCAAGCCATCTCAATGGCCCTATTGCAGATCTTGCAGCTTGGGCAGATAGAACTGATATAGCACGCCGTTCAACACACCCAAAGCACCGGAGCCCGCATCGTCCTGGCTGGCCGGCAGGGTTCCCCGCTCCATCAGGTGCATGGGGAAGTTGTTCCATGAAGTACGGAAATTCGTGTAGTAAGGACTGAAGTTGAAGCCGCCGAAATTGCCCTGGTAAGCCGTGTTCTCCGTGTAAAGGATGAGCGGCTTGCGGTGCTTGGGAAGAATGGGCCGCCAGATGGCTTCCACATTCACCTGCTGGCCGGCTGTCCACGGCTCCGACAAGCGCTGGTAGTTCACGCGGATGAACACGCGATCCACGCCATTGATCTTGCCTTTGGTGACCAGGAAGGGTTCAGACCACATGCTGTCGGCACGGGAGACATTCCACGCGGCGATGGCGTCCGTGATCTGCATGTCCCAGAAGTTTCGCGCGGTCTGGGGAATGTGCAGCCAGCAGCCTGTTTCGTCCGGATTGGTGGAATAGGCCGCGTAACGGGGGGCCTCGCCTGGATAATTGGTCTCATCCGTGGTGTAGAAAATAAGCGGCAGGTCGCTCTGCTGGGCCACGCGGAAGACTTCGAAAACCTGCTGCTCCGGCAAGCCGGCGGAGTAGGAATCGTAGGTGTAGGCCGCCACCGTGCCCAGATTCTCGTTGATGGCATTGGCTTCAATGAAGACCAGGGCCGAATCCGGCGCCACCGGACGATAAGGGTTGGCCGCATTGTAAGTGTAGAAGCTGCGGTACTGCGTGTTGGTCTGCAGGCTGTTGATCATCAGGGTGTCGGGATTCAAGTAGGCCTGGCCCTGGAACTCCGGCAGCGCGCCCACCAGACCGTCGATGCGGCCATTGAAGAAGGTGGTGTTGATGTCGCCGTACACGCCCAGGATGCCCATGTACTGGGCCAGGAAATCACCAGCCTTGTCCGACACGGCGGAGGCGTCCGTGGTGCTGTTGTTGGGCGAGGTGGTCTGGTAGTTGAAGGTGCCGATCATGGAGCTGTAGCCACTCCACAACAAGCTGCCGCCCATGTCAAGATAATCCATCCAGAAACCCTTGGCAGGGTTGCGGATCCAGGCGCCATTGCTGTTGCCCTGGCCGGAACCCTGGGCCCACTTGTCATCCAGGCAGATCACCGTGTGGTACTGGCTGATGACCGAGAAGGGCAGCTGCAGGCCGTCGGCGCCCATTTTCCAGTAGCGGCAATTGGCGCTTTCGCCCGCCTGGTCCTCCCAGGTGACCGCGTAGCCACTCTCACCTTCCGCGGCAGCCTTCACACTGGGCATCACCTCTTCCACAAGGCCCTTGTACCAAGCCTCGTAGGCGGCGTCATCCGCCAGGCCGATGGTGCCGGGAGCGCCGCCCGTGGGGGTGTAATCCACCACCAGGACATCCTTGTCGAAGGCCAGCTGCTGCACCTTGAAGCGCATCCAGGCAGGCTCGGCGCACTCCTCCAACCCGTCGTCACGGCTGAACACCGCCAGCTGGTAGAAGCCTGTGGGCAGGTTGAAGAGCTCAATCTGGTTGTGCTGGCTCCAGCCGTCCACATCGAAGTTGTGAAGCTCCAGGTCCGCCGTGTTGTCTTCCGTCAGGGCCACGCGGGAGGCATCCGTCATGTAGAGGCGGCCGTCGCTGTCCTCAATCTGATTGTCGGCCATGGCCACTGCGGCGTCGGCATCGGGGATGCGATTCAAGACAAAGCGGAACTGCAGGGGAATGGTCACCAGGGCCTGGTCGTCGGGATCGTCGCCGGAGATGAGGAAGCGCACGCCCTTCCAGTTCTCCAGTTGCTCCGCGGCCATGGGGATTTCGTAATAGGTGCTCACCTGCTCTTTCAGCTGGGTGATGAAGGTGGGATCGGTCTCGATGTCCTCCCACCCAATGATGTGCCGATCGTACTCGCCCGGCTGGCTCACCCGCGTGTAGCCGTCCTTGTAGTAGGCCATGGTGGGCGTGTTGGGTGCGCGATTGCTGCGGTTGAAGGTGCGCAGCACGGGATCCGACACATCGCCGGTGTTGTCAATGGCCTGGAGGATGACCACATGCTTCTGGATGCGACCCAGCTGGGTGGTGAGGTTGATCACCGCGCTGGTGTTCACCGTCTCGATCCAGTGGATGGTCTGGGTGGTGTCCTCAAGGGCGGCGTCATTCTCATAGACGCGGGCCAGGAGGGCCGTCAGGCCGGCTTCGCTCTCATACTCGTAATCCAGGTAGCGGTAGCGCTCCACGAAGCCGTCGGGATCCGTGCCGCTCCAGAAAATCATGGGGGCGAAGCTGTAAACCGGCAGATACTCAAAGCTGCCGTTGATCACATAGTTGCGACCCAGCTTCCACTGGAAGGCAGCCGTGTGCTGGATCCACAAGTAGCGGGCAATGTTCTCGTCCAGGCGGTAGTTGGCTTCCGGCACCGTGACGCTGGTCCCGGTGATGGGATCCACTTCCGTGATGCTCTCAATGTTCGTCACAAAGAAGAACTGGTAGCGGATGAGTTCAAACTTGGCTTCCACATCCAGCTCGCTGGGCAGGGAGCCGCCCACGGCTTCCGTGAAGCCCTGGAGAGAGTCGGGGAAAATGAAGGTGTAATTGGGGATGTCGAAACTCTGGCGGGCGGAATCCGCGTCCTGCTGATTGTTCACAAAGGACACGCTGGGCGCCTGGTTGCCGGAGACCGACCCGTCGATCTTGCTGCAGCCCGTGGCCATGGCCATCAGCGCCGCAAGCAGCATCAGGATGAGAAGGCGGTAGTGCTTCATGACTCGTGCTCCTAACGCGACCAGCTAAGGGTGATCATGTTGCGGCTGTCCAGGTACCGGCTGGGGGCGTAGGCGTAGTCCAGGGTCATGTTGCCCCAGGCTTCGTGCTTCCAGTTGAAGCCAGCACCCAGACTAAGGCCGTCCGTGGACAAAAGCGGGTACTCATAGCCGGTTTCGGGATCGTAATCGTCGAACTCGGTCTGGTCAATGGCGTTGACCTTCTTGCCCAGGCGCAGGAAGAACTGATCCTTGAAGGAGTATTCCAGGCCCAGGTTCAGCTGCTCCACATTGTCGCTGGGGTGTCCGAATTCGAAGGCGCCCTGCATGTAGTGCTCGTCATCCCTGGTGCCCATCAGGTCCATGGACACGCCGAACTTGAAGAGGATGGGAAGGGGATATTCCTTCTCGATGAACTTCATGTCCGGGCCGAAGTTGGAGATGATCATGGCCAGCTTCATGGACCGCCATTTGGTGTCGTAGAAGGTGCCCACGTCCGCGGCCCAGCCCGTCGAGTTGAACTCCAGGGAGCTCTCGTTGATCATCTTCAGGGTCAGGCCCGTGGAGAACTTGTTGGTAAGACGCTTGGCCACCGTGGCGCCCAGGGCGAAATCCAGGTAGTTGAACTGCTCACCCGTGCCTTCCGGACGCTCCGGCGTGGTCACATCCATCCACCCGCTGTTGAGGAAGGTGAGGGAGATGCCGTAGCTGGTGCCGTTGTCCGGCTGCCCGTAGGCGATGCCCACCCAGTTCTGGGTAACATCCACGGGAAGGGCGTAATGGGTCATGGAGGCGTGCCAGCCCTCGTCCAGCTGGGTCAGGCCGCCCGGGTTGTAATAGATGGCGCTTACATCGTCGGCCAGGGGCAACAAGGCGTCCGCCATGCCCAGACCGCGTGCCGTGGCGCTCAGCTTCAGGAACTGTGCACCCGCCGTGCCGCTCTTCACCTGGGCCGAGGCGGTGTGCAGCAGCGCCGGGGCCAGCACCAGGAAGAGGATCGCTTTCCAGTCTCTCATGGGTGGTCTCCTCGGTCGCTACTTGATGATCACGAACTTGCCCGTGGAGATTTCACCGTCGCCGGCGGCGGTTTTGTCTTCCACGCTGAAATAATAGAAGCCACTGGACGCCTGCTGGAAGTTGCGCGTGTTCAGGTCCCAGTGCTCGCTGTAGAGACTGTCCCAACGGCTGCGGTCGCCTTCCAGGTTGTGCGGCAACATCTGCACCAGGTCGCCGGACACGGTGAAGATGCGGATGACGCACTGCTCGGGCAGATTCATGAACTCAATGCGGCGGTCGTTCTGCGGATACCAGTCCAGGGTGCCGTCATCCTGGTTTTCCCACTGCAGACCCTGGGGGCTGTTGCCGTACTGATAGGCCTGGGTGTAGTCCACATCAGCGCGGTAGGGATTGGGCACCACCTTCACTTCGCGACCCGGCACGCCGCTGGGGGCCTGGCGCACGCTGTTGCAGCTCTGTGCCGTCTCCAGGGGCTCCGTACCCGTCTGATAGTCGCCGAAGTCATAGGCCGTGACGCTGTAGTAGCGCGGGAAAAGGCTGTGCACCTGGCGCACGGTGTAGTGGAATTCCACATCGTAGTCGCCACGGTCCCACACATTGTTGTAGGCCCCGGCGTTGTCCTGGCTGTCCTGGAAACGCTCGCCCAGCACCGCCACGCCCAGGCCGTTCTGCTGGGTGAACACGCGTCCCGTGGAGGGGTCCGCCCCGTCGCCCAGATCGTTGTAGACTTCCGTGCCGTCAATCAGGAAGTAACGGCTGGTGCCGCCACTGCTGCGCACGGCCACAGCGCTGTTGTAGGCGCCGATGATGTCGTTGTAACCCGTGCCCGTGGTGACCCAGAAGTCCTCGTTGATGTCCAGCAGGATGCTTTCCTGCATCTCGCCCACCGGCACCGCGATGTCGCTGAAACCCGAGTTGCGGCCCACCGGCTGGCGCTCCCAGCCACGGTTGGTCTCGCGCATGGGCAGGCTGGTCAGGGGACCGAAGTCCGGCAGGGTGCGCAAGGCGTTCTCCGCATCGAAGTAGGCGTAGTTCACATTGTCGAACTCATCCAGCAGGGAGAATTCGTTGTCCATGCCCGTGTTGTTCACCCAGATGCGGAAGCCTTCGAAGTCCTGCACATGGCTGAAGGGATCCTGGTAGCTGTCGTCCATGGCCGCGCGCGACCACACCAGCTCCACGAAATCCTCACCCGTTTCAACATTCAAGTCGGGGCATGGCGGAGGCGGCGGGCCCTGGAAGTCGGGGATGCCGTCGCCCAGGTCCAGGAAGCCGTTGCCGTTGAAGTGGCCCACATACCAGTCGTCGAAGTCCACGCCGTGGGTGGAGAACTTGGGACCCGCATAGACCAGGAAGCTGTCTTCGCGCATCTCGTTCACGCCGGCCTTGGTGAGGAACTCCCACAGGAAGGTGTCTTCGCTGTAGCCGCCGCCCCACAAGGGCTGGTCGTTGCTGGTGTCGATGAGGCCATTGCTTTCCGAGCCGTCGGCATCGGGACCGGGATAAATGGCCGGCGTGCCGCCGGGCAGCGTGAGGGTGCGACCGAAGTACTTCACCGTGTCACCCACCGCCGGCGCCCACAGGCCGTCCAGACCCACATCCTCGCCGCCCCAGCCATCGCCCGTGTCCAGCACGCCATCGGCATTGCGATCGTAAATGGGCGTGTCGAACATTTCGTTGTCGTAAACGCGCTGGGCCCAGATGGCGTTGAAGTCGAAATCCGTCCAGTCGAACTTGCCCGGATCGATGTGGCCCGTGCCGTCGCCCACCACCGTGTTCTGGGGATTGCTGCGGTTG
>CAIWAD010000149.1 GCA_903910645.1 uncultured bacterium | reverse complement strand
CGTGCCGAACCCCTTCAACCCCAGCACGACCATCAGCTATAGCGTGGCCGAAACAAGTGTTGCCAGCCTGACGGTCTATGACCTGGCCGGTCACGCGGTGGCCACCCTGGTGGACGGCATGGTTGAAGCCGGCAGCCACAGCGTGGTCTTCGACGGCAGCCACCTGGCCAGCGGCGTGTACTTCTACACCCTGCAGAGCGGCGCTTCCGTCCAGAGCCAGAAAATGGTCCTGGTGAAGTAAGCCTCGCTTCAGCCGAACGACAAAGGCGCCCCGGTCTGCAAGGATCGGGGCGCTTTCATTGTCCCTCGATCCTCCAGTCCGCGCAGACAAAAATTGTCCTCGAACGGCAGCAGCCCAACCTGTGCAGGAACTGTGCAAAATGACAAAGGGTGCATCTCGAGATCCGGGTCGAACGTATTGACAGGAAATGGCTTCACGACAAAGTATGACCTGGCCCGTGCTTTGCAAGTGGACGCGCAATCCTCACACCCCGCGAGGCCCCCCTGCTCGCGCGGAACGGTGGTGAACTCAACAACATGTTAAAGCTGGAAGGACGCTCCCATGGGCCGTTCCCTTTGTTTGTCGGCTTTGGTGACCCTTGCTTGCACGGCGCCCCTGTTGGCGGCGGATAGCGCCACGTCCCTTGGTCAGGATGGAGATGGCCTGGAGGGCCTTTACGCGTCGTTGAAGGCCGGCGGCCAAGAGGCGCCGGAGTGGCTGATCCACAAGCTTTTTCCGGATGCGGAGATCGACGACCCTGATGCCCCCGCCGGAGCGGATCGTCAGGGCGGCACCAGTCCAGCCAGCGCCGTGGTGATCAGCGGCTTGCCTTTCAGCGACACGGGCAGCACCAGCCGCCAGAGCGGGGCCCAGAATGCGGTGTCCAGCACCGCCTTCACCACCCCCACCATCTGTGCCCAGGTGGGAGCATGGGCGGCTGGGGGCGCCCGTGACCGCAGTTACAAGATCATTCTGAACAATCCCTCCTCCCTGACTGTGGATCTGTGCTCCTCCGGCTACGACACGGCAGTGGGCATCTTTGCCGATGCCGGCGGGACGGTGGGTGCCTGTGTGGCGCGGGACGACGACGCCTGCGGGGCCAGTTACCGCTCCACCATCACCAGCTGCGAATTGCCTGCGGGCACTTACTTCATCATCGTGGACGGTTACAGCAACAGCACGGGCAGCTACACGCTGAATGTGAGCACTCCCTGCTTCGACCAGGGTTGTCCTGCAGGCTACGATGGGGCCTTCGAGGCCGAGGGCAACGGCATGGACAGCAACGGTGGGTGCAACATGGCGGAGCCCGCATTCGAGACGCTGCCCCTGGACACGCCTTTCTGTGGCACCACCTGGGCTGACGGCGGCACCCGCGACACCGACTGGTACGAGGTGGTGCTCACGGCCAGTGGCACCATCAGCGCCACGCTTCAGGCGGGTTGCGTGCCCATGAACCTGGTGCTGGTGGACGACCTGTGTCCCACGCCCAACCAGCTCGCGTCCGTGTCCGTGGCGGCTGGCGCCCTTGGCACGATGTCGTCCGGCTGCCTGGCCTCGGGCACCTATCGTGTGGTGGCCGTGCCGCAGGGCACCAGCGGCTACCCGTCCACCGGCTTCTTCCACTACGGCCTTGAAGCCACCACCACGGTGTGCTTCCTGCCTTGCGACAATCCGGTGAACCTCGTGTGCGGGTCCGTGATCGACGCGCCGGCGCCAACGGCCAACAATTTCACGGCGGGCTCACCCTCTTGCACCGGTTACAGCCACAATGGGTTTGACCAGGAATTCAAGCTGGCCATCGCCCACGAGTGCGATGTGACCCTGACCATGGACAATGTGGGCAACCTGGACGCCGCCCTGCTCATGCGCAACGATTGCCTGGACGCCAACAGCTGTTTTGTTGGGGCCGATGCCACCGTGGGCGGAGAGCCGGAAGTGATCACCACCCACCTGCTGCCGGGCATCTACTTTGTCATCGCAGATTTCTACAACAACAATGCGGGAGAGGCCTTCACCTTGACCGTGAACTGTTCAAACGAAGTGTTGGTGGACGCCCAGGAGCAGCCCGTGGCCTTCAGCCTGGGCCAGGCCGTGCCGAACCCCTTCAACCCCAGCACGACCATCAGCTACAGCGTGGCTGAGACGGCCATGGCCAGCCTGATGGTCTATGACCTGGCCGGTCACGCGGTGGCCACCCTGGTGGACGGCATGGTGGAAGCCGGCAGCCACAGTGTCGTCTTCGACGGCAGCAACCTGGCCAGCGGCGTCTATTTCTACACCCTGCAGAGCGGTGCTTCCGTCCAGAGCCAGAAGATGGTCCTGGTGAAGTAGGCTTCGCTTCAGCCGAACGACCAAAGCGCCCCGGTCCGCAAGGATCGGGGCGCTTTAGCTTTGGGCCTTATGGGTCCGCCGGCTCAACAAGGTGTTCAGATCTGGGCTTACTCGTTCATTTTCCGACACCACCCTGGGGTGGGAGCTAATGACAATAGGCAATCAAGTTGTTGACAGTTAATGCGAACGCTTCTCGCTCAAAGCTGGCACAGGACTTGCCCCACCTTCCTCGCCCTGAAGACCTTTCCTTATCGGCCGCGAAGACAACTCCCTGGGGAGAGGCGGGGCATTCCCCCAACTGGAAGGACGGATCCATGAAATCAGTCAAGAGCTTGTTGGTTCTCAGCCTGCTGGCCGGCCTGTCGGCACCCGTATTGGCCTTTGACGTGGACGCCGCCCGTGCGGAGAAAAAGGCCAGCGGCGCCTATGATGAGGACAACAGCGGCGTGGTGTATGTGACTACCGATGCTTTCTGCGATGGCGCCATCCCCATCAGCAACGGGAGCTCCGTTGCCGGCTCCAATGTTGGCGCCACGAACTATGTCGGCAATGTCTCTGGTGATGTACTGTACATGCTGATGGTGCCCTCGGCCGCAGAGGTGACCCTGTCCACATGCAACAGCTCCAGCCCTTGGGATGCCTACATGCGTCTCTACAATGGCTGCCCCACTTCGGGCGGTGCCCAGCTGTTCTCCTCCGACGATGTTTGCTCCATGATGCCCCGAATCGTCGCGAATCTATCCGCCGGCACCTATTATGTGGTCATGGAGGGTTATAGCGCCAACACCGGCTCCTATCAGCTGGATGTGAGCATGGTGGACGAGTGCCTACCCGGCCCCTCGGCCTGCGATTTCACCATTGGCAGCGGCGCCGCCAGCTACAACAGCAGTATCGTAAGCAACCAGAGCCACTGGTACTGCGTGACGGGCGATCCGGCGCTGACCACCATCTCCACCTGCAATGCGGGCACGGGCGTTGACACCATGCTGGAACTGTGGTACAACGGCCCCGCCGGCTGCGTGCAGCTCGCGTTGGATGACGACGATTTTGAGTGCATGAATGTACTCTTCACCATCCTGGGTGACGCAGACAGCCCCTTCAGCATGTTGGCGGGCGGCCAGTACTACATCCGCGTGCGCGGCTATGGCTCCAACTGGGGCAACTACCAACTGGACATCAATGGCGGGGCGCCGGTGGTGGACGCCCAGGAGCAGCCCGTGGCCTTCAGCCTGGGCCAGGCCGTGCCGAACCCCTTCAACCCCAGCACGACCATCAATTACAGTGTGGCCGAGACAAGTGTTGCCAGCCTGATGGTCTATGACCTGGCCGGCCACGCGGTGGCCACCCTGGTGGACGGCATGGTGGAAGCCGGCAGCCACAGCGTGGTCTTCGACGGCAGCCACCTGGCCAGCGGCGTCTATTTCTACACCCTGCAGAGCGGTGCTTCCGTCCAGAGCCAGAAGATGGTCCTGGTGAAGTAAGCCTCGCTTCAGCCGAACGACCAAGGCGCCCCGGTCCGCAAGGATCGGGGCGCTTTCATGTGTGGGCCATCACACCTGTCAGGCGGGCGGCGGCACAGTCCGCACGCCCGGGGACGCGCATTTTTGAAGCACATGGAGGGAGTTGCATCCCGAGGGGTTGGGCAAGGGGTCCCCGCGTAGCGGCTGCGGGACCCCTTTTCTTTGGTTCGCGCCACCGCTTGACTATAAACCGACCAACCGGTATGTTTTGAGCATGAGTCGCACCACCCACAATCCCGAGCTGACCCGCCGCGCCTTGCTGGACAGCGCCGCCGGTCACATCCACCGTCTGGGTTTCCAGGCCGCCAGCCTGGACGCCATCCTGACGGAGAGCGGCGTGAGCAAGGGAGCGCTCTACCACCACTTCGCCACCAAGCAGGAGCTGGGCTTGGCCGTGGTGGATGAGGTCTACGGACAGCCTTTCCTGGCGGAATTGGCCGCCCAACTGCGCCGCAGCGCCGATCCGCTCACGGATCTTGCGCTGGTGCTGCGGAGCAAGCGCGAGGGTGCCACCCTGTGTTCCGTCCAGCATGGCTGCCCCTTGAACAATCTGGCCCAGGAGCTGGCGGGGCAGGATGAAGCCTTCCGCCAGCGCATCAATGCCATCATGCAGGCCTGGAGAAATCTCCTGCAGGACGCATTGGACCGGGCAGCCCAGGCGGGCCTGCTGCGCTCGGGTGTGGACACGGCGCGGGAGGCTCTCTTCCTGGTGGCCTCTCTTGAAGGCGCCACCGGGCTGGCCAAGACCACGCGGGATCCCGCCGTCTACACACACTGTCTGGAGGTGTTGGAAGAGCACTTGTTGGGCTTGCGCGTCCGCGCCAGCTAAACGGGAGCTGCTTCGCCAATGGTGATTTGCGCAACACAACATACCAACCGGTTGGTCTGTTAACAGATCCAGCCCAAGCGAGGAGAGAAGCATGTCCGCATCCTTGTTCGAGAACTTCCGGCTGGGAGACCTGGTCCTGGCCAATCGCGTGGTGATGGCGCCCATGACGCGCAACCGCGCCGACGGGGCCCACACCCCCACGGCCATGATGTCCACCTATTATGGACAGCGCGCCGCCGCCGGGTTGATTATCAGTGAAGGGATTAGCCCCTCACCAAATGGTCTGGGTTATGCGCGCATTCCCGGGCTCTTCAGCCAGGAGCAGGTGGCCGCGTGGCGCCCGGTGACGGAAGCTGTGCATGCCAAGGGTGGCCGCATCTTCGCCCAGCTCATGCACACGGGACGGGCCAGTGTGCAAGCCAATCTGCCTGAAGGGGCCCGCGTGCTGGCACCCAGCGCCCTGCGGTTGGGGGGAGAGATGTGGACGGACCAGAGTGGCTTGCAGCCTTACACCGAGCCGACGGCCATGACTGAGGAGGATATTCAGGATGTGATCCGTGAATACGCTCACTCCGCGACCTTGGCCATCCAGGCGGGTTTTGACGGCGTGGAGCTGCATGCCGCCAACGGCTACCTCCTGGAGCAGTTCCTGAATGTGGCCAGCAACCAGCGCACGGACGCCTGGGGAGGCACTGTGGAAGGTCGGGCTCGGCTTGTGCTGGAGGTGGCCCGGGCT
>CAIWAD010000148.1 GCA_903910645.1 uncultured bacterium | reverse complement strand
AGAGCAACATCCAGTCCACCGGCAACATGCATGTGAACACGCCCACGGAAATGTTCTGAGGCCCAATGGGGTTTCAACCTGGAATTGGGGGGCTTCGGCCCCCCTTTTTCATATCCCTGCCCACTTTCCCGATTTCCGGGTGTGGGGGGCTTCGGCCCCCCTTTTTCATATCCCTGCCCACTTTCCCGATTTCCGGGTCCGGGGGGCTGCGGCCCCCCTTTTTCATGCCCCTGTCCACCTTCCTACCTTGCATGCACGGACGCAAACGGCCATTGGCAACACAGCGGACTCCTATTCACCATGAGCGCACTCCTGTTCCGCCTCATTCTCCTGGCCTTCGACAGTCTCTTGCTGGGGCTGTCGTTTCGCTTGGGCCTGGGCGACGGCTTCCTTGAGTGGAGCGGCGTGGGGCCGAATGCCAGCGCCGGACGGATCTTCCTGTTCCAGTTGGTGTTGTGGTCGGTGCTGGCGTGGCAGGAGGGTTTGTTCCGGCTAGTGGTCCAGGATGCCTGGGGCAGCTACTTCGCGGCTCTGCGTGCCATGGGGCGGGCGGCTCTTCTCATGGCCCTGCCCCTGTTCCTCTTTCGCTTTCCCCTGCCACCCGCAGCTCTTCTGGGAAGCCTGCTCCTGGCCATGATCCTGCTTCCCGCATTCCGCGCCATGGCCCAATGGGCGCTCATTGGCCGCCTGCCCGCGCTGCGCCAGGCGGTGGTGGTGGGCACGCCCCACGGCCTGCGGCTGTTCTTCGCACTCCCCAAATGGCAGCGCACCTGCAGGGCGCTGGATGTGCAGGGCATTCTGGTGCTTGGTCCCTTGTCGGATGAAGACCGGGCCCACTTTCCCCTGCCCTTGCTGGGCAGCTCCGACTCCCTGGCGGATGTGGCCCGCCAGCGCAAGTTGCGCCAGGTGTTGGTGTGCGCCATGGAGCTGGATAGTGGACAGCTGAGTCATCTGTTGCGCAGCGCGTTGGGCAGCGTCCAGCAGCTTTACATCCTGCCCGACATTGCCGCTCTGGACATTGCCGAGGTGGAAATTGGGCGCGTGGGCGGGCAACCGGTGCTGCTGTTCAACCAGGGGCTGCGCAGTCCCTTCAATGCGGCCCTGAAACGGGCGGTGGACATGCTGGGCTCCCTGGTGGCACTGGTCGCCCTGTCACCCATTCTGGTGCTGGTGGCCCTTTTGGTGAAGGTGACGAGCCCCGGACCCATCATTTTCAGCCATCGGCGCATTGGGCAGGGAAGGCGGGACATCCACCTTTACAAGTTCCGCACCATGGTGGTCAACGCGGATCTGGTGTTGAAGGAGCTGCTGGCCCGGGATCCTGCTGCCCGGGCCGAGTGGGAGGCCAACTACAAGCTGCGCCGGGATCCGCGCATCACGCCGGTGGGCCGCTTCCTGCGCAAGGTCTCCCTGGACGAGCTGCCGCAAATTCTGAATGTGTTGAAGGGGGATATCTCTCTTGTGGGGCCGCGCCCGGTGGTGGACGGCGAGATTGACAAGTACACCGTGTGGCAGGAGAACCGCAACAGCGTGCGTCCAGGCCTGACCGGGTTGTGGCAGGTGAGCGGTCGCAATGATGTGGACTTCGAGGACCGCATCAAGCTGGACATGTATTACATCCGCAATTGGTCCTTCTGGCTGGATGTGCGCATCGTCCTGAAGACGCTGACCGTGCTGGTGTCCAAGGAAGGGGCCTACTGAACGCGCCTT
>CAIWAD010000147.1 GCA_903910645.1 uncultured bacterium | reverse complement strand
GGGCTGCCACCTCCAGATCCAGGCGGGGAGCCAGGCGCAGGCGACTCTCCAGGCGGGCCAGGCGGGCTTCATCCAGAGCCAGGCGCGCCAGGCGCGCATCCCGGTGCTTTTCCAGGGCCAGGGACAGTGCCTGGTCCAGGCCCAGGCGCAGAGTGGGCTGTGCGGCTTCAAGCGGGCGATTCCACACACCATGGAACACCAGCAGAAGGCCGAGCAGAATGATGCGGCCGCTATTCATGGCGCAAGGCCTCAATGGGATCCAGCCGCGCGGCGCGCCGGGCGGGCATCAAGCCAAAGACCAGGCCAGCACAAGCGGACACGCCAAAGGCCAGCACCACGCTCCACAAGCTGACCGTGGTGGGCCATCCCGCCAGAAGGCTAATGCCCCAGGCCAGGGCCAATCCCATGGCAATGCCCGCCAGGCCTCCTCCAACGCTGATGAGCAGGGCCTCCACCAGGAACTGCAATTCCACCTCCGCCGCCGTGGCTCCCAGTGCGCGGCGCACGCCAATCTCACGCGTGCGCTCCACCACGCTGGAGAGCATGATGTTCATGATGCCAATGCCTCCCACCACCAGGCTGATGGCGGCAATGGCCCCCATCACCAGATTGAACATGCGCTGGGTGGCCTGTTGTTGGCGGATAAGCTCCAGGGGCACGGTGATGCGCGTGTCGGCGGCTCCATTGTGGCGCCGCTGGAGCACGGCCTTGAGCAGGCGTGAGGCAGGAGCCACCCGATCCGCCGCCGGCGCCCGCAACACCAGTTGATCCACGCGTCCGTCCCGGGCCTCGGGGGCATGGCGGCTCACCATGGTGCTGTGGGGAATCCAGGCCAGCACGGGATCCTCGCCGCCACCGGCAGCCTCATCATTCCCGGTGGACGCTTCCTCTGAAGCCGGCGCCGGGGAGGCCGCGGGCGCTTCTTCAAGCATGCCCACAATGCGGTACCATGCGCCGCCCAATTTCACTTGACGACCCAGACGGGCCTCCGCGCCCAGGATGCGCCGGGCGGCGCTGCCCAGCAGGCAGACGCGAGCGGCCTGGCGCTGATCCATGGGACCAAGCCTGCGCCCTTCCACATGCAGACCGGGAAAAAACTCCAGATAGTCGCCGGGAACTCCCCGCACGGGTCCCGTGGTGCGTTTGCGCCCAAGCTGAAGTGGCAGATCGCGCAGGAGTGAATAAGTGCCCGCGCAATCGGGCAAAAGGCCCAGCGCGGCGCGCAAGTCCCGTTCACCCAGGCCCGGCGAGTTCAGCTGGCGCTGGTCTGGCTCCAACTTGTCCGCCGGCAGGGCCTCCACGAGGATGTTCTCCGCCCCCAGACGGCGCAAGCGCTCCAGGGCCTGCAGACGCGCTCCCTCACCAATGGCCAGCATGGCAATCACCGCGCCCACACCGAAGATCATGCCCAGCATGGTCAGGGCCGTGCGCAGCTTGTGGGCGGCCAGGGCACGCCGCCCTTCGCGCCAGGAAAGCAGGAAGACGCGCCAGGAGGGGGCTGTGGTGAATCCCGCCATCAAGGACGGCCAGGAACCGGTGCGCCACCCTTGGGTTTGGACGGAGTGGAGGCGGGCTTGTCCAGGCTCTCCTGCTCTTCCACAATGACGCGCTGACCCTCCTGAACACCCTTGCGCAGCTCCACCCGATCGCCATCGCCCGGGCCGGGCACCACGCTCTGACGGCGGCGTCCGCCCTTTTCCCACAGCCACACATGCCAGCCATCCTCATCCTGGTGAAGGGCCTCCACGGGCAGGCTCAGGGCCTGGCTGGCATGGTAACCGTGCAAAGTGGCCCGGGCGTTCATGCCGGGTTTGAGGACGGGATCCGTGCCGTCCAGACGCACGCGCAAATCGAAGGCTTTCACGCCGCTGTCATCGTCCCGCTCCCGGGCCAGCACGCCCATGTCCATCACGCGGCCGCTGAACGCGCGGTCCGGCCAGGCATCCAGCACCACGGAACAGGAATCCCCCACTTTCACCAAGCCCATGTCCACCTCGCTGACACTCAGGTCCACGAGCATGGTGTCGAAGTCCGGCAGCTCGATGATGGAGGATCCCCGCCAGGGGCTGTCACCGGCCTTTACCTTCTCCATGCGATCCCCTTTCCACACCGGCAGGTGCACGACCATGCCCCGGCGCGGCGCGGTGATCACCATCTGCCCCAGGGCCTCGACAGCGGTGGCCAGTTCGGCGCGGGCCTGCTCCACCTTCAACTGGAGATTGCCGACGGTCTCGCGCCCAATGGTCTCCTGGGCGCGGCTGCGGGCCAGGCTCTTCTCCAGTGCCAGAGTGGACTGGTGGTGCTGCAGCTCCGCCTCCTGGCGGGCCACATCACTTTCCCAGCGCGAGCGCTCCGCGCGCAGACTGGAGAGACGCCAGGAAATGCTGTCGTAGGTCAGCGTGCTTTTCAGGGATGACAGCTCGGATTCCACTTCAGCCTGACCCTTGCGCAGGGCCGCCAGGGCCATGTCCAGGCCTGCCGTCTTCTCCTCCACCAGCTTGCGGGCCTCGGTGGGATCGAAACGCACCAGCGTATCCCCGGGCGCCACGCTGCCGCCTTCCTCCGCCAGCCACAGGATTTGCAGGTTCATGCGCAGGCTGGGCACATCAATGGTGGTGGAGTGCAGGGCGGATATGCTGCCCGCCTCCACCAGCCGCACGGTGAAATCGCCCTTGCGCACCTCCACCGTGGGAGGCTCATCCGTGGCACAGGCGGCCAATAGGAGCAGGCCCGCCACGGCGGGGAGGCTACGCCACAGGCTGGACAGCTGCATCAGGCGCGGGCCATGTGCTGGGGCAGCAGGCGGTAGAACCACAAGGCCGCGCGCATGCCTCCGTAGATGTTCTCCAGGCTCAGATTCTCGTTGGGGCTGTGGCAGCGGCTGTCGGGCAGGCCGAAGCCCATCAGCACGGTCTTCTGGCCAAGGATCTCGTCAAAGGCCGCCACGATGGGAATGCTGCCGCCCTCGCGCTGGTAAACGGCCGGCGTGCCGAAGCCCTTCTCCAGGGCCTCCATGCCTGCACGCACGGCGGGGTGGTCAATGGGTGCCAGGGCAGGCTTGCCCGCATGGTGGCGAGTCAGGGTAAGACGCACTCCGCCCGGCAGGAGGCGGCGCAAGTGGGCTTCCACCAGATCCGCCACCTTGTCCGGCGTCTGGTGGGGCACCAAACGGAAGCTGACCTTGGCGGAAGCCTTGGCCGGCAGAACTGTCTTGGCGCCCTCGCCGGTGAAACCGCCCACAAAGCCGTTCACATCGCAGGTGGGACGCGCCCACAAATGCTCCAGCACGGTGTAGCCCGCCTCCGGCGCCAGCTCCTCCACGGCCAGGCTGTGTTTCAGCCCCTCCTCGTCATAGCCCAGGGCGGCAAAGGCGGCGCGCTCCTCCGCGCTGAGCGGCAGCACGGCGTCGTAGAAGCCCTCCACCGCCACACGACCCTGCCTGTCCTTCAACGAGGAAAGCAGGTCGGCCATCACATTGAGCGGGTTCACCACCGGGCCGCCGAAACTGCCGCTGTGGAGGTCGTGGCTGGGGCCTTCCAGCTCCAGCTCCAGGTAGCACAGGCCCTTCAAGCCATAAGTGATGCTGGGCCGGCCCTGGGCGAACATGGCCGTGTCGCTGATCACGGCGCAGTCGGCCTTCAGCAGCTCCTTGTTGGCCTCCAGGAAAGGCCCCAGGTTGGGGCTGCCAATCTCCTCCTCACCTTCCAGAAGCAGCACCACATTCACCGGAAGGGCGCCCTCCTCTTTCAACAGGGCTTCCATGGCTTTCAGGTGGCTGAAGACCTGGCCCTTGTCGTCGGCCACGCCTCTGGCAACCAGACGATCCCCCTCCAGCACCGCTTCGAAAGGCGGGTGGCGCCACAGGTCCAGGGGATCCACGGGTTGCACATCGTAATGGCCGTAGAGCAGGATGGTGGGGGCTCCCGGCGCACCTTTCCAACTGGCCGTGAGGATGGGATGCCCGGGCGTGTCATGAAGCACGGAATCGGTAAAGCCCATGGCCCGCACCTGGTCGCGCAGGTGCTCGCCGCAGGCGCGCACGGCCTGGACGCAGGCGGGATCCGTGGAGATGGAAGGAAAGGCCAGAAGGGTTTTCAGTTCCGCCAGATGCACTTCTTTCATGGCATCCAGCCGCGCCAGCACCTTGTCCATGGGGACTCCCTCGATTTAGTGACCGTGTGAACGCGCCCCGGGCCCGATTCCCGGCCCTGCGGCGGACCCGCGCCCGCGCATTTCCCCGTCCTTTGCGAGAATGGGCGCAGCCGGAACATACCACAGGGAAGGAATGCTCCCCATGAGCCACTGGCAAGGACTTGCCCACCCCGACGCCACCCGCGACCGCTGCCAGCGGTTGCTGCCACCCCAAAGCCATAGTGCCACAGCGGCCTGGAGCGCCTCCCGCCTGGGCTGGGGCACCCTGCCCGGCGAGTTGAAGAACATCGTGGACTCCAAGATCGAACGCGCCCTGGGCCAGGTGCTGGCGGGTGGCGTGAATGTGCTGGACACCAGTCCGGCCTATCGCCATCGCCGCAGCCAGGCCGCCGTGGG
>CAIWAD010000146.1 GCA_903910645.1 uncultured bacterium | reverse complement strand
GAGGCCCGGTGCGGGTGCGTGAAAAATGCGTTGTCCATCAACAGGAAAGATGGATGGCGCCCGCGGCGGCCCGGCCCAACAGTTCGGCACGACTCTTGCTCAGAGCATCCCGGGCAAGTTGCGTGAGGATTCATGGGCAGGATCAGCTTTCGCTCATCTCTGGTGCTGGGCGCAGTTGCGCTGGGCGCGGTGGCGCTGGGCAGCGTGTGGCCGGGCGGCCCGGCGCTGGCGCGTTACCGCGTGGACGACTCCTCGCTCTTCCTGAATGAGATCCGCGCGGGCCGTGTGGAGCTGGGGGGCCAGGGCACACTTTTTTCCGTGGGCGCGGACACCACCCACCTGGAAGCGGCAGGCTCCCTGAAGGTGGGACTCAACGACCGCGTCTGCTTCGAGTTCAGTTATCCCTACCTGAGCCAAAGCCAGGGTGCCTTCAGCAAGAGTGGACAAGGCGATCTGGTGTGCGCCTTGAGCTACCATCAAGCCCTGCCGCTCTGGCCCGGTCTGCATGCCGGTCTTCGTCAATCGCTGATCTTTCCCAGCGGGTTCAGACAAGAACTGGCTGGTTTTGACGAGTTCACCACGGGGCGTTCCCAAAGCGAGACCTTGCTTCTACTGGAGCAAGCGGGGGCTGAGGGCAAGGACGCTCCGCTCTGGCTTGCCCTGAATGCTGGAATGCGCACGGACAGCCATCGCGAGAACACGAAGTTCTTGTGGGGCGCGGCGTTCCGCTACCAGGTGTTGCCCCGCTGGCTTTATGTGGAAAGCGAGCTGGCCCAGGAACTGGACACGGGCACCAAGGAGATGGATTACCAGTTCAGCGCCGGTGCCGGGCTTTCCCTACCCATGGGTTTTGAGCTGCGTGCCGGGGCCCAGGAGCGCGTCCTTTACAATCTGGACCGCTTCGGCCTTTACGCGGGGTTGGCCTGGAGTCATCAGCCCGTCATACCGGTGCGCATCCGCCATCGCCACCTGCAGCCACTGCTTCAGCAGCGACTGGACGCCAAAAACAAGGTGCCGTCCTTCACGCTGGAACCTGGCGCTCCCCCGCTCCTGGCGGAGGCGGGCCGCTTGCCCTTCCTGCCGCTGAAGGTGCTGGTGCTTCCCTTCATCGAAACCGACAGCTCGCCCGTGGCCGCCCGTCTGGCGGAGCACCTGCGTCGCACCGTCGAGGAGGACAGTTCGTTTGCCCTCCTGCCGGAGGCGGACCTGACCCGCGCGCTGGAATCTCTTCACTTGAACATCAAGCAGATCCGCACCGACCAGCTGGTGAACGAGCTGGGCCGCGCCCTGGGCGCCGACCTGGTTCTGCGCGGTCAGGTGCTGGCCCACGAGCCGCGCGGTCGGAAGGGCATAAGTCTTAAACCTTTGTTTGCCCGCAGCCGCCAGGCGCATCGTCTGGAGGCACAAGTGTGGCTGCATGAAGTGGACCAGGCCAGCAGCCCGCGCACGGTGCGTCTGGCATCAGAGGCGGAAGGGCCAGTGCGATGGCTCTTCCTGAAGGCAGAGCACGGGGAAGGTGACTTTCCCGAGGATGCTCGTGTGCGCAGCGACTTGACCCGCCAAAGCCTGGAGCGCTGGTGCCGACTGGCCTCTGACGCCTTGATGTATGAAAGCACGGAACAAGTGGTGGTAGATAAATGAAGTTTTCGCTCTACTTGTTGGTTGCAATTTCAACCATTTGGTACAGCGGTTGTGCCCGTGCCCCGCTCAGTGGCGAGAACCAGGCTCCCACCATCTTGAACCTGCGCATTGAAGCCGAGGAAGCCACCCCGGGTAGCGCCCTGCTCCTGCGCGCGGACATCAGTGATCCTGACGGAGACTCCCTGCAAGTAAGCTGGGAGTGCAACCTGGGTCAGATGCTTTCCAGCTACCAGGACAGCGCGCGATGGGCCAGTCCGGATAGCAGTGTGGTGGCGCGCGTGGTGGTGCGGGCGGTGGATCCGGAAGGGCTGGAGAGCGCCGACACGCTGCGCTTTTGGGTGCACAATCAGGTTCCGGTGATCACCCAGCTCAGTGCTTCTTCAAGAACCGTGTTGAATGGCAACACCATCACACTTAGTGCCGCCGCCATGGATCCCGATTCCCACGCGGTGAGCTTCAGTTGGGACACGCCTTGGGGCAGTTTGGACCATGCCTACGGCAGTAGCGTGCGCTGGACCGTGCCCGATTCCACCATGCATGCCTGGGTGGAATTGGTGGCCACGGACGAGTACGGCGCCCAGAGCCGGGACACGCTGGATGTGACGGTGTACACGGAAGTGGGATGCGCCTGGGTACTGAACCAGGGAGCCCAGCAGATTGTGAAGCTCTCCGCCATTGGCGATGAACTGTTGCGCCTGGATGGTTTCCAGGATTTGCAGGATGTGGATGTGGATCCGGAAAACAGACGCTTGTGGGTGTGCGAGGGCTATCCCGCTGCCCTGCATTGCTTTGACCTGATTGGCACACCACTTTTCACGCGCACCGAAGGTCTCGCCCGCCCCACGCGCCTGCGCAGTTGGCAGCGCACGGGCAGCGTGATGGTGCTGGATGCGGACACGGCCCAGGTGGTGGAGATCAGCCTTTACGGAGACCGCGAGCTGCGACGCATTGGTGGCCTTACCCGCCCAAATGCCCTGGATGTGAATCAGCGCACGGGCGCCGTGTGGATTTGCGATGAGGGCAGCAACCAGCTCTTCCATGTGAACGATGGCTGGGAGGGCAGCATCAGCGATGTGCGCAGCAGTCCCCATGTGCAGGCGCGGGACGGCTACCTCTTTCCGGTGGATGTGTCGGTGGAGGACAGCACGGGGGCGTGCTGGCTGGTGGACAAAGAGGCGGGCACCCTGGTGCGCTATGAGGATGACGGCCTGGACAGCCTGGTGGTGACCGGGCTGGAGAACCCGGTGGCCGTGTCCGCCACCTGGTCGGAAGGCCTGTGCTGGGTGCTGGATCGCGGGCTGGATTCTCGCGCGCTGCGCTACTTTTTTGATCAGGAGCAGGTTGCCGTGGAAGGCTTGCTCTTCCCGAAAGACTTGGCGTACAACCGCATCGACTCCCATGTGTGGGTGTTGGACACGGAGCGCAACCGCGTGCTGCGCCTGCGCCCCGATGGCAGCGTGGCCGGTGCTTGGACGGATTTCAACTTCCCCACCCGCATTGTGATCAACGGCGGATCCTGAGCCGCCCGTCGGCGTCACTTTCCATGGGTTTGGCCTTCAAGACCGATTGCGGATGCCGTCCAGGAAGAGACGCATGATCTCATCGGCCATCTCCGTTGCCGTGCGCAGCTCCCCACCATCCTGAAAAGCCTGGGTGTAGATGCTCAAGCTTTCCAGGAACACGCTGCACAGACGATCGGCATCCAATGGAAGGAAGTCCCCACTGGACATGCCTTTTGCCAGAACGCCCCGCACCTTGTCCCGAATTTCCTGATTCAGCACGCGGCTTTGTTCATGCCAGGGGTTGTCCGCCGGCTGGCGCAAGCGATGCTGGAACTGTCGGTGAAGGATGTAGAAGTCCAAATGTTTGCGGTAATAGATGAGAAACATGATGCACAGGGTGCGAAGCTGGGCGGCCGCATTACTTTCACCATTGATGGCCTTGCGCTGAATACCCAATAAGTCCTGGTAGCCATCCGCCAGAATGCTGTGGAATAGATGCTCTTTGTTTGTGAAGAACTGATACAAGGTGGGTTTGGCGAATTCCGCCACCTTGGCAATACTTTCCAGCGTGGTGCCCGTGTAGCCGCTGCGCGCGAAGTGCTGGCGCGCCACTTCCAGAATTTCCCGCCGCCGCTGACTGCGCTCTCTGGCGCGACGCCCCAAGCCCTTATCCTCCGCATCCCCTTCGCTCTCCTTGCCTGCAGGCTTCGGGCTGGAAGTCTCCGCTTCCGCCACCGGCTCTGGCAAGGCGGCAGCAGGTTCTGTTCCGCTCTGGGGTTGAAAGCCCTGGACGACCTGTAAAAATGCACTTAGTGAACTGGACGGGGCCGCGGACGGCAGCTCTTCATCGCGGGGTAAATCGGCCATGGTGGCTCCCATTGAATGGAAGCGAAAGTGTTGAATCTCGTGAGAACCGGCAAGTAACATTTACAACCAATTGGGAAAATCATTGAAGGGCATAAGCTTGGAAGGAGAGGTAACACTCCCGGTGTCGTCCCGGTGCCGAGAAAAAGGGCTGCTCACGCAGCCCTTGGTGTTCAGCTGTCTTTAAGGTGCTAATTGATCTGGGAGTCCCGGTTCAGTCGCAGGACTTTGACCCGCACATTGGAATCATCCTGCAGCTCGTTCAGGCCTTCCAGCTGCCTGTCCAGTTCCTCCAGATTCAGATCGAGACCGTCCAGCTGGATCTCCACCTGACGCATGCCCTCATCCAACGCCTGGCCCATTTCATCGCCGGGGCCAAGGGCTTCCGGGGCAAAGCCTTCATCATCATCCTTGCCAAACCAAATGGCCTTGGGCTTGGGCGGCGCGGGGCGTGCCGCCAGTTCAACCTTTACTGTGCGCACTTTGCCCAGGTGGAAAAGCTGCAGATCCACTTTGTCGCCCACCTTTTTGCCACGCATGATGGCCATCAAGCGCTCGCTGTCGTGCACCGGGGTGCCGTCCACTTTCACCAGAATTTCACCAACCTTTACCCCAGCCTTGGCCGCGGGGCCTTCCGGCACCACTTCCCCAAGCAGCACGCCCGCCTCT
>CAIWAD010000145.1 GCA_903910645.1 uncultured bacterium | reverse complement strand
TGGCCGTCACTGGGCGCGCTGGGTGGATCCCTTCCCCAAGCCCGCCTATCTCTTCGCCATGGTGGCCGGCCCGCTGGAGCACATCCAGGACCATTTCACCACCGCCAGTGGACGCAAGGTGACCCTGCGCATCTACACCGAGGCGCACAATGTCCACAAGTGCGACTTCGCCATGGACAGCTTGAAGCGCGCCATGGCCTGGGACGAGGAAGCCTACGGCCGCGAGTACGACCTGGACATCTTCATGATCGTGGCGGTGGATGCCTTCAACATGGGCGCCATGGAGAACAAGGGGCTGAACATCTTCAACAGCAGCCTGGTGCTGGCCCTGCCCGAAGCCACCACGGACGACGGTTTCGCCGCCATTGAGGGCGTGGTGGCCCACGAGTACTTCCACAACTGGACGGGCAACCGCATCACCTGTCGGGACTGGTTCCAGATCACCTTGAAGGAAGGCCTTACCGTGTTCCGCGATCAGGAATTCAGCGCGGACATGGGCAGTCGGGCCGTGGCGCGCATTGGCGATGTGGCCCAGCTGCGCGGTCGGCAGTTCCCGGAGGATGCCAGCCCAATGGCCCATCCCATCCAGCCGGTGAGCTACCAGAAGATCGACAACTTCTACACGGCCACGGTGTATGAGAAGGGTTCCGAGGTCATCCGCATGATGCACACGCTTTTGGGCCAGCGCGGCTGGCGCAAGGGCATGGACCTTTATTTCGAGCGCCACGACGGCCAGGCCGTGACCACGGAGGATTTCGTGAAGGCGCTGGAGGACGGCTCCGGTCGCGACCTGGGCCAGTTCCGCCGCTGGTACCGCCAGCACGGCACTCCGCGCCTGACGGTGCGCGAGAATTGGGATGAGGACAACGGCATCCTCCATCTGGACATTGCCCAGCAGGTGCCCGGCTGGGCCGATGGCGCCACGCCCGGCCCCTTACACATTCCCTTGTCCATTGGCCTGCTGGACGAACAGGGCCGGGAGCTTCCCGCACAATTCATGAGCGAAAGCCACGCGCCCACGCCCGGCACCCGCGTGCTTGAGCTGGTGGAAAAGGCCCAGCGCTTCAGTTTCACCGGCCTGGCGGCGCGTCCGCACCTCAGTTTCCTGCGCAATTTCAGCGCGCCGGTGAAGGTGGAGCGGGAGCAGAGCCTGGAGGAATTGGCCTTCCTGCTGGCCCACGATCGCGATCCCTTCGCCCGCTGGGAAGCTGGCCAGCAGCTCTATCTGCGCAGCATCCTGGACGCTGTGGCCGCCATGCGCGAAGGGTGTCCCGCCCAGGTGTCGCAAGTGGTGGTGGATGCCTGGGGCACCACCCTGGCCGACGCGGACAGCGATCCTGCCTCCATCGCCTTCGCCCTTAGCCTGCCGGGCTACGCCGTGGTTGAGCAGGAACTGGAGAAGGTGCCGGTGGAAGCCATCCTGGCGGCGGGGGAATTGCACCGCCTGACCCTGGCCCAGGCCCATCGTGCCGCCCTGGAGGAGCTGTACAACCGCTATCGCGACGAGCTGATGGGCCGTCCCTACGATCGCGAGTCCCGCAGCACGGGTCAGCGCGCCCTGAAGAACATCTGCCTTTCCCTGCTGGTGGAAACCGGAGACGAGGCCTACGCCGCACTGGCCCTGCGCCAGTACCGCGAAGCCTCCTGCATGACGGACACCATGGGAGCGCTGGGCGCCTTGACCCACAGTATGGCCCCGCAGCGCCAGGAGGCGCTGGACGACTTCGCCGCACGCTGGGGCAAGGATCCGGTGGTGATGAACGCGTGGTTCTCCATTCAGGCCGTCTCACGCCGGGACGACACGCTTGAGCGCGTGGAGAAGCTATTGGCCCACCCGGCCTTCGACATCCGCAATCCCAACAAGGTGCGCAGCCTGCTCTTGAGCTTCGCCGTGGGGAATCCCGGCCGCTTCCACGAGAAGGAAGGCCGCGCCTACGCTTTCTACACCCAGCGCTTGCGCCAGGTGGACGCTCTGAACGCCCACATGGGCAGCGCCATGGTGCGTCCCCTCATGAGCTGGCGTCGCCACGAGGACGAGCGCGCCGCCTTGCTGAAGGGGCACCTGCAGGAACTGGCCGGCGCCGGGCTCTCCGCCAATGCCGGTGAGATCATTTCCCGCAGTCTGGTCGGTGCCTGAAATGGCCCGCCCCAGCTGGGACGAGTACTTCATCGGCCTGGTGCGCGAAGTGGCCAAGCGCGCCACCTGCGATCGCGGTCTGAGCGGCTGCCTGATCGTGCGGGACAAGCGCATCATCTGCACCGGCTATGTGGGAAGCCCGGCAGGCATGGCCCACTGTGACGAGGCCGGCCATCTGATGAAGCGCGTGGTGGACGACGCCGGCGCGGAGAGCCAGCACTGTGTGCGCACCATCCACGCCGAACAGAACGCAATCTGCCAGGCCGCGCGCCATGGCACCGCGCTGGACGGGGCCACGCTCTACTGCACCATGGAGCCCTGTCGCACCTGCGCCATGCTCATCATCAGTACAGGGATCAGCCGGGTGGTGGCGGAACGGCGCTACCATGCCGCCCAGGATTCCCGCGCCATGTTCCAGGCGGCAGGCGTGGAACTAAGCGTGCTCCACGACGAGGTGGCCACCTACGACAAACAGTAGCACCGCGCCGCTGGCGCCCCGCCGCCCACCCGCCTTGAACACCGGCCTGTGTTGCCGGCACTGCCGCATGCTCATTGACTTGTGCGTGTGCGGCGTGGTGCCCCTTCGCCACACCACCACGCGTCTGGTGCTGGTCATGCACCATGTGGAGGCCATGCGCCAGAGCAACACGGGGCGCCTGGCCCTGAGCGCCCTTGAGCACATGTGCATTCGTCTGCGTGGAGACCGGGATCGCCCCCTGGAAGTGCAGGATTTGCTGGAAGCCGGACGCCGTCCCCTTCTCCTCTTCCCCAGCCCGGAGGCGGAGGTGCTGGACGCCGCCTATGTGGCGCGGGATCCGCGCCCCGTGACCCTTTTTGTGCCCGATGGCACCTGGAACACGGCCCGCAAGATCCCTTTGCGCCACCCGGAGCTGCGCGCGCTGCCCCGTGTATGCCTGCCCGTGGAGGCGGCCTCCCAGTACCGGCTTCGCCACAACCCGCACCCGGAAAAAGTCAGCACGCTGGAAGCCATCGCCCGGGCCATGGGCGTGCTGGAGGGGCCGGAGCTGAAGCAGGACCTGCTTCACCTGTTCGCCGTGGCCAGGGATCGCATCCTGTGGAGCCAGGGA
>CAIWAD010000144.1 GCA_903910645.1 uncultured bacterium | reverse complement strand
GGGAAGCGCGTGCTGTCCTTGTGCGCCAGCACATCCCGGCGGATCTGCAGGGGATTGCAGGCCAAGCGGTAGACCTGGTTCAGCTCCACGGCCAGCAGACTGCCCTGGCTGTCCACGATGTTGCCCCTGGGGGCGCGCAGGGTCACGGTGGTGTAGAGCTGGCGCTCGGCGCGGTCCACCAGTTCCTTGCCCCAGAAGAAGTGCAGGAAGGCCAGTTTCACCAGCACGGCGCCAAAGGCCAACAGGCCAATGGTGCGCAGCGCGCCCACCCGGCGGGCGTGGCGCAGGGGCGTGCCGTCCATGACCACGCGGCGCCTCACGGAGCCTGCTCCCGGCTGCGGTCCAGCCACTCCAGGTTGCGGTCGCGCTGCACCAGACGGGGATCCACCACCAGGCGGGTCACATTGCTGTCCGGCCACACCAGCCCCATCTCGCGGCCGGCCTTCTCAATGCGGCCGAAAGCGGTTTGGGCCAGGTAAAGGCCTTCCTCGATCTGCAGCTCGCCCTCCAGGGAGGCGCAGGCGCGGGTGGTCTTGAACACGCGGGTGCGCAGCTGATCCGTCTCCAGCACCTTCCACACGCGGAAGAGCAGGGCGGCGATGGCCACGCTCACCAGGGGCAGAAGGCGCCACACGAAGCCGAATTGCTCACGGATGCTCAGGGGCGGAACAGGACGCGCCATCAGGCCACCTCCCGTTCCAGCACGCGAAGACGGGCGCTGCGACTGCGGGGATTGCGTGCAATCTCCTCCGCCGTGGGCACCACGCCGCGACGCTCCAGCACATGGGCCACGCGGGGCGTGCGCATGGCCGGCACATGGCGCGTGCCCGCCTGTCCACCCTCGCCGCACCAGTCGCGGAAGCGCGCCTTCACATGGCGGTCTTCCAGGCTGTGGTAGGTGATCACCGCCAGGCGGCCACCGGGCAGCAGGCGGCGGAAGGCTTCGTCCAGCCCCTTCTCCAGGGCTTCAAGCTCGCCATTCACGGCAATGCGCAGGGCCTGGAACACGCGACTCAGCAGGGCATAGCTGCCCTTGGTGCCGAAGGCATCCTCCACCACCTGGCGCACCTGGGCCGTGCCATCCAGGCGTCCTGCCGCGCGGGCCTGCTTGAGCAGATGGGCCATGCGACGCCAGCTTGCCACTTCGCCCTGGTCGCGCAGCAGGCGACCCAGGGCCGCCTCGTCCATCTGGTCAATGAGTTCGCCCGCGCCCACGCCCTTGCGGCGATCCATGCGCATGTCCAGCGGCCCTTCCTGCAAATAGGAAAAGCCCCGGCCCGGGGTGTCAATCTGGTGGGAGGAAAGGCCCAGGTCCATGAGGACGCCGTGGAAGCGCGCCTCCGCCCAGGGAGCGGGAAGCCGATCCAAATCGCCGAAACTCTGCCGCAGCAGGGCTACGCGGGCATCCTGGCACAACACCTGATCCACTCCTTGCTGATGGGTGTGCGCGTCTTCGTCCCAGTCCAGGGCCAGCAGGCGGCCCGTGGCGTCCAGTGATTCCAGAATCAGACGGCTGTGCCCTCCGCCGCCCATCGTGCAGTCCAGATAGAGTCCGCCCGGGGAGGTGACCAAGCGGTCCGCCACTTCCCTTGCCAGCACCGGGTCGTGATACATCGGTCAGACGAAGATGGCGGGCGGCAAGCCCTCGCGGGCATGGCGCCGGGCCACGGGCTGGGGGATGCCGGAAAAACGCAAGGCCCGCCCCTCGGGACGACGGGCCACCACAGACTTCAACAAGGGTGCCGCTTCCGGCCGGTCCACATTGGGCACCAGGCGGAAATCGAACTGCACCGGGCGCGCACCGGGCATGGCCAGGATGAAGGCCAATTGCTCCACGGCGCCGGCATCCAGCTCACCTTTCAGGCGGAAAAGATCCAGACCATCCTGGCTGCGCTGCATGATGTGCATGCCCATGGCCTTTACTCCCCGTCCTGCATGAGCATGGACTTCTGGTACTCGTCGGGATTCCAGATTTGCACATAGTCAATGAAGCCCGCCAGCTTCACCTCGCCGCCCTTTTCCAGCCGCGCCAGCTTCACCAACTCGGCGGGAACCTTCACGCGGCCCTGGGCATCCACCGGGCAGGCGAAGGCGCAGGAGATCTGGCGACGGATGAGCACGCGGTTGGCGGCGTCCCCACGATCCAGACCCATGAGGGCATCCTGCAGCTTCTGGTACTCCGCCGGCGTGTACATGGCCACGCACTCGTCGCGGTCGCGCACCAGATAAACCACGGAGTCCTCGGCGGGAGCGAGATCTGCCTTGAAGGCGGAAGGAATTTTCACCCTCCCCTTCTCATCCAGGGCGTAGCTGTATTCGCCCATGAAGTACGGCATGTTCCCTTTGCTCCCACGAATTACCACGATTCGCCCCGAAAATAAGGCGAGTCTCCATACATGTCAAGCATTTTCAAGCCTTATATAGAAAGGAATTCTCGCACGATAATCTGGACTCTTGATCATCAACAAGATTCACCATAAAATCTCATAAGAAAATGTGGTTTTTTGTGGTAAAATCTCTCTCAAACTCGCACCAGTGTTGGCAGTGGAAACATCCATCACGCAATTCACATTTGAATCTCGTTGATCTTCAACCCCTTGGCTTCCCGCCACCCTTTACCACTTTTCGGTGGACGGAGATGGGAATGGGAAATGCGTGCGCGGGTGGTAGAAGGTGGGAGGCGCCATGGCCCTTGAGCACAGCCTGGATCGCAAGCTGCGAGCCTTGGGCGATCCTGTGCGGCGGCGGCTGTTGGAGCTTCTGGCCACCCAGGACCATAGCGTGGGCGAACTGGCCGAAGAGCTGGACCTGAGCGTGGCCACGCTCTCCCACCACTTGTCCATCCTGAAGGAGGCCGGGCTGGCGGGCATGCGCCGGGAAGGCCGTCATCACGATTACTTCCTGCTCAGCCCGGGTCTGGCTGAAGCCTCACAGTGGCTGGACAACCTGCGCCAGCGCCGCAGCCGTCCGGACTGGAACCGCGAAGCCTATCGTGAACAGGCCCTGCGCGACTACCTGGACGCGCCGGAACTGGGATTGCCCACCCATCCCCGTCGCCGGGAAGTGGTGCTGGAGTGGTTTCACTCCCTGTTGGAGACTGGGCATTTGCTGGCCACAGCGGAGGTGGAGGCGCGATTCGCGCAAATCACCCCGCGCGGTGGCGAGGTGCTGGAGGCGTTGGTGGAAGCGGGGCGTGTGGAGCGGCGCGAGGCCTATATCCTGGTGTCGGACTGAAATTCCTGATAGGCGAAAAGCTGCACGCTGTCGGGACCCAAGCGGAAACTGGGCGCAATCAGCTTGATCAGGCTGAGCACATTGCGCTGCACATTGTCCAAATCCTGGCAGGGGAAGGGCAAGGAGACGATGCGGCCAATGCAGTCCTTGTCCCCCACGCGGCGCACCAATAGATAGTCCGGGTTGTCCAGGCGGAAGTAGAGTTCCATGGCCTTCTTGCAGGCGTCCAGGTTCTCCTGCAGCTTGGGCGTGATTTCCAATCCCACAAAAAGCTTCGTCTCGACTCTATTCACCTGAAGCCCCCCGGGTGAAACGGCATTATTTTTGCTGCAAGTTCGCATTTACGGCGGCACCCACCAAGGCTCCTCAGCGGCTGAATTCCTGTTGACGCTGAAGTTCCGCCGTGCGGGCCAGCCCTACCTGCTCCCCATCCACGCGCCCCGCCTCCTGCAAAAAGGGTCCCAGCAAGGGGAAGCATGCGCAGATGGCGCGGTGCAAATCCCAGGCCGCCCGACGGTAGGAGGCGTGCCCCGCCGCCGTGCTGCGCAGGCGGATCAAATGGTCGGCCTCGCGCAGGTTGAAGGCCATCACGAAACGATATCGAAAAGCCAGGGGCACGCAATAGGCCGCGGCC
>CAIWAD010000143.1 GCA_903910645.1 uncultured bacterium | reverse complement strand
CGCACGGGCGTGGACATCCATCCCGGCGCGCGCATTGGCCGCCGCTTCTTCATCGACCACGGCACAGGCGTGGTGGTGGGCGAGACCACGGTCATCGGTGATGGCGTGAAACTCTACCAGGGCGTCACGCTGGGGGCCTTGTCCTTCCCCAAGGATGAGGGCGGGCAACTGATCCGCGGCGCCAGGCGGCACCCCACCATCGAGGACGGCGTGGTGATCTACGCCGGAGCCACCATTCTGGGAGGCGAGACCGTCATCGGGAAGGGCGCGGTGATTGGGGGCAACACCTGGGTCACCCACAGCATTCCGTCGGGTGGCAGGGTGATCAACACGCCCCAGGAGCAGCGCGTGGAATCCGGACGGCCCAATTCCTGAAGCACAGGAACCGTGATGGGCTGATGGCCTCGTGCTGATGGCGAAATGGCAGGCACACAGCCACGCGAGACCCTTGGATCTTCAGGCCGCCACGGGTCGCCGACGCGCCTCCCGCATCACTCGCAACAACCCCACGCCACTGCTGGCCGTGACCAGGGTGTCCGAGAGCAGGCCGGGCAGGGAGCCCACCAGGAGGTTGTGCCCAACCCAGAAGGGAATGGTCACCATGAGGATGATGCGGAAGGGCAGCACGTTCAACTGGTAGCGCCCCACGGCGATGCCCGCCATGCCCAGGGCCGCCATCACACTGGGCCAGCCGGTCCAGCTGAAGGCCAGGGCCAGGGCGATTGCCGGCAGAGTGAGCAGATACACCATGCGGAAGCCCGGCCGTGTTCCCAAGGGAATGGCCGCCAGCGCCTGCAGCGTGGCCAGCAGATTCATCAGGCTGCCGGTGGTGGCGCCAATCAGGGCGTAATGGGCCAAAAAGCAGATGCCCGACACGGCCTGCACGGCCAGCATGGCCGTGCGCCCTTTCAGTTGGGGCCACAGCACATTCAAGGCCACGCCGCTCAATCCCAGGGCCAGGGCCAGGGAAGTCTGCTCTTGTCCCAGGAATTGCACGGGCGCTCCACAGAAAAGCACGAGCCCTGTGCCCGCGTGCCGCAATGTCGCCAAGAAGGGCTGCGCGCCCAAACGGCCCCGCCAGGGTGGCGCGGGAGCGGCGCGATTGTTGTCTTGCCAGCGCCACCGATGGAGTTCCGCCGCCCGGGACGATGTCCGCCATGCGGCCACATCTGAAAAACTCCCGTGGGCTCTTCACGATGTGTCACCGGAAGAGGAGCATGCATGACGAAGCAGTACTTCGCCACCAAGTCCCTTGCGCACCTGCTGGAGGAAATGAGGGGAGACAACCGCCTGCGCCGCGTGCTGGGGCCGGTGACTCTTACCAGCCTGGGTGTGGGTGCGGTCATTGGCGCGGGCATTTTCGTTGCCACCGGAGAGGCCGCCGCCCACACGGCGGGTCCGGCGCTCATGCTCTCCTATGTGGTGGCGGGCCTGGCCTGCATCTTCGCCGCGCTCTGCTACGCCGAGTTCGCCAGCATGGCGCCGGTGGCTGGCAGCGCCTACACCTACGCTTACACCACCATGGGCGAGCTGTTCGCCTGGATCATCGGCTGGGATCTGGTGCTGGAGTATGTGGTGGGCAGCGCGGCGGTGGCCAACGGTTGGTCCGGCTATTTCCAGGTGGTGCTGGACGGCATCGGCTTGCACTTCCCCAAAGCCCTCAGCAGCGCGGCGCTGTCCTATGACGCCGGCACGGGAGTCTTCACCGCCACGGGGGCCTTGTTCAACCTCCCCGCCGTGCTCATTGTCCTGGCGGTGACCCTGGTGCTGGTGAAGGGAATCCAGGAGAGCGCGGGCATCAACACCATCATGGTCGGCGTGAAAGTGGCCGCCGTGCTCTTCGTCATCCTGGTGGGCGCATTCTATGTGAACACCGCCAATTGGACGGACAACTTCGCGCCCTTCGGCTGGACGGGCCTCAGCTTCTTTGGGCATCCGGTGGCGGGGCAGACCACGGCCAGCGGCGAGCCCTTGGGCATGATCGCCGGCGCGGCCATCATTTTCTTCGCCTACATCGGTTTCGACAGCGTGTCCACCCATGCGGAGGAGGCGAAGAATCCGCAGCGCGATGTACCCATCGGCATCATCGCCTCCCTGCTCATCTGCACCGTGCTCTATGTGGCGGTGGTGGCGGTGCTGACGGGCATGGTGCCCTACAACCAGATCGATCCCAATGCCGGCGTGGCCAAGGCCTTCGAGGCCCGGGGCCTGCACGCCGCCAAGTTCATCATCAGCGCCGCCGGCGTGGCGGGCATCACCAGCGTGCTCTTGGTGATGATGCTCAGCGCACCGCGCGTGCTGCTGGCCATGGCCCGGGACGGTCTGGTGCCGCGCGGTTTCTTCGGCGATGTGCACCCACGCTTTCGCACGCCGTGGAAGAGCACGCTGGCCGTGGGCGCCTTCGTCATCCTGCTGGCGGGCTTTTTGCCCATCAACGCCCTGCTGCACCTGACCAACATCGGCACGCTGTTCGCCTTCGTCATCGTCTGCGCCGCCGTGCTCATCATGCGCCGCACCAATCCGCAGGCGGCGCGGCCTTTCCGCTGCCCCTGGGTGCCGCTGGTTCCCACGCTGGGCATCCTCACCTGCCTCATGCTCATGTTCAGCCTGCCCGTGGCCAACTGGTGGCGGCTGATCGTCTGGTTGCTGCTGGGGCTGGTGATTTACTTTCTCTACGGACAGCGCCACAGCCTGCTGGGCTGCGAGCTGCGCAAACAGTCAATCACCCGCTGATTTCCAGGAGCCCATCAATGTTGCGCGCCCTTTCAATCATGCTGACCCTTGCCGCCTCCGTCCACGCCGGTCAATGGCTGGGCCTGGGAGTGATGGCCGGAGAGCCCACGGGCCTTTCCGCCAAGACCTGGCTGGGCAAGACCACGGCGGTGGACGCGGGTCTGGCCTGGAGCCTGTCCGGCGACAAGGACCTGCAGGCCCACGCCGACTACCTCATCCACAACAGCGAGCTGCTGGACGGCCTGGGCCTGCCTGGCAAAACCCTGTTCTACTACGGCCTGGGTGGCCGCCTGCGGCTGCGGGAGGGCGCCGGCGACGACGGGAAGGACAAGCTGGGGCTGCGCATTCCGCTGGGGGTCTCGTGGACGCCCAAAGCGGTGTCGGTGGATGTCTTCCTGGAAGTGGTGCCCGTGGTGGATCTGCTGCCGGACACGG
>CAIWAD010000142.1 GCA_903910645.1 uncultured bacterium | reverse complement strand
CAGGACAACGATCCGGCCTCCGTGCTGGAGGGGCGGGACCTGCAGCTGGAAAAGGCCATCCAAGTGTTGCTGGAGAAAGTGAAAGCCACGCCCTCGCCCATTCCGGCGGGGCCGCCGCTTTATCCCAGGCGCTAAAGGGACGGAATCTTCCGCGGTGACGGAAGATGATGCAGCATTGCCGCGCAGTTCACGGCTCCTGCCCTGGCGAGGCGGACTTGTCGCAGGCCTTGGGCTGAGACGGGGCTTCCGCAGGGCTTCCGCCCGGCCCATCCTGCTTGGGGACGCATGGCCAGGGATGCTTCGCCGAAGCTGCCTGAAGGGCTTTGGATGCTCCAGGGAATGACAGGCGGAGAGATCTGCCGTGGGGGTAAATGAGAAACAATCCTTTTGCTTCATTCGCAATCGTTCAAAAACCGTACTCCCCCCATCCCTAACCCCCACCCACCCGGGGAACCCACCCCAAACCCAAAAGATCCCTGAATAGTCCGCGATTTGCCATTCATATAAAAGTAGAGACCCGCACGCCTTACACGCCCCCAGATTTCCATTCATGCGCGCCGCAACTGTCCAAATGTCCCCACCCACGGTCTCGCCATCCTCAACGCATCGCGCCGCCCCCTTGACTGGCGTCCGACACCGCGAAAATCCCCCGCACACCCGCAGCCTTCCCCCGCGCAATTTCCGAGCTTTCCGTCCGCGCTGTCGCCAATGGCCTTCAACCCAGCTCAGGACGCCCCATGCTGCATTTCTCCCACGCCATCAGCGGTTTTGCCCGCGCCTTGTCCGGCGAAGAACTGGGCTACCGGAATTTCCATCCCCAGGCCACCCAGGCTCTGCTGACGCGCTGTCTGGACGGCCAGCGCCATATCCGCTGGGAAAGTGCGCCAGTGCCCGAAGGGGCTCCCGTGGACGAGGGAGGCCGCGTCACCTTCGTGTGGCTGGCGGCCCATTCCTCCGGCACCAGTGCGGCGGACGCCACCTTCACCCTGGAAGTGGACGATCAGCCCGCCTTGAGCTTCACCACGAAACAGGCGGAGCGCCAGCGCCAATGGACGGTTGAAGGCCGCGACGGCATCCGCCTGTCCTTCGATGCCCAGTGGGAGGACGCGGTGGCCGACCTCTACGGCTACATGCGCCTGGCTGTGCCACTGGAACTGCTGCGTCCCGGGCGGCCTTTGCGCCTGGGCCTCTGTGGGGAGGCGGCCCACCGCCGGGACTGGGCCATGACCTTCATGTACCAGGTGCGCGACACGGTGGAGCTGCAGGCCCAGCCGGCTCTGGTGCGTTCGCCCCAGGGGCCGCGCCAGGTGGTGCAGGCCCTGGTGAACATCCTGGAGAGCCGCAGCCTGGCCACCCTGCATGTGCCGGGTCAGGAGCCCCAGCAGGCCGAGCTGCACCTGGGCTTCAATCGCGTGGCCTTCCAACTGCCCCAGGTGGAGGTGCCCACGCCCTTCACCATCACGCTGTGCAGGCCCGGCCACGCGGACCATGTGGAGGAGCTGCTGCTGCGGCCGGTGCGCCAGCGGGAACTGTGGATCCTGCCCCATTCCCATGTGGATGTGGGCTACTCGGATCTGCAGGTGGATGTGGAGCGCAAGCAGCTGCACAACCTGCGCGTGGCCCTGGCCGAGCACGCCCGCACGGCGGACTATCCCGTGGAGGCCCGCGCCGCCTGGAACGCGGAGATCGCCTGGCCCGTGCAGCGCTTCCTGGCCCAGGCCACGGAGGAGGAGCGTCAGGCCCTCTTTTCAGCCCTGCGCGAGGGTGGCATTGGGCTGAACGCCTTCTACACCAATCCCTTGACGGGCATTTGTCGCCCGGAGGAATTGCTGCGCCTGACGGAGGACGCCCGCCTTGTGGCCCAGGAGGCCGGCGTGGAAGTGTGCGACGCCATGATCACGGACATCCCGGGTTCCAGCTGGGCCACCGTGACAGCGCTGGCCCAGGCGGGCATCCGCTACTACAGCAGTGGCCCCAATTACAATCCCGGCCTCACCGGTGGTGGCGACCGCGTGGGCCACTTCAACCAGGAGTGGGGGGACAAACCCTGCTGGTGGTACTCGGCATCCGGTCAGGAGCGCCTGCTCTTCTGGGTGGCGGGACGCGGCTACTCGGCCTTCCATGGCAGCGCCCTGCGGCGGGAGGATGGAGCTTCCGCCACCCGTCTCTACGACTACCTGCGCGAGCTGGAGGCGGACGAGCATCCCTACGACATGGTGCAACTGCGCTACACCATTGGCGGCGACAACGGCCCGGTGGACACGGAGCTGCCGGACTTCGTGCGCCACTGGAATGAGGAGCATCTTAGTCCGCGTCTGCGCTTGTCCACCAGCGCGGCCATGTTCAAGGCCTTTGAATCCCGCTGGGGACATGTCCTGCCAGAGGTGCGGGGGGAGATTTCCCCTTACTGGGAAGACGGCGCGCTCTCCACCCTGCGTGAACTCTCCCTGGTGCGGCGGGCCAGCGAGCGGCTGGTGCAGGCCGAATGCCTGGCCACCCTGCTGCCGGGGCCTTTCCCCCAGGAGGCGCGGGATGACGCCTGGCGTCTGGTGCACCTAAGCGATGAGCACACCTGGGGCGCCTGGAACAGCGTCAGTGAACCCGATTGCGACTTCGTGCAGGAACAGTGGCGGGTGAAGCGTGGCTACATGGAAGGCGCCGACGCCGCCTCGCGGCAACTGCTGGACACCCTGCTGGCCCAGGATGCGGCCGGTGGCGTGGTGGAAGTGGTGAACACCCAGTCCTGGATGCGCACGGATCTTGTTGAAGTGGAAACACTTCCTGGGAACTGGAGTGTGCGCGACGAGACCGGCGCACAGTTGCCCGTGCAGCGCCTGCACAATGGGAAGCTCGCCTTCCTTGCCCAGGCTGTGCCGCCCCTGGGATCCCGCCGCTACACGCTGGAGGAAGCACAGGTCCTGCCGGTGGGCCCAGTTCTGGCACATGGAAACACGCTAACCAACGGCCTCGTCACGGTGAAAATTGATGCCGCCACTGGCGCCATCTCCTCCTTGCGGGATGCCCAGGGAAGGGATTTTGCCACTGCAGGCGCGCCCCTCAATCACTTTGCCCGGGTGGAGGGCACAGAGGCCTTCGTCCTGGAGGAAGCCACCGTGGAGCGGTTGGAGGTGCTGGAAGAGGGCCCTGTGCTGGGTCTGCTGCGCGTGCACCTGCGTGCGCGAAGCTGTCGCGCCCTGTTCACGGACTACCGGGTGGTGGCCGGGCTGGAGCGCCTGGATGTGGTGAATCACCTGGAGCGCGAGGATTGCCGCGACAAGGAGGCTGTCCACTTCCGTTTCCCAGTGGACTTGCCCAACGCCCGCCTGACCCTGGACGGCGGCTGGGCTCCGTTCCGCCCCCAGGAGGACAACCTGCCCGGTTCCTGCCGGGACTTCCTTTGCGCAGGGCGCTGGCTGGATCTTTCATGCACCACCCATGGCCTTGTCTGCACCACGGTGGACACGCCCCTTGTGGAACCCGGCGCACTGGTGGACGAGCGTCCCGACGCCAAGGGCCGCCGCCAATGGCGCAGGGACTTCGCCCAGGGACCGGGCTTCCACACTTATGCCATGAACAATTACTGGCACACCAATTACGCCGCCTCCCAGCCCGGCATGGCCAGCCTGGAACACCGCTTGCATCCCCACGGGCCCTTTCAGCCCAATGAGGCCTTCCAGCGCGGCATGGAAGCCGGCCAGCCCCTGCTGGTGCGCCGCGTGCGCGCACAGACTCCCGCCGCCTCGCCGCCCTTGCGGCTGGACAATGGGCATGTCCTCGTCAGCGCACTTCATCCCAGTCGGGATGGACAAGCCGTGATGCTCCGTCTCTTCAATGCCAGCGCGGAAAACCAGGACCTTGGAGTGGACGGGCTGGGCGGTGAAGGGACGCGCCTGAGTTCCGTGAAGGAGGAGGCCGGCCCAGTGGTACCGAACACGCTTGGTCTGGTGCCCTGGCAACTGATTACCCTGCGCCTGGGGCAATGACTCCGCCTCCGACGCAAGCAGAATTTCTGTTGCACCATATGCGCCGGATTCCTTCTTTGGCGCCACACACAGACCATGGGTTGCGGCACCCCCTTCACCCCTTGTCGAGTCCAGATCCTGCGTCACAGCGCTGGCTCAGGCTTGTGATGCATTTTGTGCAAGATGTGCAGGAGGTCAAATGCCCTGGCATGTTGAATTCCACGCCGCCCCGCCCCTGATTGAAACCTGGTACGAAGGAAGGATCAGTGCCGTCGAGCTGATGGCCGCTGTGCAGGAGACCTTTCACCGGGTGCAGGCGGATGGCTGCAAGCGCTTGCTGGGGAATTGCACGCTCCTGGAGGGCGGGCACAGCCTTTTCGATCTCTACAGCCTGGTGGAGCTGGTGCTGGCCAGCGGCATGGCCCATGAGCTGAAGGAGGCCATCCTGGTGCCCACACTGCCCGATGCGCTGGAGGATGTGCGCTTCTGGGAAACCACCTGCCGCAATCGAGGCGTGCAGGTGCGCTTGTTCGACCAGCGCCCGGAGGCTCTGAACTGGCTGATGAATGGCGCCACTCCCCGTGTGCTCTCGGCGACGGGCATCTGAGTCATTCCACAGGATCAGATTGTTCAACAATCACTTGTGTTGATTTGCATTCCACCGTATCAGCGAAGGGGGCGGGCATGGATCCCAAGGAGAACGCCGTTCTGCAGGCCATGAAGGCCGCGGGCAAGCCGGTGAAAGGCGCGGATGTGGCTGCGGCCATCGGCATGGATCCCAAGGAAGTGGGCAAAATTCTCAGCACGCTGAAAAAGGCAGGCAAGGTGCATTCGCCCAAGGTCTGTTTCTACGAGCCCGTCAAGTAAGGGACTTGCCCAACAAGGCCTGCCCATCCAGGCAAACCGCCCCGCTGCCCATGGGCGCGTCATGCGTTTTTCCTTGAAACCATGCCCTGACATTTGGCAGCTTGCTCTCATCCATCCGGGAGAAGATCATGCGTGAATTGATTGGCATGTTTTTCGGGATTGTGCTGGTGGGCGGCGTGCTCAACTTGCTGGTGAAAGCCCTGCTGCTCTTGTGGGGCGCCCAGATCATGAACATCCAGGGGCGCAGTTTCGGGAAGGCGCTGGCGGTGGGAGTCCTGTCCAGCGCGCTTGCCTATGGGAGCAGTCTCCTGCTGGGGATTCCCCTCCACTCCTACAAAGTGTTTGCCGTGGGTCTCCTGCTGGCCGCCTGGCTTGGGGCCATGTTCTTCAAATGTGACTTCATGCAGGCCCTGGGAGCCGCCACCCTGGCCTGGGTCCTCAGCTGGATTCTGGGTCTGGCCTTGGGCGCCATGGGGCTTGCCCTCTTCTTCATTTAGGCTATTATGAAGTCTATCAATCACTTTGCTCTGGCGGGCATCCTGTCGCTTGTCCTGCTGACACTGGGAGCCCAGGCCGCGATCCAGGCGCGCATCTGGAAAGGAGCCTATGCCACGGGCACTCCTGTGCTGGTGGTGGAACAGGGTCGGGTTTATGCCGGGGCCTATGCCACTGGTTCGCCCGTGATGCTGGTGGAGAAGGGAAAGGTCTACAAAGGCGCCTATGCTACCGGTGCTCCTCTGGCCATTGGGCATGAGGGGCGAATCTACCGGGGCGCTTACGCCAACGGCACGCCTCTGGCCTGCTGGAAAGAGGGCCGCATCTACAAAGGGGCATATCCCTTCGGCACGCCACTGGCGGTAATGGAAGGTGGCGGGCTGGGCGAAGCGACGGCGGCAGCCTATTGGCTCTTGCAGCCCTGAAGGATGATCAGATTGACTGTAAAGAGTTTGCTTGATTGAGCAAGGAATCCGGCACCTCGGCCCGGGCCTGGAAGGCTTCGTGGATTTCCCCGGCGAAGCTGAGCACCCCGTCCTCCCGATAGACCGTCAAATCCCCACCCAGCATGTGCACGGTATGGGGCCAGCCCAGCTCCCGGCTTTCCTGCAGGATCAGGCAGGCAGCCACGGCACCGGTGCCGCAGCCCCAGGTTTCCTCCTCCACACCCTTTTCCCAGGCGCGCAGATGCAGACGATGGCTGTCCATCCGCTGGGCCACCATCACATTGGTGCCTTCCGGGGCATAGGCCTTGTGATAGCGCAGCAGGGGGCCAATGGTTGAAAGTGAAAGACCATCAATCCCTTCCTCCATCTCCACCACCAGGTGTGGCACGCCCATGCGCACAAATCCCGCCAGTCGCAGGCCCGGCCAGGCGGCCCACAGCTCGTGGTCGGCACGCAGAGTGTCCTCACCCAGGCCGCGCGCTTCCGGCGCGCTCAGCCACAATCGGCTGCGTTGGCCATCCAGCTTTGCCCGCTGCAGTCCGGCACGGGTGGTGAAGCTGAGTTCTCCCGCCCGTCCCAGGCCCAGGGAGGCCGCGAAATGGGCGCAGGCCCGGGCGCCATTGCCGCACATGCGCGCTTCGCTGCCATCCGGATTGAAGATGCGCATGCGGAAATCGGCAGTGGGCTCCTCCTCCACCAGGAGCAGGCCGTCCGCTCCGGCGCCGCGACGGCGGTCGCACAGATAGCGGATCAGGTCCACCTCCCCGCCGTGCAGGAGGCCTTCACGATTGTCCAGGGCCACAAAATCGTTGCCGTTGGCGCTCAGCTTGGTGAAGTGAAGTTCCATGCCATCCTTCCAAATCTTCGCCACTGGAGTCACTGTGGGGATCGGGATTGCTGTTTAAATCCCCGGTCGCGGGCCAGGTCCGAGGATCGAGGACAAGACCCGAAAATGAGGCCTGCCGCACCCATTGAATTCGCGAGGGTTCAACCCTCCAGCACCTTTTGCAGGTCAGCATGGAGCTTGTACAAATCCCCCGCGCCCACCGTGGCCACAATCTCATCCGGCGCCAGGCGGTGACGCAGTTCGGCGAACAGCTCCTCCGGCTGGTCCAGGGCCAGGCTGCGCGGCGCCTTCAGCCAGGGCAGGATGCTGCGGTGGCTGATGCCGTCCTCCGGCTGCTCCCGGGCAGCGAAGACCGGCCACAGAATGGCGCGGTCCGCCTGGCTCAGGGCTTCTCCGGTGGCCTGGGCAAACGCGCGTACACGACTGAAGGTATGGGGCTGGTGGATCACCGTCACCGGTCCCTTGCTGATTTCGCGCAGGCCCTGGAGAAAGGCGGCGATTTCGCTGGGATGGTGGGCGTAGTCGTCATACAGCCGGCGTGAACCGCTTACCGCGATGAGCTGGAAGCGCCGCGCCAGACCCTGGAAGCCCTCCAGCGCGGCAGCGGCCTTTTCCATGTCCACGCTGCGGCCCCATTCCCCCACCAGCAGCCAGGCCAGGGCGGTGGCGGCGTTCACGCGATTGTGGGCACCGGGCAGGCCCAGATCCACCCGCAGGCGCAGGTGGCCCAGCCCCTCTTCCGCCCGGCCCAGCAGGTCGAAAGCATTGATGCCGCCAGCGCGGGGTACCACGCGCAGGGAGGCCTGGCGCTCCTCGCCCACGGTGATCTCCCGGCGCCGCCCCTGGCGCACACAAGCCGGCACATAGGCCTCGCCGCCCAGGGCGCTTTTCCCCACCTGGCGGATGACGGGGGCATCTCCGCGGATCTGCTCGGCCAGCTGGTCGAAGGCCTCTTCCATGTGGGCGCGCGTGGGATAAATGTCCGCGTGGTCCCAGTCCACTGCCCCCAGCACCAGATGGGTGGGATGCAGTTCCAGAAAGCTGCGGTCGAATTCATCGGCCTCGCACACGCGCACCTGGCCCTCGCCCAGGCGGGCGGGAGGCAGGCTGCTGTGGGTGCCCCCAATGAACCAGCCGCCGTCCGGCGCGCAGCGGCTCAGGAGCTGGGCGATCATGGCGGTGATGGTGGTTTTGCCATGGGTTCCCGCCACCGCCACGGAGACCGGCGTGTGGCACAGGCGACCCAGCAGTTCCGCCCTGCGCATGATGGGCAGGCCCCGGGCGGCGGCGGCGGCCAGTTCCGCGTGGGTCAAGGGCATGGCCGCCGTGCGCACCACCAGATCCGTCTCTTCGGGAAGCTCCTGCTGGCTCAGGCGCACAGGAATGCCCTCCGCCAGCAACTCCTCCACCACCGGCGTGCAATCCCGGTCGCTGCCGGTGACCACATGTCCTGCCTGGTGCAGGACGCGGGCCAGGCCATTCATACCGGCTCCGCCGATGCCGCAGAAATGGATGCGCAGGGGCAGATCGGCCACAGGTTGAAAGGAAGGGTGCTGGCTCACGACGCGTCCTTGAAAGCTGTTACACGGGCGGGCAAAGATAGGGTTCAAGACCTGCTCTGTCGCCGCCTTGGAACAGTGCGGCACAAAGCGCTGCCAACAGGCCCGTTTTCCAGAAACACGGGGACTTGCGGCGGGGTTGACGCCCTTCCAATGAGGAAAGGAGGCTCCCTTGACGCATCTCTGGCCCCACACCCTTGCCCTGCTTCTGCCCCAGTGGCTGCTGCAGCGCCACGATCGCCAGTGGCACCGCCTGGGCATTCTCTCCCACTTGCAGGAATTGTGCGATGGCAAGGCGACCCTGCCATCCTCCTCGCTGCTGCTGGCTGTGCTGAAGGCCTGGCGGGAGGGCCGTCCGGAAGCCCTGGAGCACTTCCTGGCCAGTCCCGCTCCACGGGAACTGGGCCTGTCCGCCACGCTGGAGGAGGACCTGCGACGCGGGCTCTCCTGGTTGCGGGAGGAACCGCGCGCCTTGTGTCGAGCGCTGTTGGGCGCAGAGGACGGCGGCCCCCGGGTGATGGCCCTGTGCCGGGTGTGGCGTGCCGCGCTTGAGGCTTCTCCTTCCCAGGCCGCCAGCCATCTGGAGGCGTTGGAGGAGTCTGGCGCTGGAGACTGGCATCGGCTGGGCCAGCGCCTTCTTCAGGAAATGGAGCGCGGAAGCCACGGGACCATGGCGTGCGGCGCGGCGGAAAAGCGGCGGGGCGGTGCGCCGGAAGAGGAGTCCCTGCGCCGACGGGAATTGTGCCAGCTCTCCTGCCATCGCTACGGGCGCATGGTGGGCGCCTCTCCCGCTTTCCTGGAAATGGAGCGGCGCCTGCGTCTGGCGGCGCGGGATCCCCTGCCGCTTCTGCTCACGGGGGAGACGGGCACGGGCAAGGAATTGGCGGTGGAGTACCTGCACCGTCTGGCCTTTCCCCAGGGCGCTCCTTTGGTGGCGGTGAACTGCGGCGGACTGGGCGAGAATGTGGCGGAGGCGGAGCTTTTCGGCAGCGTGCGTGGGGCGTTCACGGGTGCTGTGGAAAGGGAAGGCCTTGTGGCGCAATCAGATGGTGGAACACTGTTCCTGGACGAGTTCGCCAGCTTGCCGCCCACGGTGCAGGCCCGGCTCCTGCGCTTCCTGGAAAGTGGCGTGTATCGGCGCATGGGGGAAACGCGTGAACGCCAGGTGCGCTGCCGGGTGGTGGCCGCCACATGCGAAGTCCAGCGCCTGCGACAGGACCTGCGCCAGGACTTGCTGCATCGGGTGGCGGGGCGCGTGCTTCATGTGCCGTCCCTGTCTCGGCGTGGGGAAGACATCCCCTTGTTGGTGAAAGCCTTCCTTCTGGATTATGGGGAGTGGAATCCCGCCAGCCATCCCCTGCTGGCCCCAGTGACTTTGCGGCGTCTGCAGGGCGCCGCCTGGCCGGGAAACATTCGCCAATTGCGCCACGCCGTGTTGCGCCTGGCCAGCCTGCGGGGTGAGGAATTGGAGGAAGAGCTGCTGCTTGTGTTGCAGGAGGGCGCTGTGCCTCGGGAGTCAAGTCCTGGTGATGAGGAAAAGACGCTCCTGGACGGCGGCACGCTGCGGGAGGCCCTGGCCCGTTTCGAACAGCGCTGCATCCAGCAGGCCCTGCGCACCCAGCGCCAGGACAGGCGCAAGGCGGCCCTGCAATTGGGAATCAGCCTGCCAAAGCTCTACTCGCGACTTAGAGAAGCGGAAGGAAATGCCCGGGCGTGAAGGTGTGGCGCACCCGCTTGCCGCCCCTTCCCTTCAATTCTACCTTGAGCAATCACTGACAATCCAAAGGTGGCCTTTCCATCGTGACCCAATCCACCTCCGACGAATCTCCCGTCATGCGCTTCCTGCTTATCCTGGCCGCTCGGCGGGCCATGGTGTTGCGCGTGGTGTTTCTGGCCGCGTTAGCCACGGCGGTCATCAGTCTGGTCTTGCCCAGGACCTACCAGTCCGTTGCGGTTATTGCACCGCCTTCCGGCAGCAAGAGCCTCATCTCTGGGCTGTTAGGGAGTCTTCCCATGGGCGCCATGTTGGGTGGAATGGCCCCGGACATGGGTCAAGAGGGCGAAGGCGAGTATTTCACTGTGTTGCTCAACAGTCGCCAGCTTCAAACGGAGATGATAGAAGTTTTTCACCTCCGCGCGCATTACCGCATGCCCAAGGCGAAGATCGAGGATATTTTGAAGCGACTGGGACGCAAGGTATCGGCGGAGTTGGATTTCGAAACAAGCATGATCGTACTCACGGTGCAGGACAAGGATCCGGTGGTGGCCTGGGCCATGGCCAGTTGGATGGTGAAGCGTCTGGAGAAGATGAACCACGATTTGAAGACCCGGAAGGCGAGCAACAATCGGCAGTTTTCCGAGCGTGAAGTGGCGCAGATCCGCTGCGATCTGGATTCCCTGGAGCGCGGCATGACGCGCTTCCAGCTTGACAGCCGCATGCTGGAGCCCGAAGAGCAGGGCAAGGCCATCATGACGGAATACGCCCAGGTGAAAACCCAGGAAGCGGTGCAGGAATTGAAGCTGCGCTTGCTGCGCCAGCGTTTTGGCGATCAGCATCCGGATGTGCGACAGGCCGCCCAGGAGCTGGAGGCCATCCAGACCCAGCTGCGCCAGTCCTGGGAGCGTGGGGACAGCGAACTCTTCCTGGCCATCAACCAGCTGCCCGCCGCCACCATGGATTACCTGCGACACCAGCGTGAACTGGAAATCGCCAACAAGAAGCTCATTTTCATGCTGCCCCAGCTGGAACAGGCCAAGCTGGATGAAGTGAACGATGTGCCCGTGCTGGAGGTGCTGGATCCGCCAGTGGTGGCGGAAAAGCGCATCAAACCCAAGCGCACCATCATGGTCCTCACCGCCGCCTTCCTGGCTTTCGTGGTGGCCTCCGGTCTTGCCCTCTTCATGGATCGGTTGGAGCGGGACAAGGCCTTTGCCCAGTCCATGGACACCGTGCGCCGCCGTCTGTTGAAGGGAGAAAAGGCATGATCAGCAAGCGATTGGCCTTCTTCTTTCCCCTTGCGATGGCCCTTTGTGCCTGCCGGGAATCCAGTCCTGAAGCCCTGCTGGAACGCCACTACCAGCCGGACACCGAATACACCACCACCATGAGCCTGAAGAGCACGCGCTCCCTGCATCTGGCCCTGCCGGACAGCTCCGTGCGTGCCATCATGCCGGAAAGCAGCATGGAGACCAGCACGCGCCAGATCCTGCGGGTGGGCTCCCTGGACAATGGCTTTTGTCCCGTGGAGCTGGAGGTGCCCTCTTACACCGTCAGCCAGCCCAGCGAGCGTCTGCGCATGCATCTGGCAGGTTGCGTGGGGCTGGGGCGCTACAATGTGGCCGCCAGCCGCATGGAATGGGGCGGCCTGAAGGACAGCCTCTGGCAGGCCCCGGCCCTGGTGGATTCGGCCTGGAATGTGCAAGCCCTGGGCGCGCCCGATGCGGCGTCTTACCTGCAATCCACGCTGGATCTGCTCAACGCCGCTCTGGCGGACAGCAGCCGACGCCTGTTGCCGGGCCAGGCCTGGAGTGAGGAAGGAAGGCAGGAAACGGTGATTGGCCCCTGGCCCGTGGCCTGGAAGGAGATCCGCACCGTCACTTTGCGTGCGGTGGCTGGCACAGAGGCCATCTTCGATGTGGCCGTGAAGTTGGTGCCGGAGGCCTTGCCCAACGGCCCCGCCATCCGCATGGAAGGTCAGGGCAAGGGACGCATGGATTTTGACCTGGCCCGCCACCTGACCACGGCCAACCTCATGGACACGGAAATGACCATAGAAGTGCCAGACAGTACCGCCACCTGGATTGCCCGCAGCTCGAGTCACTTGGACATCCGTTCGGAAACGCGTGCGCTGCCCGCCGGGAAGTAAAGAGCGCACCAGCTTTGCCGATAAATCCCGGACATTGTGACAGCGGGAGCGCGCATGGATTGGGGCCAAATCGCCAGCAGTTTTCGGGGATCCTTCGAAGGTGCCATGTGGGGCTTCGTGCTCTTCCTGCTGGTGGCCTTTCTTTCGCCTATTGCCTGGCACCTGGTCTCCCGCCGCTTCAAACACCGTCGGGATCTGTCCGGATTGCAGCGCCGCCTGCGTGCCAAAGGCATCACGCCCCAGGAATGGAGCCTGTTGGAAGGGGCCATCCGCGACACCTGCCCGGATGATCCCCAGCGTTTGCTGGACAATGTGAGCCTCTTCCACGGGTGGGTGGATGGTCTGCCCGATCTGGACAAGTCCCCCGGATTGCTGGCTTCCTTGAGCCATATCAAGGAAATCACCTACCCCGACAGCCACCATGTCTTCGTGCCCCACAGCACCCGGGACCTGGTGATGGGCGCCAGTTTGAACATGGTGCTGCACAAAAGTGGTCAAGAAGCCATGCCCTGCATTGTCACGGAGGTGACCATGGAGAGCCTGCGGCTGAGCACGCGGGGATCCCAGCCCATCCATGTGCGTTCGGGGGAGCAGATCAGCCTTTTCTATGCGCGGCCGGAGGCCATGTACCACGCCCTGGTGACGGTGCAGAGTGCGGCTGGCGGCGAGTGCCGCACGGCCCACAGCGCCAAGGGGCAGTTCAAGGTGCGCCAGCTGCGGGAGTTCTGGCGCGTGGATGTGGACATGGAAATGGACTTCATGCTCATCCAGGACCCCACGGATCCGCTGGCACTGGAGGGCAATCCAGAACGGCGGCCCGGAAGGCTCATCAATCTTAGTGGGAACGGCGCGGCCATTGTGACGCCCCATGCCCCCGCCCGGGGCACCCACATTGCGTTCACCCTGCACCTTCCTTCCAAAACCCTGCACAACATCCGCGCGGAAGTCCTGCACATCACGCCCAGTCGGGACAAGTCCCGCCTGCATCTGGTCTTTCGCAACCTGGATCCCGGAGACCAGGAGCTGATCATCCGCAATCTCTTCCTGCTTTACCGTGAGCAGGCCGGCATGGAGCCCCTGGCGGAATCGGGCGCAACCGTGGTGCAGACCCGGTATTAAGGGACTCCTCTCCCAACTCTCCTCGTCCTCCTTCTCAGCGCAACGTTCTCGTTCCCGAAATGGCTACGCGGCCGTGTCCTTCCAGCGAAAGCCGGGATCTCCCGTGAGTAGTGATTCCCGCTTTCGCGGGAATGACAGGTCTGCCAACCCCTGCAGCCCGCAGCAGCTCTCCTGCTTGAGCCTTGAGCACGAGAGCATGGATGAATTCGAGTACGAGATGATGGGTGGATGTAAGATCTCCTCGCGGAGGAGCCGGATCTGTCAAGAAAATTGCCGCGAAAAGACCGTCTAAAGGGGCTGTCACTCTGTGTCTCGTGAACTATAATTTACTAACACAAAATATCATTCACCATCAAAGACTTGGCACGCTTTTGGCGCTACGAGGCGCCGTGGACGATTTTGGTTCGATCTTCATGATGAACAAGGAGATGAACCGCAATTCGGGCGCCGCCGCGCGCTTGCTTCCACTTTTGCCTTTTGGTAGGTTGCTTGACGCTTGTCACTCTTCTCACACCCAAGAATTTGGAGCGCAGAATGAAGGGTTGGTCCCACATTCGTCTCCGCCCGCCCAAATGGCTGGCTATCATGATCATCGCCCTAGTCGCCATTGGATCGGGGCATGCCGCTGAGACCGGCAAGGTCAAAGGCCGCATCATTGATTCGGAGAGCAAGTCCCCCATCATCGGCGCCAGCGTGCAGTTGAAAGACACACGCAAAGGCTCCGTGGCGGATCTGGACGGCTTCTTCCTGATCCCCCAGGTGCCCATTGGCCGCTACACCATTGTGGTCAGCAGCGTGGGCTACCATGGCGTCACCATGACGGATGTGGTGGTGAACCGGGACTTGACCGCCGACCTGGGCAACATCAAGCTTACGCCCAGCAGCATCAAGATCGCCGAGATGGTGATCAAGGCGCCCAAGAAGCCCATCCAGCTGGACCAGTCCAGCAAGTCGGTTTCCGTGAACGCCCAGGATATCGAGAAGCAGGCTGTCTCCGATGTGACGGCCCTGGTGGTCACCACCCCTGGCTTCAAGATTGACAACGAAGGCAAGCTGCACGCCCGCGGCGGCCGGGACACGGAAACCAAGTTTGTCATCAATGGCATCGACGCCCGCGATCCCCTCGTGGGCGGTCAGAGCTTTGTGAACCTGGATGTGGCCAACATTGAAAACCTGGATGTGCTTAGCGGCGGCTTCGGCCCCGAGTACGGCCAGGCCCAGGCCGCGGTGATCAAGGTGAAGACCAAGGAAGGCGACGCCGAGAAGTTCCACGGAAAGGTGGAATGGCTCACGGACCAGCCCTTCGACAAATTCTCCTTCAACAGCGACCAGTTCTCCATGAACTATGGCGGACCCCTGCCCTTCCAAACGGGCAAGGACGCCCTGGATCGCGCCACCTTCTTCTTCAGTGGCCGTGCCTATCTCACGGACACCTACCTGCCCTACACCATCGATCGTGGCAGCTGGAACTACCTCAATCTGGGCCTGGACCTGCCGGAGCGCCAGAAAAACGAGTATCAGGCCAGCGTGAATCTGGCCTTCCCGCTGACGCCTTCCCAGAAGCTGAAGCTCTTCGGCGAGCGCTACTACCGCCGTTGGGATCTCTATCCCGAAGGTGAAGGCGCGGCCAGCGGCAACTACGGCTATCCCTATTTGAACAATGTGCGCAACCGTCCCCGGGCGGAAGTGAACAAGAACAGCCTCTCCCTTAGTTATGCCGCCACTCTGAGTGAGAAGTCCAACTTCGAGGCGGTGCTCTACCGCAGCGAGTCCAAGACCCTGATCACGCCCGGCACCCGCGAGCCGGACGATTTCATGCTGGAATTCAGCAGCCAGGAGCGCGCCCAGGAAGACGACAAGGCCGCCTTCCTTGGTTACCAGGACCTGGACGGCAACGGCTTCTTCGATGGCTATGTGGACGCCAACAACGACGGCGCCTACAATGGCTTCGCTTATGACGCCAATGGCAACCCCGTCTACTCCGAAGGCTACGAGGACCTGAACCGCAACGGTCGTTGGGACCGTGGCGAGGACTGGGTGGACCTGAACCGCAACGGCATCTACGACGCCGCCGAGCCCTTCACGAACATCCCCAATCCGTCATCCGGCGTGAACAACCCCGCCTACGATCCCTGGGATCCTTATGTGGACATGAACGGCAACGGCCGCTGGGACGATGCCGAACCCCAGACCCCCGAGCAGGACACCAACCACAACGGTCGTTGGGACGGTGAGCGCTTCCAGGACACCAACGACGACGGTTTCTGGAACGGCTGGCACGAAGAGTTCACGGATCTGAACGGGAATCGTTCCTGGGATGCCGGTGAGGCCTTTGTGGACGCCAATGGCAACGGCAGCTACGACAGTGCCGAGGGCTACGACGACATCAACGCCGACGGCCGCATGAACTTCAAGGATGTGCGGGACGACGACGAGGATCTGGGCGAGCCTTATGTGGATGGCGATTCCTTCTGGGATACTGGCGAGCCCTTCATTGACACACCGGATCCGGTGACGGGCGAGTACAATGGCGTGTGGGATACGGGCGAGATCTACTACGACATGCCCTCCACCGAAGGCGGCTACGCCCGCTGGCTGGAGAATGGCGCCGAGTCCGATCGCATGCCCGAGCCCGGCCTGAACGGCCACTATGACGGGCCCAACTGGATTTTTGATGAGTACGAGCTCTTCACGCGCTTCGCACCCTTCATCACGGATCCCTTCTCACAGTACCACGAGAGTTTCTCGGGCATCCGCGACATCGCCATGGTGCCGGAAGAGCTGATTGAGAACGCCCACTTCCGCGGCAGCGTGGTGGATGTGAGCCGTCCGGTGATCTACGAGCATTACGCACTGAACCAGAACGGCAGTGACTGGCCCGAAGGTCTGGACCTGTACCGCACCACCACGCCCGGCGCCACTTGGCACGATCGCAGCAACGATCCGGACCTGCTGGTGGGCATGGGTGGCAGCTATATCGATCCGCCCAACCGCCAGTGGGACGAGTGGGAGCCCTTCACGGACTACAACGCCAATGGCGAGCAGGACGGCGGCAGCGCCCGCAGCACCATGCTCCTGGGCGACTGGGGCTACCAATACAATCAGCCCGGCTACTTCGACTTCTTCCTGAACCCGGAGACCTTCGACACCCAGGCCCTGTGGCAGGAGCGCAAGTCCATCACCTGGTCGCTGAAGACGGAATATCAGCTGCAGGTGAACAAGTTCCACGACGCCCTGGGCGGCTTCGAAATGATCTATCGCGACATGGAGATGCAGAGCATCGAAGAGCCGCAGATTCCCTACGACGGCCTTATCAAGCTGCCCGATGGCGCCCCCTATCCGGATCGCGGCAACTTCCGCGACTTCTATCATCGCAAGCCATGGGAAGGGGCCGTTTACCTGCGTGACAAAATGGAGTTCGAAGGTCTGAATGTGCTCGTGGGCCTGCGCTACGACTTCCTCATCCATGATGAGACCTATGTCAGCGAGACCCGTGAGGAAGCCAATGCCGGTAATCCTGGCGCCATTGAAGCCAATCCCACTGCCAGCCGCTTCAGCCCGCGCCTGGGCATCAGCCATCCCATCACGGACCAGGCCAAGCTCTACTTCAACTATGGGCACTTCTATCAGGCGCCCAGCTATCAGTACTACTACCGGGAAGCCACTGGCGCCCGCGCCAACAACATCATCGTGGGCAACCCGAACCTGAACTACGAGAAGACCGTGGAGTACCAGTTCGGCGTGGAAGCCCGTTGGCCGGAAATCGGCGCCACGGTGAATGTCCAGGGCTACTACCGCGACATTTTCGACCAGGTGACCTCCACCAGTGTGGAAATCGCCCCGGGCTACTCCATTGACATGTTCACCAATGGCGACTACGGCCGCAGCCGTGGCGTCAGCCTTAGCCTGGAAAAGGGCGGTGCCCACACCAGCATCAGTTTCAACTATGAGCTCAGTTTCGCCTACGGCAAGGCCTCGGCTGCGCGCGAAGCGGCGGAAGCCCGTGTGGCCGGCGTGCCGGTGAACCGGGAAGAGCATCCGCTGGACTGGGACCAGACCCACGCCATCAACGCCTACTGGAGCATGTTCTTCGACAAGGGCGAGCATCCGGAACTCTTCGGCCTTACTCTCCCCGGCGACTGGCTGCTCTCCTTGAGCTCGTCCTACGGTTCGGGCGGCCCATACACGCCCAGCCGCTACACCAAGGGCCTGGACAATGATGCCAAGATTGACATCAACAGCGAGCGCATGCCCTGGACGGAAGACACGGACCTGAAGTTCGAGAAGTACTTCCGGCTGGGTATTGGCGGCAAGCACCAGTTCGTGGTGGGCACGGAGGTGCGCAACCTGTTCAACAAGCGGAACTGGCGCAGCATCTATTCGGCCACGGGAACGACCTATCTGGCCATCCACCCGTCGGATCCGAATTACCCCATCTACTACCCGAACAAGGCGGTGTATGATGCCAACCCGCGCATGTATGGCGAGGGTCGGAACGTGCTGCTGCGTCTCGGTTACAAGTTCTAAGCGAGCCGGACATGAAAAAACTTCTGCCTTGGCTGCTGGCCCTCTTGGCCAGCCTGATGGTCGCCTGCAGCGACGACGACAGCACGGGAACCCAAGAGGAGGCCCGCACCACGCGCGCCTTCACCACGGAAATCCCGGCCGGAACCGTGAGCGGCACCTGGACAACGGCGGGCTCGCCCTACTATGTGGCCGGCGATGTCACCGTGCCCGAAGGCCAGACCCTGACCATTCAACCCGGCGTGGATGTGTGGATGCACGACCGCAGCAGCCTTTTCGTGGAAGGCACGCTGATGGCCGAAGGCCAGCTGGGCCAGCCCATCCGTTTCCTGGGTTATGTGGATGAGGAAGAATACGGTCTGTGGCAGGGCATTGTCTTTCGCCCCACCAGTAGTGACGCTTCCCATTTGAGCTATGTGATGGTGGCCTTCGGCGCCAAGTTCAACAACACGGACTCGGAGAAGAACGCGGGCATCGTGATCAACGACGCCAGCCCCACCATTGACCATTGCCTGATCTGGAAGAACCAGTACAACGGCATCACCCTGCAGGGTGACGCCCTTCCGCTCCTGCGGTCCAACATCATCTTTGAGAACGACGGCTCCGGCATCGCCTTCGACACCAGCCATGTGGGCAACGATCAACTGATCAGCAACTGGTTGTCGGACAGTCTCATCAGCCGCAACAACATCAGCGCCAACAGCAGCTTGCCCATCCGCTACAGCTCCACCTTCCTGGAGACCCAGTGGGGCACGGCTTTCGGCGACTCGGTCATTGTGGATGAGAGCCTGGGTCTGGGTGTGGATGTCATTGGCACGGACGAAAATGGCGACGACATCTACCGCCTGAACGAGAACAACGATCGCAGCGACCTTTATGGCAACTCCATTGAAGACGCCATGTTCGATGAGATCAGCGCGGACTTCCAGGCCTTCAACAGCTGCAGCCCCTGCATCCAGGCCGCCTTCGACTGGGACAGCGGGCGCAACGACCGCAAGGACATGGGTCCCATTGTCTACCAGCAGGCCGCCAACGAGCTGCGCAAGCGCATCAAGAACCCCAACCTGGGCAGCGCCACTTACACCGTCACTTGCGACGCCTTCAGCCACGAACCGGTGACGGTGAATGGCTCCACGGTGCAGTTCGCCGGTTACTACGGCATTTCCTTCGATGGCGGCGCCACCATCAGCGGGGCCACATTTGAACCCACGCCGGACCGCCAGACCAACGCGGCATGGAAGAGTGTGGCCCTGTACGACAACGAGGGCGGCACCACGGTCATCCAGAACAGCACCTTCCGCTACGGCTCCGAAAGCAGCTTCAGCGGTCAGGACTGGATCGCCGCCGGCGGCATGGTGGAACTGCGTGACGGTGCCGTGGCGGAAGTGAAGGGCTGCACCTTCCAGAATGCCACCAACTATGGCGTCAGTGCCCACGGCGTGGGCAGCGTGGCCTGGGTGGACCAGTGCACGTTCACGGACACGGGCCTGAGCGCCGTGTACTTCGCCAATGGCGCCCGGGGCAAGATCTCCCGCAGCGACATCCGCGGCTGTGGCTCCTATGGTATCTACCTGTACAATACAGGTTATGAAAGCCAGATCGAGAACAACCTCATCGCCCAGGGCGACATCTACGGCATCAAGCTGCACGCCGCTCCCGCCGTGGACATTCTGCAGAACACCATTGTGGACAACGGGTATGGCGGCATCAAGCTGGACGCCAACAGCGATCCGATGGTGCGCTACAACCTCATTGCCGGCAACGACTTCGCCGGCAGCAGCATTGCCACGGGCATGGTGGGCACGCAGATTGGCCTGAACCAGGACACGAGCAACCCGAACATCGACCTGAACTGGTTCAGCGCCAATGGTGGCGACGACCAGGCGGCCCTGCCGGACAACTGGAATGTGGGCGCCTTCAACAACTGGACCACGGTGGACCTGGGCACGGATTGGGCCTTCAGCCAGACCATCACCGACGGCGGCGGCACGGCCCATGCCATCGGGCGCACGGGCAGCGGCCTGAGCAACCCCGGCCCCGTGCTGGGCAGCATCGGCGACCTGTCCATTCTGGAAGACGAGCTGGTTGAGTTGTGGCTGGGCGCCATCAGCTACGCGGGCGACGACGCTTTCACCTACTCGGTGGTGAGCAGCGACGCCAATGTGGCCGTTCAACTGAGCGGCGCGCATCTGCTGCTGGTACCGGCGGAGAACTGGAACGGCACGGCCCAGATCACGGTCACCGCCACCAATGGCGAGGGCAGCGACAGTGAGACGGTCACGCTGAGCGTGGCTTCGGTGAACGACGCCCCGGTGCTGGCCCACATCGCGGACCAGACGCTGACGGTGGGCGGCCCCAACCTGGTGCTGACCTTGACCGCCACCGACGCCGAGAACGACGCCCTCACCTACAGCGGCGAGCTGGTGGTGGTGGATGGTGACGACGAGGGTCACACCCTGACCATCACGGGCAGCACCCTGACCCTGAACCCCGCCGACGACTTCACGGGCACGTTCCAGGTGAACCTGACGGTGGTGGACGGCAACAGCCAGCGGGAGGACCGGCGTGAGGATCGCGCCACCTTCCTGGTGGTGGTCCAGTAGCGCACGACACCAGGCCCCTCCGCCCGGCGCGCAGGGGTTTGCATTGGAGGCATGGAATGATGAAACGATTGATGCTGCCGGCGCTGCTTGTCGCGGTTTCCGTCAGCTCCGTGCTGCTGGCCAAGAATATGGAGCCGCAGCCGCAGGTCATCCGCAAGGACGCCGCGCAGGCCACCACGGACTTGTGCCTGCCTTTGCGTGACAACCGCGTCCATCGCTTTGGCAAGATCTGGATGAACCTCACCAACCAGGGGTGGTTCGGCAACTATGGCCAGGGCAGTGCGGACGCCAATGACGATCCCTGCCTGCCCGGCGTGTGGGCTCCCCAGATGGAGTACCCAGGCGGCTCGGGACAGCAGTACCTGTTCCAGGGCTCCCTGTGGATCGGCGCTCTCATCGTGGACGAGGTGGGACTGGAGACGCCCCGCGTGAGCACGGGCTTCGAAGGCTGGGACGGCGGCATCGAGTGCTGGCCCACCTGCGGCACGGACGCGCTCATCAAGGAGAGTTCCACGCGCAAGAACGGCTTGAACTGCGTGGACTACACGGCCGTGTACGACAGTCTGTCCGTGTCGGAGCAGGACTTCCTGGCCGTGTACACGGACACGCTGGAGAATTATCCCACGGTGGCGGGCAGCGAGTTCGACCCGGACGACAACAACCACATCAGCCTGGGCGTCATGGTGGAGCAGGCCAGCCACAGCTGGTCCTACTCCTACGCCCAGGATTTCGTCATTGTGGACTACAAGTTCACCAATGTGGGCTCCAAGTTCCTGAAGAACCTCTATGTGGGTCTCTACATGGACGCGGACATTGGCCACAAGGACGAGAGCGACCTGCACACGGACGACTTCTGCGGCTTCCGCCCCTTCGCCGTGGACAGTGTCACCGGTCAGGCCGTCCAGATCAACGCCGCCTACATTGGCGACAACGACGGTCGGCCCCACGACGAAACGGTGGGCACCAACTTCACCTGCCCCCATGTGATGGGCACGCGTGTGCTGCGCGCCCCCAACCCCATGCTGCAGACCACGTTCAACTGGTGGAACAGCAACGGCAGCCCGGATCAGGACTACGGTCCCACCTGGGAGTATTGGGGCCTGCATCCGGAGTGCCTCATCGGTGGGGAGAACCTAGTGTGGACGGCCACTTTCGGCACGCCCCGGGGCGACATCGACAAGTACCAGGTGATGGCCAACGGTGAATTCGATCCGGACATGTACCAGATCGATCCCGACACCCCGCCCAACCCCCAGCTCAATCCGGGCGGCAATGTGTGCGTCACCACGGACAGCCTTAGCTGGCTGATGCCTGGGCCCTCGGAAAGTGTGCGCGTGGACGGCGACGACACCCGCTATCTGCTGTCCTGGGGACCGCTGGGCGTCTATGACTACACGGATGGAAACGGCATCAATGTGTACCGCCTGAATCCGGGCGAGAGCTTCATCATGACCGTGGCCTTCGTGGCCGGTGAGAACCTGCACAACCGCAGCAATCCCCAGAACACGGTGGTGGGCGACGGCACGGGCCACATCGATCCGGGCAAGTTCGACTGGACGGATTTCGACTTCAACGCCATCTGGGCCCAGCGCGTTTACGACAACGAAATGTTCGACACGCCCAT
>CAIWAD010000141.1 GCA_903910645.1 uncultured bacterium | reverse complement strand
TGGCGCCAGGAGCCGCTGCCGCTGAGCATGGGACGCGGCCACGCCAGCGGCACATTGCTGCCACGTCGCAGCGCGTGTGTGTAGTCCGGCACCAGTGGGACCGGCTCCCACGGAGCGCCATCCAGGCTCCACTCCAGCACTCCGCCGTCATAGCACGAGTCCGGATACTGGGTGGAGGTCTCCGCCTCCATCCGGCTCCACACAGCCAACAGGGGGTGTTCCAGCCCCACTGGCACCACCAGCGAATCGAAGCTCAGCCAGGCCGCTCCCAACGCACTGTAGGAGGCGCAAGCGAGGCCTCCGAAACGCCACGCCTGCCCTCCGCGGGACAGGCACGATTCCCGACGCCACTGGTCGGCGCGGCCACCGAAGGCCTCGTGGGTGGCTGCGGCGTTGATGTCGAAGTCCAACACCGTTTGCAGTCGGCGCAGCACCAGGGTGGTGGTGTCCGACTGGGCGGTGGCCCGGCCGCGTGGGGCGTCGGTGGCCTCCACCAGGTAGCGCAGGGTATCGGGTTCGGTGAAAGGGCCAAGAACCGCGCGGAAGCCGTTGCCACCCGTGGCTGTCATGGCCTGCTCCTGCCAGGGCCCTTGGGAGGCGCTCCACCGCAGCAGCACCGAGGCCAGCGGCGAGGCGTCGCTCACCTGGGCATTCAACTCCACGGGCTCGTCAAGCAATGCCAAGCGCCTCTCCTCCACCAGCACCACTGGCGGTTGGCTGTCCACCACATGCAGGGTCACCGTGTTGGACAGCTCGGAGATCCTGCCGCGCCGGTCCAGAGCCCGCACGGCCATGGCATGGTTCCTCCCCGACTCCAGGCCACTGATGTCCACTCCGCACAGGCCCGGCCAGCACAAGCTGCCACTGCTGCTGCGCGTGATGCTACGCGCCGTGGGGCCAACAACAGCCGCCGTGTCCACCAGGACTTCATAAGTATCGAAGAGGACGGAACGCGTGGGTGTCCACGACAATCGCGCGCCGGTGGTGCCCAATTGGCTAACGGAAAGATTGCCCGGCGCGCTCGGTGCCTCGCTGTCGGTGAAGGTGGACAGACTGTCCAGCGCCATTTCAAAGGCCAGGAAGAAGGGCCGGTGGAACGCCCAGGCCCGGGTGAAGTTCCACCAGCCAGCCACCAGGGTGTCGGGATCGCTCAGGTAGAAGGCGGCGGCACCCATGGCGTGGGCAGGCGCGGGCAATTCGTCCAGCTCCACATGGATGAAGCGCTCCAGGTTGTCGCACTCCGCGTAGGAAGTGCCGTAGCTGGCCACCAGTTGGCAATTGGCCCCGTAGCCAGGCAGGGCACCGGCCGTGGGGACAAGGATCAAGGAATCGGGCCGCCCCCCGTCCACCCACACGGGATAGCTGCTGTTGGACGAGATGTAGTCCTGCAGCCTCCACTCCCCATGTGTCCAGCCCAGGCTGTTGGCGGGGAAGACCGGCTGCTCCAGATTGCCCAGCAGACCCTTGCTTCCCCCGCCCGTATCGAAGAGCACGGGGTAGTGCACGCGGTTGGAAGGCCCTGCGGTCACAACACATGTGGTCAGGTTGCGATGGCTGGCGTCGTCGTAGCCGTGCAGTTGCAGCACCAGCTCCTGGATTCCCTGGGCCCGCCATTGGGCAAGGAAGGCCTCATGGACCGCGGCGAAGGGCAGGCGGCAGTTGCGGGAGGGATCACTAAGTGAGAGGCTGTTGGTGTAAGCGGAGGCCTGGCCCGAGTAGGCCACCTCGCGACCCGCCCCGTTGATCATCAGCAAGCCCGCATCCAACTCCAGCAATGCCTCAAGGCCCAGGTAGGGAGTGGCGAAGTCGTCACAGGGGTGAGGCACCTCCACGACCAGTTCCGGATGTGTGGCCGCCGGGTTGAAAACAAAAACACCCCAACCCCGGGAAAAGGAGCCCACCACATCGTCCTGGGGACCGGGCGAGAGCCCGGGATCCGTCCAGGTGGAATCCAGCTCTTCGCGCAGGATCAGGAAATCCCGCTGTAGGCCGCTGTCCGCCAGCTGCACAACCTGGTAGCCCCGCCCGCCCTGCAGTGCCAATCGGGCGGCGGCCCCCGACGCATCCCCCAGCATCAGGTCCAGGGTCAGCTCACGGAAGAGGCTGAGCACGCTGTCTCCGGCGGCGTCCGCAGTCAGCAGCTGACAGGTTCCGAAGCCGTTCTGCTGGGGATCCAGCAGGGTGGGGGAATAGGCGTTATAGCCCGGTCGGGCCACATTCTCACTTACATGGCTGATCCAATTGTCGTAGGCGCAGTCCGGGGCATGGCCGGCCAGGAAACCCCGCAGGCTTCCCGCCTCTTGAAGCAGCTGGGCCGGTGCGGCATCAGCCCCCAGTAGCAGCCACGCCACAATCAGCATGCGCCAGACACGCGAAGGGGTGTGGGACATGCCAGGCAATTGTCGCACGGACAGCTCATGTTGCTAAGGGATTAGTGGCCGGGCGAACTTCACAATGCCGCGGCGGGAATCCACGGGAAAGAGGGAGCTGCACAAGAAAAGCCCGGCGCGAGCCGGGCCCTTCCTTGGAGAAAATCACACCACGAAGACTGTGCTTAGCGGGCGTCGGCCGCCGTGCGCGGGGCCGAGGCACGGCCCAGGTTATCCGGCCGGTGGATGCGATTGCCGCCCTTGCCGCCGCCAATGCCCAGGTTGTCGCACACGCCATCCCCATCGGCGTCCACGAAGCCTTCGCCCTTGCCATTGCCCTGGCCGCTGCCATCCGCGGGCGGGACATAATCCGCATCCATGCCGTTGGGAATGCCATCGCCGTCGGCGTCCGGGGCGTTGTCGTTGTAGCCGTCGCCGTCCTCATCCACGAAGTTGCCATTGCCAAAGCCGCTGCCGTCGCAATCCGCGGGCGGGATGTAGTCGCCATCCTGGCCATTGGGAATGCCGTCGCCATCGGCGTCGGGCGGAGTGAACTCGCTGCCGCCGCCGCCAAAGCCGCCGCCGTTGCCGCCCTGCTGGGCATGGACCGTGGTGGACAGGGTGCCGAGCAGAAGCGCGGCGAGGAGGAGGTTCAGTTGCGCTTTCATGATGTCCCTCACAATTGGAGTGTCCATGGCGTGGCCTTGTGTCACGCCGCCTTTGACTGGGCATAGGGCAAGCGCCGTGCCAATTTTTGAAAACCCATTCCCGATAAGGAGCATCTTGTTGTCGTTCAATGTCTTTCAACAATGAAATCCTGCGCCCTTCCCTCGAAAAAGGAGCGGCAAGTCCGCGCCAAACGACTCCGTGGTCGTAACCCGACGACCCTGGCGTCGCCTCCCTCCCATGACACAGGAACGACACGCCCGAGTCATTGGCAAGGCTATATTCCCTGCCGTCAGCCCAGGTTGGAAAGCAAATCCAAGGACAGGCATGGCCCCTCCCCTGCGCAGTCTCGCACGAGTGCACCAAGCCCTGCAGGCGCTTACCACGCGCTCGCGCTGGGCCCTGGGCTTGTCCCTCACCGTATTCCTGCTCCTAATGCTGGGCCTGGCCCTGGTGGACTTCCTGCGGGTGAAGCGCCTGACAGAGGAGCTGGCCGCCGACCAGGCACGGGCCCTTATCGCCCATGTGGAGCAATCCACCCAACGGGCGGCCCTGGCGGAGGATCTGGTGCGCCAGACCGTGGACGATCAGCTCTTCGCCGCCTCTCGCCTGCTGGAGCGTTTGCTGGAACAGTCTGCCGGAAGCCAGGACTGGAGCCGTCTGGCGGCGGAGGCCGGAGTCTCGCGCCTTGATCTTTACGCATGGGATTTGCGCTGGTTGGCGGGAAGCCAGGGTGAAGGCACGCCCTTTCCACGCAGCAGCCTCATGCCCCATGAGCAGACCTGG
>CAIWAD010000140.1 GCA_903910645.1 uncultured bacterium | reverse complement strand
TGATTCAGGGAGAGTGGGGGCGAGGCTCGAGTTGAAGGGGAGCAAAGTGGCAGCACTCTCTGATGCGATTCCCATCCTCCTGCTGGTGGTGGGGATGTGGCTTGTCAGTCTTTGGAAAAGGGATGCGGGCCTCATGGACATCGCCTGGGGACCGGGCTTCGTGCTCGTGGCCTTGTGGCGGAGCGTGGCCATGAAGGGAGACCTCGGGCTGCGCGGCGTTCTGCTGTTTGTGCTTCTTCTCTTGTGGGCCGGCCGGCTGGCCTGGCATATCGCCCGTCGGCATGGAGGCGTGGAAGACGCCCGCTATGCCGCGTGGCGCGCCCAGGCGGGAGCCTCCTGGTGGTGGCGCAGCCTGTTCAAGGTCTTCCTGTTGCAGGGCGCGGTGATGTGGGCGGTGGCCCGCCCCGTGACAGCCTTGCTCTCCTTTCCAACAGTAGGCTTTTCGGTTTGGGAAAGCGGAGCCCTCCTGGCCCTTGCCGGCCTGCTATGGGAGTCTGTGGCCGATGCCCAATTGGCGGCACATCGGCGCCGCCAACCCGGCGTCCTGTGCACCACGGGTCTCTGGTCCCTCCATCGCCATCCCAACTACTTCGGCGAGGCCATCTTCTGGTGGGGCCTGGGCTTGTGGGCCGCAGCAGTGGGTGCGCCGTTGGCCCTGCTGTCATCTTTGCTCATGCACCTGTTGTTGCGCCATGTGAGCGGGGTCCCCATGCTGGAACGCAGCATGAGCCGCAAGCCGGGCTGGGAGGCCTATGCCGCCCGCACGCCGGTCTTCTGGCCGCGCTTGCGCTGAAAACCAGTCCCTGTTCGCAGCAGCTCCTGTACTCGAGTCTCCTGGGCAAGCCTCGGCTGACATGAAGGTGCCGGCCCAGGGCCGACCTGCGTCGGCGCCAGGCGGACCCTTTCCCTTCGCAGCGCCAGCGCATTTCCTGCTCGATTTCCTTCCACGAGCCATCAACCGTGTCAAGGCAGCGAAGGTTGGGATCTTTCTTCAGCACAGATTCCCCTGCCAGCGCAGCGCTGCGAAGTTCAGCTGTGGCGGCGGTTGGATCAGTGGCGGGAAGCAAACGAGGCGCACCGGAAATACCGATGCGCCTCGTGATGGCCTTGAAAGCGGCAGGACTTAGATCTTGAACTCGAAGTTCACGCGGTAGAGCGTATTGTCTTCTTTGTTGTTCGAGTCCTCATAGCTGGTGATGGCCATGTTCGGCGCCACCACCATGCCCTTCACTGGCGACCATTTCAACCCCAGGATGAATGCGGTCTCGTTGTTCTTGCTCTCATCTTCCGCAGTTCCCGCCCTATCGGCAACATCGTCCGTGTTGGGATCATAGAGATCCAACTGACCGAAGACTTCAAGAGGCATGGAAATGGGCAGCTTGTAGTTTCCATAGAAGCCGAAAATCTGGTCGGTCACATCCTCGATGGTCGTATTGGGATCCGACTCCGTTGCTGTGCGGGTGTCGAATTCAAAACCTGCGCGCAGCCCCATGCCGGCCCAACCGCCGAACAGGCCCAAAACAGTCTTGCCATCATCAGCATTCACAGGCTCCATACTGTAGACAAGTCCGGCATTCCACCCGCTGTCCTTCTTGTTCAGCGCGCTTTCGCCTGCAAAAAGTTGGGCGGAAATCTTCTTGTACTTGTCGACTTCTGTCACTTTGTATCCACCACCATTGGTTACAAGCAGGCTGCCCTTGAAGAGGCCGAACTCGTTGGAATATCCAATGCCCAGATCCGCGCTACTGGAGAACTTATGAACATCCATCAGGGGTCTGGCCAGGAAGCGATTGCCAAAGTTGGCCTCCTGCACACCAAACATATTTAAATTCTGTACGCCAATCGTCCACTTTCCGTAAGATGTTTTCAGATCCACGCAAGCGTTCTTCACGTACACAAAAAATCCGGCATCTGTGGAGGGAAGGGAGTAGGCGTTCACGTTCACCGTGTCACCATCCGTATCGACAAAGCCGACAAGACCAGTAGACTCCAGCGCGTAGCTCTTCAACATGCCGGCGTCAAACTGAATTTTGTAGGACAAGTTGTCCGCCGGTTTGTCCGTAATGGTCACATATCCCCTAACCAGATTGAAGCCACCCACGCCGGTTCCTTTCACCAGCTTGTTATTGCTGCCGTACATGGCCGCCGTATGGGTGTAGTCGTAGAAAATCAGGCTGCTAATCTCCGCCGCCAGGCTCGTCCCCGCCAGGGTCCCAAGCAGGAAGCCCAACAATACACGCTTGTTCATGGTCGCTCCTTGAATTGAGAAATGGTCTCGCGCGATCCGAATCAGCTTGTGGGTTGGATGCCGCCTTCCCCCGAAGACGACCACCGAAGTTCGTGAATGGCGCCGTGACGTGGGATCTCCCCCGTCACCATGTAAATCACATCCTCGGCGATGTTTGTGGCGTGGTCCGCCATGCGTTCCAGGCTGCGGGCCGTGTGCACCATGCGCAGCAGGGCTTCCACCCGGGGCAGATCCCTGGGCTCGCCGGGCAGGCTTATCACCTGCTGGATGCTTGAGCGCACGGCAGTGTACAAGCGATCCACCTCGTCGTCCGCCGCGCACACATCCAGAGCCAAACGCGCATCCTGGCGCATGAGGCAGTCCAGGCCCTGGTGGATCATGCTCTGGCTGCGGGCCGCCAACTGGGCCAGCAGGGCTTTCAGCTCCGGATGCCCCGCCGCTTCCAAATGGCCGGCATTGCCCGCCACACTCACCGCCAGGTCGCCGATGCGCTCCAGGTCGCTGTTCAGCTTCAGGATGCCCACCATCAGGCGCAGATCCCGACCCACCGGCTGGTACAGGGCGAAAACCTTCAGGCATTCCTCCTCCAGCGCCACTTCC
>CAIWAD010000139.1 GCA_903910645.1 uncultured bacterium | reverse complement strand
TGATTCAGGGAGAGTGGGGGCGAGGCTCGAGTTGAAGGGGAGCAAAGTGGCAGCACTCTCTGATGCGATTCCCATCCTCCTGCTGGTGGTGGGGATGTGGCTTGTCAGTCTTTGGAAAAGGGATGCGGGCCTCATGGACATGGCCTGGGGACCGGGCTTCGTGCTCGTGGCCTTGTGGCGGAGCGTGGCCATGAAGGGAGACATCGGGCTGCGCGGCGTTCTGCTGTTTGTGCTTCTTCTCTTGTGGGCCGGCCGGCTGGCCTGGCACATCGCCCGCCGTCACAAGGGGGTGGAGGACGCCCGTTACGCGGCGTGGAGGCGGGAAAGCGGCGCCTCGTGGTGGTGGCGCAGCCTGTTCAAGGTCTTCCTGTTGCAGGGCGCGGTGATGTGGGCGGTGGCCCGCCCTGTGACAGCCTTGCTCTCCTTTCCAACGGTAGGCTTTTCGGTTTGGGAAAGCGGAGCCCTCCTGGCCCTTGCCGGCCTGCTATGGGAGTCTGTGGCCGATGCCCAATTGGCGGCACATCGGCGCCGCCAACCCGGCGTCCTGTGCACCACGGGGCTCTGGTCCCTCCATCGCCATCCCAACTATTTCGGCGAGGCCATCTTCTGGTGGGGCCTGGGCTTGTGGGCCGCAGCCGTGGGAGCGCCGTTGGCCCTGCTGTCATCTTTGCTCATGCATCTGTTGTTGCGCCATGTAAGCGGGGTCCCCATGCTGGAACGCAGCATGAGCCGCAAGCCGGGCTGGGTGGACTATGCGGCGCGCACGCCGGTTTTCTGGCCACGCTTGCGCTGAGAACCAGTCCCTTTTCGCAGCAGCTCCCATACTCGAGTCTCCTGCGTGAGCCTCGACTGACATGAAGGTGCCGGCCCAGGGCCGACCTGCGTCGGCGCCAAGCGGGCCGTTTTCCTTCGCTGCGCCAGTGCTTCTCCTTCTCGAATTCCCTCCCGGAGCCATCAACAGTGTCAAGCCAGCAAAGGCTGGGATCTTTCTTCAGCACAGAATCCCCTGCCAGCGCAGCGCTGCGAAGTTCAGCTGTGGCGGCGGTTGGAGGAGTGGCGGGAAGCAAAAGAGGCGCACCGGAATTTCCGATGCGCCTCGTGACGGCCTTGAAAGCGGCAGGACCTAGATCTTGAACTCGAAGTTCACGCGGTAGAAAGTCACAGGATCGGAACCCGAAAGCTCAAAACTGGTGGTCTTCAGGTTGGGGGCAATCACCAGGCCCTTCACCGGATTGAACTGGGCGCCAATGATCAGCTCGGTCTGGCCATCGTCGTCCATGTCCGTGTTGGGATCAAACATGTCCATCTGAAGGAAGGCTTCAAGCGGCATGCTGATGGGCAGCTTGTAGGTGCCATAGACACCAATGATCTGCTCCGTCACATCCGTTGTGCCCGTGGTGGTCTTGGTGTCGAACTCGAAGCCCAGACGGGCACCCATGCCGGCCCAGCCACCAATAACACCCAACACCGCCTTGCTGTCGTCGGCGCTCACCGGCTCCATGCTGTAGACCACGCCGGCGTTCCAGCCGTCCTTCTTGCTCAGGTTGCTCTCACCTGCCAGCACCTGGATGGCCAGCTTCTTGTACTTGTCGTCCTCGGCCTTCTTGTAGCCCACGCCGTTGGTCCAGGTCAGGCTGGTATTCACCAGGCCAAAGCTCTTGGCCCAGCCCATGCCCAAGTCGGCACTGGCGGAGAACTTGTGGTTGTCCATGATGGGCGCCGACAGGAAGCGGTGGCCGAAGGTGCCTTCCTGCACATTGAACATGTTCATGGGGATGACGCCGAAGGACCACTTGCCGAAACCGTTGGTCCAATCCACATAGGCGTTCTTCACGAAATACTCGTAGGCCTTGTCGTCCGCATCGCCGCCGGCACGGCCCGCATCGATGGTGAGCTTGTAGGACAAATTGTCCGCCGGCTTGTCCGCCATGGTCAAATAGGCGCGGGTGTTCTCCCACTTGCCGTCCGCCGTGCCGCCTTCAGTGGCGTCATGGCTGTACTCATAGAAAATGATGCTGCTGAAATCCGCCGCCGGCACCGTAGCCGCCATCATACCCGACAACACGACTCCCATCAGAATGCGCTTGGTCATAACGAGCTCCTTTTCCTTGGGTGATCGGTATCACGCCACCTTCCGCCTATTGGCGCCCCAGCATGTGATGTGAGATGAACGCTGTGCCCATGCGACAAGGGACATGATGTGTGGACGGCAAAAGATGAGATAATCCGGCGAGTGAAAGTGCAAGGGGTGGGAAGAACCGGACGGGACGCGCGTGACACGCGCCCCATCCGCGATGAAACCAGGCTGGATCAGGTCAGACCTTGAACTCGAAATTGATGCGGTACAAGGTCTTGGCCTTCAGGTCGCTGGCTTCAAAAGTGGTGGTGCGCAGATTGGGGGCAATCACCACGCCCTTGTACGGGGCCCACTTCACACCGGCAAGAACGGTGGTCTCATTGTTGTCGGCATCGGCATCGGTGTCGGGATCATAGATGTCCATGCTGCCAAAAATCGCCACGCCCGGGGCGAAATTGAGCTTGTAGTCGCCGTAGAAGCCCAGGATGGTGGAGGTCACATCCGTGGCGGCGCCCACCGTCTTGCTGTCGAATTCAAAACCCGCGCGCAGCCCCATGCCGGCCCAACCGCCGAACAGGCCCATCACAGAGGTCGTGTAGTCGGCGCTGGTGGGCTCCATGCTGTAGACCACGCCCGCGTTCCAGCCGTCCTTCTTGCTCAAGGCGGTTTCACCGGCGGCCACCTGCACGGAGAGCTTCTTGTACTTGTCCGCCTCTGCCTTCTTGTAGCCCGTGCCATTTGTATAGAGCACGCTGGTCTTCACCAGGCCGAACTCCCTGCCGAAGCCCACGCCCAGGTCCGCGCTGGAGGAAAAGCCGCGCGTGTCCATGAGGGGCTTCTCCAGGAAGCGGTTGCCGAAGGTGGCCTCCTGCACATTGAACATGTTCATGCCCTGCATGCCGAGGGTCCACTTGCCGTAAGGCGTGCTCAGGTCGATGCAGGCATTCTTCAAATACATGAAGAATCCTGCGTCGCTGCCGGAAAGGGAGTAGGCATTCACGCCCACCGTGTCACCATCCGTGTCGACGAAGTCCCCAAGACCAGTGGACTTCAGCGTGTAGCTCTTCAGCATGCCGGCGTCCACCTGCAGCTTGTATGAGACATTCTCCGAGGGAGCGCCCGTCACGGTCACATAACCGCGGGCCATGTTGAACGCGCCATCCGCGGTGCCGCCTTCAGTGGCATCGTGGGTGTAGTCGTAGAAAATGAGGCTGCTCACATCCGCGGCTTGGCTGGCGGTGGCGGTGAGCAATAGGCACAGAGAGAGGGCTCGGGTCATGATGGACTCCTTTGTTGGAACAGTGATTTAGGGTCGTAAGTGTTTGATCAGCTTGCGGATTTTACCGCATCTTCTCCATCCCGATCCAGCCAGCTGCGGACCTCGAGATGGCCGCCGTGACGCGGAATCTCCCCCGTCACCATGTAAATCACATCCTCGGCGATGTTTGTGGCGTGGTCCGCCATGCGCTCCAGGCTGCGCGCCGTGTGCACCATGCGCAGCAGGGCCTCCACCCGCTCCACGTCCCGAGGCTCGTCCCCGGCGGCCAGGACGTCCTGGATGCTGCCGCGCACCGCGTGATACATGGCGTCCACCTCGTCGTCCGCGGCGCACACATCCAGGGCCAAACGCGCATCCTGGCGCATGAGGCAGTCCAGGCCCTGGTGGATCATACTCTGGCTGCGGGCCGCCAACTGGGCCAGCAGGGCTTTCAGCTCCGGATGACCCGCCGCGTCCAAATGGCCGGCATTTCCCGCCACACTCACCGCCAGGTCGCCGATGCGCTCCAGGTCGCTGTTCAGCTTCAGGATGCCCACCATCAGGCGCAGATCCCGACCCACCGGCTGGTACAGGGCGAAAACCTTCAGGCATTCCTCCTCCAGCGCCACTTCC
>CAIWAD010000138.1 GCA_903910645.1 uncultured bacterium | reverse complement strand
GTCCGGATCCGGCGTCCACTGGTTGCCGTTGGCCACGAACTTGTACTGGTAGGCGCCCTCCTGCAGCACCATGTCCGCAATCCAGGTGCCGTCGGCCTGCAGGCTGAGAGGCGTGGCCGTGGTGCTCCAGCCGTTCATGGTGCCCGCCAGGGCGGCTTGCGTCACAGGGCGAGTGCCCGAATAGAAGCTGCTGCGCGGATCGAAGCGGAAGCGATGCCACACCTGTGCGAAGACCGGCGGTTCGCCCACATAAAGATCCCAGTTCAGGCCACCGTTGGTGTCCCAGGCGCTGCCCGTGGTGAAGACCCAGTGCAGGCTGCTGATGCCTTCCGACGCCGGAATCTGCAGCCCCCACACGCCGCCCCCCAGGTCCACCATGGGAGTGCGCACCGCCATGCCGTCCCCGGCGGGGACCGTTCCCGCCGGCCAGATGGCCTGGGGCGGCTCGTCCCAATTGCCGTGGCCCACCTCATTGACGCCCCAGTGGAGTTGGATGGCCCCACCCAGACTGCCGGGCCCCGTGTTGTAGAACACGCTCACCACATCGCCCGTCTCGGGCTGCTGCGGACTCCACCAGCAGACCACGTCGGTGGCCATGTAGTCCACCACCCAATTGGCGCCGCCGTTGTTGTCCCAGTTGGTGCCGTCCGTGACCACGAAGGCGATGTGCTCCATGGGCGTGGTGCTGGGAACGGTGACGCTGAAGAGGCCTCCGCCCAGCGCGGGCATGGGCGAGCGCAGGGCGAAGCCGTCCGGCGTGGTGGATCCCGCCGGCCAATTGGAATCGGGCGGCAAGCTCCAGTTCCCCGTGTCAGGATCCAGCAAGCCCCAATGGAGACTGGCCTGGGTGGCGTTGTCGGGAAGACTGCCTGCCACCGCGTCGTATGTGACGGTCAAGGCCTGGCCGATAAGGGGCTGGGCTGGCGACAAGGTGACCACCTGGGCGTGGACGCTGAGCGCCATGGCAAGGGTGGCAAGAAAGATGGGGCTGCGCATGAGTGTGATTCCCGTTGGTCGAATGTGGAGGGAAAGGTAGGAAAGGCACGGCCTGCCGCAGCAGCTCTCCTACTCAAGTCTCGTGATCCCCCGCATCCACCAGGAGGGCCATCCCAGCGAACGCCGGGAGCTCGTTTCAGCACAGATTCCCGCTTGCGCGGGAATGACAGCTTCAAGTCCCGCTGCTGCGCCCAGCAGCGCTCGCGCTCGAGCCTGGGAATCTCCCCGCAATCCACCAAGAGAGCCATCCCAGCGAAAACCGGGATCTCGTTTCTGCATGGATTCCCGCTATTGCGTGAATGACAGGTCTGATCGCCATGCCCCTCTTGGCGCAAGGAGCTCTCCCATGGTGGGGAAGGGCCCGCCAGGGATTACAAACTGCAGCCGCAGGTGGCGGTGAAGCCCAGCTGCGCAAAGGCTTCCGGCGAAATGCTGGGACCTGGCCGGCCACAATGTTCATTGAAAGCGCCCACCGCAGCGGTGGCCACATCCAGGGCACTGCGGCTTTCAATCATGGGACGGGGCAGGGTCCATACCACCTGGCCATCCTTGAAAAGGGCCAGATAGGGGCTGGAGGGGGGCAGGGCGCCCAAATGGTCGCGCAAGCGCTTCACGGCCTGCTTCTCCATGCCGGCGAACACGGTGGCCAGATGGTCGGGGATGCGCTCATTCTGCAAGGCCAGGGCCACGCCGGGTCGGGCATTGCCCGCCGCGCAACCGCAGACGCTGTTGATCACCACCAGGGAGGTGCCGCCGCGCTTGAGCAAGTCATCCACCGCGGCGGCGTCCAGCAGTTCCTCGCATCCCACGGCCACCAGCTCCTGGCGCATGGGCTTCACGGCCTGGGGATCGTAGTTGGGCATATCGGACCAGGTCATGGTCATCCTTTCTTGGACTGTTTTAGTTCTGATTTGTCTGCAAAATAAGGCGCCCGGTCCCAAGGATCAAGACGCCCGTTGGTTTCCACTTGTCGCTCAGTGGGAAGAGTGCGTTTCATGGGACGCTGGCCCTGTCCCCAGTGGCCGTCCACAAGCCGTTAGTAACGGAACTCCACGGAGACGCGATGGCTGGGTCCCAGTTCATGGGCGCTGAAAGCGTAGTTCACCAGGGCGTGCTTCACGCGCAATCCCGCTCCCATGGCCAGACTGGCCTCACCGAAATCCGGCGTGGAAACTCCGCCGCGCAGGTAAAGCGCCTGGCGCAAGTCCCACTCCGTGCCAAAATGCCAGGCGCCACCATAAAGGGTCTCGTACTCCGCCGCCACGCGCCAGCCCAGGCGCAGGCGTGAAAACTCGTCCTGCCAGGACATGCCCGCCCGGGTGGCGCCAGGCAGGGGATCCCCATGTTCGCTGGCCGTGTCCCAGGTCAAGTCCCGGGCCACCAAATTGTGCCTGGCCACGGAGAGCACCAGCTCCTTGCGCCCGCGGGGACCGGCGTGCACGGGCTCACCCAGCATCAGTTTGAAGCCCACATCCACACCATTGCCCGAGGCGGAGGCGTTGTCCAGGCTTTCACCCACCAGTCGCAAACTGGCCCCCAGAGCCAGGCGGGCGGGCAGCCTGTTGCGCATCAAGCCCTGGCCCATCAGCATGTCGAACCAGAACTCCCTGGACAATCCCAGGGTGAATGCCGTGCTGCGACTGTTGAAAGCGCCGTCCGCCTCACCGTCGCTGCGGTCGTCCGGATTGCTCAGGTCTCGATCGCCGGCAAGAGCGGCGTAGCGCGGGATGTCCGTCACCAGGTTGGCCTGGGCACCAGCGCTCAGGGCCCAGCGTTCACGGATGCGCAGCTGGATGGCGGCACTCTGGTAGGTACTTAGTCCGTCGAACAGACTGACACCTTCCAGATAGGCCTTCAGCGGTTGATCGTCCAGCACCAGGGCCGGATTCCAGAAGAAACTGGTGGCGCCGGACTTGCTGGTGGACCAGGCGCCCGCCATGCCGGCGGCGTCGGCTCCCGTGCCCAGCTGGACAAAGTCGGCGGCGTACTCGCCGGCGTATGTGGCGTTGCAGGCAAGACCCAAAGCCATGGCGAAGGCGGCCAGCAGCTTCGCGGGGCCGCACAGGCCTGTGGGGCGTCCGTGGTTCATTGCAGCCTCGCCACCTTGAAGGTCTCGTCGATGGAGCCCCCGCCGGAGCCCAGCACGCGCACAAAGTACACGCCATTGGCCACCTGTTGGCCACGATGATCCCGACCATCCCAGGTCAGTTCGTCATAGCCCACGCGGGGATTGGCCACTTCCAGACGCCGCACCAGTCGCCCCGCCGCCGTGTAAATCTCGAAACGCAGACTGCCGGGACGGTTGCTGAGCTGCCAGGCAAAGATCGTCTCGCCCTGGAAGGGATTGGGGTGGTTGGCGAAAAAGTCCAGGGACAGGGCCGTTGCCACGCGGAATGTGTTGCTTGACTCCGAGGCATTGCCCAGGGCGTCCCGGGCCAGCAAGCGCAGGGAATGGGTACTTCCCGGCTCCAGCGCGCCAGGGCTGTACTGCAACACCAGGCTGGTGGTGCCTTGGCCCATGTTCAGCTGGGCGGCGGGCACTTCCACCTCGTCCAGGAAAAGGCGCGGAGCCTCACGGCCCTCACCCAGATCCAGGCCATTCTCGTCCTGCAACTGGAATTGGAAGACCGGCTCCCTGGGCACAATGTCGCCGGTGGTGAACCACTGGCCCGCCACCTGGGCGGCCACCTGAGGACCCTGCTCATCGCGCCAGGCCACCGCCGCAAGCCAGCCGGCCGCGCCCGGCAAGGTGCAGCTGTGCAGTTGCCCTTCCGCCGTGCTGTCGGACACTCCCTCCTGCACCACCCACAAACCACGATCCGCCACCCAGCGCGCCAGTCCACTGCCGGAATAAATGTCGGATGGCCCTTCATGGAAGGTGAACAGGGCTCCGTTCCGATGGCGATTCAGCAGTCGCGCCGTGGGCAAGATGGCCTGCAGGCTGTCCGCTCCTCCCGCTCGCACACCCAGATCCAGGGGCTTCCACAAACTATCGGAACCAAAGGCCAGCAGATAACCCAGCCCGGGCTGGCCCGTGCTGCTTTCACGCAGGCGCAAGATGTTGGCGTCGCCCCATCGTGGAGTGAACTGAAGGGGCTGGGCCAGGCTGCCCGCAGGCGCCTGGATCCGCCAATGGCCACCGAGGTCCAGCGGCATGTCTCCGCCGGAGCCGTCCTGCGGCGTCACCAAGTGGAAGGTATCCGACAACACCAGGCTGTCCACGCCCACCAATGGTTCACCATTGCGGATCAAGGGCCCGGCCGCAAAGCGCAGCTGGTGGAAGCCAGGTGTCAGTGACACGCGCTGGCGGAAGTCCTGGGTGCCGGAGAAAGCCGCCAGCTGGCCATCCCACAGGCGAGTCCACAGACTGTCCCCTGTCCAATGGCTCAGGCGCACCCGGGCGCTGTCGAAGGCCTGTGAGGCGGAGATGGTCCAGCGCAGGGCGGTGAGCAGGCTGTCGTCGGCGGCACTCAGGGCCAGCAGCGTGTCCTGGGCCGAGATGCGCTCATTCTGCAACACGCTCACGAAGGCGCCGGGCAGCTCCACATAACCATCACGCACCTGGTTGCCATTCAAGTCCTCGAAGGCCTCCGTGGACTGGCGCACGCCGTCGCCGTTGGCATCGTTGAAGGACTCGCCGGGAGGATCCCACTGTCCGTTGTCGTTCTCGTCCGTGTAGCTTTCGCCGGCATCGAAGCCGCCGTCGCCGTTGACATCCTCATAAGGCTCGCCATCGTAGATGCGATAGCGGTAAAGCAGGCCATTCATCTGGAAGACCGGCCAGATGCTCACATCCACATCCCAATCCGTCAGCCAGTCCGCCGTGAGAAGGCGGTAGGTGTTGGAGCGGTATTCGGGCAGAGCCCGGATGGTGCGTGTGAAGCTCCCTGTGCCCGTGCGCGGCATCCACATGTTGCGCAGGCTGTCTGCCTGGAAGCTGGTCAGCACCAGCACCGAATCCACGCTCAAGGGGCTGTGGAAGGACAGGGACATGGGCATGCCCGCCACTCCCCGATCAGGGCTGTGGCCGCCCAGGCCTGCGTAGGACAGGTTCAGGAAGACGGGAATCTGCCCTGTGGCACGCTGGCCCTCCACATTCATGCCCAGAAGGATGCGTGCCTCGCGGGCTTCCGCGATGGATGGCAGGCTCAACGTGATTTCCTGACCATCGGTGAAGGTCTGGCTCCAGGTGCGACGCAAACTGCCCTGGAAATTGGCGGGGCGCTCGGCCCGGGGCTGGAAGGTGATCTCCAGGGTGCCGGACAAGCCCGGGGGATCTGTGGACACGGTGAAGGTGGCGGCTTCCCCATCCGCCAAGAGCAGCATTTCCGGCTGGGTGCGAAGCTTCAGTCGGGGCAATGCTGGCACCAGGGCCGGATCCCCCTGCAGGTTGTACATGTGCACCACATCGCTGGTGCCCGGGCTGAGCAGGAGGGTGTTCTCCGTCAATTGCACGATCTCGCCAAAACTCAAGGCCGCTGGATCGTAATGGTTGAAGAAGTAGTGCGTCATCAGCGGGTTGTCCACATTGATGGTGGCCTTGGCCGATGATGCGTAGAAAGCGATGGCGCCGCCATTGGGCTTGCGGATGAGCAGCTCGGACAGGGATGTGGAGTCCGGGTTGTCGAAGTCGCCCACGCTGCAGCTCCAGGCGAAGCAAATGGGATAGGCGCCGGCATTTTGCAGGAAGCGGATGTCCGTGGCGCGGAAGAGGCTGCTGGAGGAATAAATGCTGCGTGAGCCGTGCCCGTTGTAGTTCAGCACGCTGCAGCCTTCGTTGAAGAGGTCGATGAAGTCCAGGGCGCCGCCATGCCAGGGTGAGCTTGTGCGCACATGCAGCTGGGCAACCGGGAAATCCCGGGGCGTCAGAAAGCGGGAAACCAGCTCGTTGCCCACTTCAAATACCTGATCGTTGCCGCCGTCCGCCGCATGCACCTGGGTTTCCATCCAGGCGCCCGCCGTGCTGCCTTCCCGATACTGGCGATGCTTCGCCAGATAGGCGTCCAACTGGGAAAGGGTATTGACGGAGATGCGCCCCACCATCACATCCTGGAAAGTGTCCGGGATGATGGCGCTCCAGCTGGTGTGGGCCGTGTTGGTCCACACCGTATCCTGTCCGGTGATGTACGTGAAAATCTCATCGGAGGCGGCGGCACCGGAACTGTTGGTGTGAACCCACCAGCCAGGCACCTGGGTGCGGTAGCTGGGCTCGCGCTCCAGCTTGATGGCATTGGCCACACTGGACTTCCCCACCAGGGTCAAAAAGGCCGGTGTGGGGGCCTGCCACCGTGTGGCGGAATAGCCCAGGAAATCCTGCAAGGCCTGGGCGCTGGGCATGCCCTGGCCGAATTCGCTGTAGATGGCCTCAATATCCACCAGGGCCACGGTATGCTGGCTGGAATGGAAGTCCACCAGCTCACCCAGGCTCTCGTGATAAGCGAGCGGCGCCACCACCAACATGTCCGCCTGCTGGTCCAAATCGTGCAAGCGGGCATTGGCATGGCGCACAATGCGCGCTGGACCGGCCAGGCTGGCTGTGTTCACCACCATCAGGTCGCCGCCCAGCTCTCCTGTGTGCAGGCGCAGGGCATCCGGTCTGCCCGCCACAGCTTGTCCGCCCAGGAAGCGGCGGCCATCCTCGCAGAGCACCAAGGGGTTCAAGTCCTGCAGTCCCTGCACCAGCAGATTGCCGCCCGCAGCCTGTTCCGCCGGCAGGATCAGCGTTCCCGATGCCTGGGGCTTCATGCGGCGGCGATAGTCCAGCTCAACCCAGTTGAGATGGATCAAATCCGACTCCTCCCCGCGATCCAAGGGCAGTTCGAAATCCAGGGAGATGGTGCTACGGTTGCCCAGCGCCCCGGCCTCCAGGGGAAACCAGGAGGAAATGGCCTCCTGCTGGTTGTTGGCTTCCACATCCCCCACCCACTGGCCGTCCAGTCGCACAATGGCATGGTGGTCCGCTCCCGTGGTATATACGCCCGAGTTGCCGCGAATGGCAAAGCGGATGTGGTCCAGCACCTGCTCCAGTCCCCCGGTGGCATCCTCCAGCGACAGGTTCAGTGAGAAGGTGGCCGGCGCACCCACAGCGCTGAACTGCCGCCAGACCCAATGGTCGCTCTGGTGGGGGGGCAAGGGTTCGAACTCAAGGGGAAGCCATTCACTGTTGGTCTCGTAGTGCTGAACATGGCGGTAATGTTCCAGGTCCGGCAAGCTGTCCACCGGCGCGGCGGAACTTTCCAGGAAGCGCCGTCCCGTGCCCTCTCCCCACTTCAGGAAATAGGCCTGTTCCGGGCCGTCAAAGCTGGTTGGGAAAGCATCACCCCGACGATAGCGCCCCAGGAAGATGAAATGGTCCGAGCTTGATAACTCTCCGTCGCCACCATCGTTCATCAGCAGGGGAATCTCCATGCCATTGGCCCACAAGGAAAGGGAGGCCGGATCCACCTGGGACAACTCCACCCCCGCCTTGCGCAGGTCCTCACCCGTGACGCGCACAGGACCATCCTTGTCCACCATGATGCGCGTGATAAAGTCCCCGTCAAGCCAGGGAGTGGCCCCGGCAAGGCCTTGCGCGGCTGTTTCCGCCAACTGGGCCGGATCCCGCCGCCAGGCACGCGCCTGTCCGGCGTTCACCAGCAGGCGGTCCATTTGGCGCTCCACCACGGGGGACTCGCGCCAGGGGCGTGCGGGGCGCTGGGCCGCCAGGGCCAGACGATCCGCCTCCCGGCGATCCTCCTGGAAGACAAGTTCCACATCCACACTGCGCAGTCGTTGCCAGGATCCCTGGTGCACGGCCAGATCCACTGCCAGACGCTGCACTTTCTGGCTGCGCATCCAGCCCAGATCAAGCAAGCGCACGCCAGGCTCCACGGGAAGGCCTTCAAGCTGCCTGTGAACACTGTCGGCGGAAGACATGCGCGCCGGCGCCGGCCAGTCCCTCTCCTCCACCAGGCTTCGGGACAGCACGCGCATGACAGGACGACGGCCCGGTGGCACCGCCACCATGACCGGCGCGCTCAGCCAGGTAAGCTCACCTTCCTGGAACAGCGCGGCACCGGGACAGGATGGAGCCGCGTGGGCCAGCCCATCCGCCTCCAGCACGTGGGCCTCCACATCCGCGCCTTCTATGCGCAGGGTAATGGAGTTCCCGGATTGGGATAGAATGCGTTGTTGAAGGGTGTGGCCCGGCAGGGCGTGCAGGACAAGCAGGACAAGGATCGTCAGCCAGGCGGGCAATCGCCGGATGGAGCCTGCCACCACAGCGTGCGCACCCTGGTCGAGAAAGCGAAGAAGCATGGAAACACCTTTCCTGCGGTGCGGACTCGGTTGGGAGGACAGGGCGCCGTGATCCCGCCTCCGCCGGAAGCATCCTCATCGGCACAGGCCGTGCCGGCCTTCACACGGAAGACGGTGGGAAAGTACGAAGCGGGAAGGGAAGGCGCGCAGCATTTGGGGGCCAGCCGGGCTTGGCGGCTTCGCGCTTCTGACGCATCTGGCGAACCGGATTTTCGAAGAGCTCCTGCGAGATGTCCATCCGGCGTGGCGCAGCTTCAAGCTGGGGCCAGGAGGCTTGGGCGAATCCTTTCACGGAACCCAGCCTGCCCAATGCTAAAAACGCTTGTTGTCCCCTTGCACGGGCGTGTAGGTGGGCACCAGCTCCTGCAGGTGGCGCAGGATCTCGCCTTCGCGGCCATTGTCCACGGCGGCCAGCAGATTCTCCAGGCGACCATTCAAGGCCACGGCTTCCGCCTCCTGGTCGGGCACCGCCACGCGGATTTTCACATGGCGCGTGGGCAGAAGGCGCTCGCCTGTCACCCACAACTCCTCGGTCATCTTTTCGCCCTGGCGCAGGCCCACCACCTCGATGTCGATGTCCACCTTCTCCTGCAGGCCGCTCAGGGTAATGAGGTTGCGCGCCAGATCGATGATCTTCATGGGCGTGCCCATGTCCAGCACGAAAATCTCGCCACCCTCGCCCAGGGCCGCGCTCTGGATGACCAGCTGCACGGCTTCGGAAATGGTCATGAAGTAGCGCTCGATGTCCGGGTGGGTAATGGTGATGGGTCCACCCCTGGCGATTTGCGTGCGGAACAGGGGCACCACGCTGCCCGCGCTGCCCAGCACGTTGCCAAAGCGCACGGTCATGAACTGGGTCTGGCTGCGGCTGTCCAGCTCGCGCACCAGCAGCTCGGCCACGCGCTTGCACACGCCCATGGTGCTGGTGGGATTCACGGCCTTGTCCGTGGAGATCATCACGAACTTGCCCACGCCGTGACGATGGGCGGCTTCCGCCAACAGGCGCGTGCCCAGCACATTGTTGCGCACGGCCTCGTCCCGGTTGCGCTCCATCATGGGTACATGTTTGTGGGCGGCGGCATGGAAAACCACATCCGGCTGGTGGAAGCGGAAAAGCCATTCCACGCGTCCGGCTTCCACAATGCTGCCCACCACGGGCAGGATGCGATCCCGGTCGGGGCGGGCGCTGAACTCCTGCATGAGGGTGTACAGGCCGTTCTCGTTGTGGTCGTAGCACACCAGACGCACAGGTTCGAAGTTCAGCACCTGGCGACACAACTCGCTGCCAATGCTGCCCGCGGCCCCTGTGACCAGCACGACCTTGCCACTGAGGTAACGGCCAATGCTGAGCAGGTCCAGACTGACCGGATCACGCCCCAACAGATCCTCCAGTTGCACTTCGCGCAACTGGCTCATGGTCACCTTGCCATCCAGCAGATCCCTCACGCCGGGCAGCTTGCGGAAGAGGATGTTGTGGGCGCGGCACTGGTCCACAATGCGTCGGATGAGTTCCGCCGGGGCGCTGGGCACGGCAATGAAGACCTGGTCCACATCATAGGTGCTGAACACATCTTCCAGATCGTGCGTGCTGCCCAGCACCAGCACGCCGTGGATCTGTTTGTGCCGCTTGTTGGGGTCGTCGTCCAGCAGGCCCACCACTTCGTAATGGGAGCGCGGATTGAAGTGGATTTCACGCAGAATGGACTCGCCCGCGTCCCCGGCCCCCACAATCACCACGCGGGCGGCTTCCGGCACCGCGCTGGGGCGGTAGCTGCGCAGGGCGCGCACCATGAAGCGGCTGCCGCCGATGAAAAAGATGTTCAGCAGGTAATCCAGCGGCAGGACCCACTTGGGGAAACTCGAGAAGCTTCCCACATGGAAAGCCCGCAGAACGAGCAGCATGACCACGAAGAGCAGGCTGCCCAGGGATACCGCGCGAAAGATGTTCTTCAAGTCGTCGATGGACGCGTACTTCATGATGCCCCGATAGAGGCCGCTGAAGTTGAACACCACCAGGCGAACCACCGCCATGAGGAGCAGGCCCTGCATCAAAGGGGCTTGCTGATCGCCGATCACATCCCCTTTTCCCAGAATTAGGAAGGCCAAAAAGAGGGATATGAGCGCAATCCCCACATCCATCAGGAGCAGGAGAACGCGGCGATAAGGGTTCAGGCGCTCAAGAAAATCCACGCGATTCCTTCGGCTTGGCCCGTGCTATCCAGGTGCAGGCGCACCAACGAAAGCGCGCTGCCCGCTGCAAGTAAAGCAAAGTCAGCTTGAACTTCAAGACTTATTCAGATTTCTGATCTTCTTCTCCGCTTCCCTTCACCAGCGCCTTCAGGGTCAACAAAACCACCCCAAGATCCGCCAGCAAACCGGCCCGACGGGCATAATCCAGATTGATGCGCAGTTTGTCGCGCATGACCTGATGGATGTAGGTGTGCTCCGGATCCGTGGCCCGGGCAAGGATTGCCGCCTCGTTGCGGTACTTGATGGAGGCCAGGTCCGTGATTCCCGGGCGCAACTCCAGCACTTGACGCTCCTCCGGGGTATAGTACGCCACATAGCGCGGCACTTCCGGGCGAGGGCCCACAAAGCTCATGTCCCCTTTTAGAACATTTGCCAACTGGGGAAGCTCATCCAGCTTGGTGGCGCGCAGCCAACGGCCACTGCGTGTGATGCGCGGATCCTCACCCACGGTGATCTGCCTGCCCTGG
>CAIWAD010000137.1 GCA_903910645.1 uncultured bacterium | reverse complement strand
TTCCAGTGGATGCCGTGTGGGAAGTGGTGGAAGCATTGGCCACGGCCCAGGGAGTCTGGGTCACATCGTTCATGGGGTCCCACCGGTGAACATTCTTCTGGTGAACAGCACGCGCCGCTGGGGTGGAGTGAAAAGCTGGAGTCTGCGCTGTGCCCGGCAACTGGCTGCGCGGGGCCACGATGTGTGCGTGGCCGGCCGCAAGGGCGATCCCTTCCTGGCGGCCTGTGGCGAGGCCGGCCTGCCCATTCTGCCCTGTGCTTTTGGGGCTTCCTGGTCTCCCCTGCTCATTCTCCGCTTCGCCCGCTACATACGGCGCACGGGTGTCGAGGTGGTGGTGTGCAACACGGGGCGGGATCTGTCCACCGCGGGTGCGGCGGCGCGCCTGTGCGGCGTGCCGGTGGTGCATCGGGTGGGGTCCGCCACCGATTTCCGCGACACCTGGATCCGCCGCGGGGTGCACCGCTGGCTGGTGGCGCGCATCCTGGTGCCCGCCCACGGCATGCGACAGGAACTGCTGGCGCGTTTTGCCTGGATTTTGCCGGAGCAGGTGGCTGTATCGTGGAATGCGGCCGAGGCTCCCCGCGGGCCGGTGGACTCGGGGCAGGCCGCGCGCCTTGTCTGTCTGGGTCGGCTGGCGGGCGGCAAGGGCCTGGAGACGCTGCTGGTGGCCTTTCAGCGGTTGCGTCAATCCGGCCACGCGGCGCAGCTGGACCTGGTGGGTGAAGGTCCGCTGGAGGACTGGCTGCGGGATCGTGTGCGGGAGCTGGGTCTGGAGGACAGCGTGCGCATGCCGGGCTTCATCCGACCCGCTTCGGACGCCCTGCGGCTGGCACGCATTGGCATTCTGCCCTCCCTTCATGAGGGATTCCCCAACACTCTCATCGAGTATTGGGCGGCGGGTCTGGCTGTGGTGGCCAGCGATCTCCCCGGCGTGCGCGAGGCCATGGGTGAGACGCCTGCGGCGCTTGTGGTGCCTCCAGGGGACAGCGCGGCCCTGGAGCAGGCAATGCTTGCCCTGCTGGAGGATGGGGAGCGTTGCGCCGCACTGGCCCACCATGGTTTGCAGCGGGCCCGCACGGTCTTTGGCGTGGAGGAGGAGGCCCGGCGCCTGGAAGAGGTGTTCACCCAGTTGGCGCGTCCCTGATCAGGCCCGGCGGCGCACCCGTGCGAATTTCACCACCAGGGTGCCCCATTCCTTCAGGAAACGGTCGGCGGGTTCCAGCACCTCCACCTGCCACTTGGCGGGATCCAGGGCGCCCAGGATCCCCTGGCAGCCGGAGCCTTCCACATCCTGGGCCTTGTTTTCATAGAAATCATCAAAGATGACCACCGTGTGCGGGCCAATGAGTGGCTGGATGTGTTCCCAGTCCGACTGGATGGTCTCCACACTGTGTCCGCCGTCCACGAAGATGAAGTCCACCACGCCCAAGGCGGAAGCCTGGGCAGGCAAAGTCTCCCGGGTATTGCCCTTGATAAGAGAAATGCGCGCGCCGCTTCTCTCCAGCATGGCCTGAACCTGGGCGCGGGTGGGCGGCTGCTTGGACTTCTCGTAGTCCAATAATTCCGGGGTAAGATCCTCGAAAAGGTCAAAACCGTAGTATTCAACCTTTTCCATTGGATGGTGAAGGGCTGCGGTCTGGATCATCTGTGCCGCATGGTGACCGTTGAAGACACCAATCTCCACCAGGCGGCGTGGCTTGTGGGCGTTGATTTCCCGAAAAAGCGCCCGATAGCGAAAAGGCTTGGTACGCAACAGTTTCCAATAGGCAATCCAGGCGAATAGCTTCACTCCACCCTCCTTCAGTGTTGGGATGTCCAAAGTAGTACCTTCCCCGGTGGCGTGGTGTCCGCCGCAATGGCCGAACAAGGGAGAATGCATGCCGCTGTTGGAGCACATCTCGCTGTTGTTCTGGATGTTGCGCCCACGCACGATCTTCCTGCGCCGCAGTTCCCGCGCCATGGGTGACAACCTCTTGCTCAGCACACTGTTGCCAGCGTTGAGATTGCGCTTTCCCCGCCATCGCATTGTGGTGGAGACCGCCTTTCCCGAGCTCTTTCGTCACCATCCCCATGTGGCCTGGGCCACCCGCGCCCATTGGTCCACAACAAGCCGGCATCTGAAACCTCGTTACCGCGTGCTTCCGGGTGAAAAGCACTCACTCTACACCCAGTTGGCTCACAGCATTGGACTGGATTCCGCCAGCCCACCACAGTTGACACTTCTGCCTCGGGAGCGGGAGGCCGCCCGACGAAGGGTGGATGGCACCTATATCTGTTTGTGTCCCGTGGGAAAGCGCGGTTTTTGCAGCAATCGCAAGGAATGGGGTTGCGATCGCTTTCAAGAGCTTGTGGATCAATGGGATGGGCCAAAATTCGTGCAAATCGGATCTCCTGTGGATCCCTTGCTGAAGCGTGTTCATGACTTGCGTGGCCTGTCTCTGCGTGAAAGTGCGGCCCTGTTGGCCAATGCCAGCGCCTTTCTTGGGTTGGAAGGTGGCCTGATGCACCTGGCCAAGGCTGTGGAGTGCCCGGCGGTGATTCTCTACGGCGGCCTTGTGGCGCGGGAAGTCTCCGCTTACCCCGATCATGTGGTGCTGGCATCCACACCTTCCTGCGCACCTTGCTTCAGTTCTGAGTTTCCGCTTGAGCCTTGCGAAGGCATGGAATGCATGCGCGCCATTTCTGTGGAGCAGGTGGCGGCAGCCCTGCGCAAGCTTTTGGATGCCTGCACCAAATGAAGAGCGGCCGGCGGACCCCTTGGTCCACCGGCCCCTGTCAGGCTGATGAAATCAGTCTTTTTCGCTTGGCCAAAAGTGTTCGTAGAAGTCAACCAGGGCACCGGCCAGGCTGGCGATGGCCACCACATTCGGGTCAGGACACACCTGGACGGCCGCCAAGTCCGCGAACACACCCCAGGAGCAGTCTTCACCCACATCTTCACTGAAGTCGTGCCACCAGGTAACGGAGGCGGCCATCATGGACGCGGCCCAGTATTCCTTGGGGTCGGCCTGGCGCAGGCTCTGGGCAAAGGATTGCCAGTCTTTCACTTCCTGCTGACTGATACCATCCTCCAGAGCCTCCAGCATGCTAAACATGGGCTCAGGCTGGGGAAAAGGACCTGGCAATGGGCGGTAGACGAAGAGCTTGCGCACGGTGTTTGGGCCGGGAACCATGTCGGGGCTGACTTCGCCTTTCATCAAGGAGGTGAAGATCTGCGACGCTTCCTTGCGCGACTTGTCGTCCAAATGATGGTCCAGCCCCGCCTGGACAGCCTCCGCCTCGAATGTGCGCATCAGGCCATCCGCGCTGCGTTCAGAGAAGCGCCAGGCGCTTAGGCAGGCATTGTGAAAAGCGGCCATTGCAGGGACCTCTTCCGGATCGGGCGTGAAGTCGTGACCGCCCCAGGCGTACTCAGGTTGAGGGAATGGCTCTTCCCAGCAAAAGGGCGGAAAAATCAGGCACCACAGCAGTTTGAAATCAATACACGCGTTTGTGCCCAAGGGTTGGCCCTCCGGCAGAACCGCCGCATCGCCCAGCATGAGGACTTTGTCAGGCGGATCCAGTTCTGCCGGACTGGAGGAGGGGTTTTGGCTGCATCCCGCGGCGAAGAAAAGCAGCACCAGATAGGTAAGGAGCATGCCGGCCATGACAGACTGGCGTTCGCGTTGGCGCGTGAACATGGAAATGACCTCCGGATTGGACAGCCGAATCCCTTCCGCAGAAGCGGACCGGCTGCTTGTCACTGGAACAGGTAAGTGCCGCAGATGCGGCAAACGGAGGTAGGTGAGGTCGGTTGGAACGGCCCTGCTCTCATCGAGGTCAGGGATCCCTTTAACCCGCGCTGGGTGGAGAGGTTCCGCACTTTCGAAAAAAGTTGCAGGTGCGGCGTTCTTAGGCTTGATGCAG
>CAIWAD010000136.1 GCA_903910645.1 uncultured bacterium | reverse complement strand
CATGGGCGAACTGCTGGACGAGATGGAAAGCACATCGCCCCGCGCTCTGTTTGCCGCGCGTCCCCAGGAGGAGGAACTTCCCATGGTGCTCCATCCGGAGGAGGGCAATCCCACTGTGGCGGCGGAGCTGCGGTGGCAAACTCCGCCGGAGGATGCGGAGGACCGTGCCCGCCGTCGGCGCAAGCGGCGCTGATGGAAGATGCCCAATCACGCGTCTTTCCTGATCCTTGTCTTGTTGGCTCTGGCTGAACAAGCCTTCTCCGCCCACACAACCGCGCTGCGTCGGGATTTCTCCACCGCCTGGATGGACCCCGATGCCGACACCTTGCCCCTGGCGGCCAAGGCTCTGGCTTCCCGTCGTGTGGACGATTACCCTTTTGAGACCTTTCTCCTGGAAGGCACCCTGTCCCAGCGCGTGCGCGGCAGCAGCACGGGGCGCTTGCTGGCTGTGGATGGTAATGGCGTGGTGCACGGCGTGTACCTGACGGGCGCCACTTCCACCGACCGTCGTCCCCGCGCCTGGTGCCTGGCTCCCGATGGCACGCTAAGCGGGCCGGAGACCATCATCAACCAGGCCACCGGCTATCCCAGCGCCGCCTGCACGGGCGCCGCGCCCATCAACGGTCTGCCCGCGCACAGTGGCGTGGCGGGACTGGGCAGCTCCCAGGGCTGGTTCGGCACGGATTTCCAGGGCTGCAGCCTGGCCTTCCTGCTGGGCGGCGCCACGGAGGCCACCCTGCAAAGCCCTTACATCGCCGTGGATTACCGCGACCAGATCCATGGCCTTGCACGCGTGGCGGGACAGGACTCCCTGTGGCTTGACCTCAGCATGGACGGCCAGACCTCGCCAGGCCCCACCCTCGTGTCCGGCGGAGGCAATGTGCTGGCGGCGGCGCTGTCCACCGCCCAACAGGAGCCCGCCGGTGCCCTGCTCTTTCTGCGCCAGGCGCCCTGCACTCCCTCCATCGTGTTGCAGGATGCTCCCCAGTGGGGCATGGATCTCTACCTGGTGGAAGCGCGGGACACGTTCGTGAACCTGCGCGCCTTGGCCCAGGAAGGCGACACACTGAACTTGACGCGCAGCCACTGCGCCGATGGCCGCGGCCCCATGCGCTGCGGCGCCTATGCCTACCGGGATGCCGACGCCCTTTACGACAACGCCTCGCCGCCCCGCCTCCATGTGGCCCTGACCACACCGCGTCTTATGCCGGACACCCTACGCTTTCAGGATCTGTCCACGGGGGAGATCACCGCCACGCCGGTGGTGGACGCCTCCATGCACAGCGGCCTGTGGCACCTGGATGTGGCCACGGGTCAGTGGAGTCGCATCGCCGGTTGGATGTGCGGGGAGGATGAGGAGGACGAGATCCCCTGGCCGGAGATCTTCCGCGTGGGGCGGGATCGTGTGCAGCTGGCGCACGACCCCTTGTCCGGACACCTCTACGCCATGTGGAACGCCTTCAGCCGCCTGGATGTGTGCAGCGCGGGACAACCCAATGGCGAGCTGTGGATGGCCTGTTCGGCGGATGGTGGCCTCCACTGGGGCCCGGCGGTGAACATCACCCAAAGCGCCACGCCCGGTTGCCTGCCGGGCGAATGCGCCAGTGAAGTGGGCGCCAGCCTGGCGGAGGAGGTCTCCGGCGGTTTCCTGCACTTAAGCTTCCTCCTGGACACCTGGCCCGATGACGAGACTCTGGTGCAGAACAGCTTTTTCGCCATGCGCGTGCCCGTGGAGGCCGTGCCGCCCCCGGGTGGCCCCGCCTGGGACGCCGCCGGCCATGTGGCGCTGGACCATTATCAGCGGCCGTGGTGGTTCACGGAAGGGCACCCTGAGAGCCTGAAAGTGTGGGACAGTGTGGGTCTGTGGAATGAAGGCGAAGCTCCGCGCCGCTTGCTGGTGGTGGAAGCCCTGCACCACTTCCTGGACCAGCCCCAGTCCGCCGGGGGTACGCTGCGCTGGTCCTGGGATGTGCTGCGCGGGGATCCCGTGTCGCCCCAGGGCTGGATGGAAGGGCCCGCCCACGAAAGCGACTGGAGTGGCCTCCTGCCGCCCCGCGCCCTTGTCCAAAGCCGGGTGTGGGTGGCCCATCTGGGGATGCCCATCTATGAGCAGGCCTTCCGCTTCACCTTTGACGATGGCACCCGCCGCCTGCACCGCTTTGTTTATGAAGGTCCAAACGGCCAGGGCAGCCTGGTGCTGCCGCTCGATGTGGATGATGCTTTCGAGGTGGAGGCGGACACGCTTTACCAAGCCAGCGATCTGTCCCTGCCCAGAACCAAGGCACAGAGCTTTGGACTGCGCGCGCACCCCAACCCGTTCAATCCTGACACGGAACTAAGCTTTCAGCTGGACGCGCCAACCCATGTGCGTCTGGGGCTGTGGAATGTGGCGGGCCAGCAGGTGGCCCGGCTGCTGGACGCGGATTTGGCGGGAGGCTTGCACCGGGTGCGCGTGGATGGCCAGGCCCTGGCGGCGGGACTTCATGTGGCATTGCTGGAAGCGGGAGACAGGCGCGAGGCCGTGAAGCTCTTGCTGGTGAAGTGATTGCCACACAATAGAATCGCCCCTCGTCGCAGAGCGGGAGGGGCGATGGGTGTGGGCCTGGTGATGGAATCTAGAAGGGCAGATCCTCATCGGAGGCGAAATCGTCGCCACCGCCGCCACCGCGAATATTGCTTTCCACCGCGCTGGTGGGCTTGTAGCTGCGCTCCTGGCTGCTGGAGCGGTCCACAGTGTCCCCACCACGATCCGTGCGGCTGTCCAGCATCTGGAAATTGTCGCAAGTGATCTCTGTGGTGTAAACCTTCTGGCCTTCCTTGTTCTCGTAGCTGTCGTAGTGGATTTTGCCTTCCAGATAGATCAGCGCGCCCTTGCGCAGGTAGTCCCGCGCCACTTCGGCCTGGCGGCGGAAGGCGACGATCTTGTGCCACTCCGTTTTCGAAGTGGTCTCGCCATTGTCATTCTTGCGCTTTTCATCTGTTGCCAGACTGAAGGTGGCCACGGCAATGCCGCTGGGGGTGGTGCGGAATTCGGGGTCCTTTCCCAGGCGCCCGATGAGGTGGACCTTGTTCAACATGATGCCTCCACTTGATGTTTGAAGCCGGCTCCCATCCTCCTGACGGGCTGCCAACAGCCGCCCAACGCCGGGTCGGGCCGCCAGGTTGCGGCGCAAAGTTTCTTTCTGCGCCACCAATTTTGGGCCTGTTCCGCCTGGCTGACAAGGGCGGGCCCGTGGAGTACCACCCTGGTCCGGCGTGCCAAGCGCCTGACGCCCCAACATAAGGAGAGCAAGGCCTTCCCGTCCCGCCTTTCCACCAAAGTGGCAGGGGGGTGGGACATGCTACACGCTTTTGCGCACTAGCCAGGATGCCAGCATCAGGCCGCACACATCCGCCAGCCAGTCCCAAATGCTGCAATCCCGCCCCACGAAAAGCTGGTGGAACTCGTCGCTGGCGGCCCACAAAGCGCCGGGCAGAACCAGTCCCAAGGTCAGGACGCAAAAGCCTGTGGTGCAGCGGCTGCGCAACAGGCGAAGCCAGTGGCGGCGTCCGCTGATCCAGAAGGCCAGACCCAGTCCTGTGTACTCCATGAAGTGGATCAGCTTGTCCTGGCTGAAGATCTGCAGGTTGGGCAAACTGTTGGAGGGAATGGAGCTGCCCAGCCAAACAACAAGCAGGGCCAGAGGCAGGGCCGCCAACTCCACTGCGTGCGGCAAACGATCCAGACGCTCACCCAACTTCACGCGTGGGCTCCGCAGCAACCGTCACCCTTGCCCTCGTCTGAGTGGCAGGCGCCGCCACAACAGCCCTCGTGATCATGGTCATGAACATGGGCGTCCTCGGCCAGCGCTTTCAGGGCAAGAGGCAGCGCCTCCAGCACATCGGGGGCGGTAAGGGAATGATGGCCAATGTGTTCAGCAACAATATCCCCAGCCAGTCCGTGCACATGGCAGGCCAGCAATGCCGCCTGATCCAATTCCATGCCCTGCACGGCCAGGCCCGCCAGCAGTCCGGTGAGCACATCGCCGGTGCCGCCCGTGGCCAAACCGTCGTTGCCGGATCCGTTCACCAGCAAATCCCCTGTGGACATGGCCACCACGGTGGGCGCGCCCTTCAACACAACTGTCAGGCCTAGCTCCGTGGCCAAAGCCTGGGCACGCATGGCGCGGGCGTGGGGGGAATCACTCTCGGCGCCGCCGGTCAGGCGGTCAAACTCTCCGGAATGTGGCGTAATGCAAAGGGCCGATTCCGCCTCACCCAGCAATTCCGCCTTGCCCCGGAAAGCTTCCAGGGCATCGGCATCCACCAGGACGGGTATGGGACTTTGCAGCACCAGATCCCGCACCAGGGCCAGCGTGTCCTTGGAACGCCCCAGGCCCGGACCCACCGCCAACAAATCCGCCCACTCCAGCGCCTTCAACAGGCGCTCCAGACGGAGGGCGGCCTTCTCCTCCGGCAGGGGCAGGCTCATCACTTCCGGCATGTGCCCAATGATGGGCGCCAGCGTTTCCTCCGTGGCGGCCAGCTTCACCAGGCCAGCCCCGGCGCGCAGCACGGCCTTGGCGCAGAGCATGGCGGCTCCGCCCATGCCCGGCGAGCCCGCCAGCACCAGCACCTTGCCGAAATCGCCCTTGTGACCGCTGGGAGCGCGGGGCGGCAGAAGGGCCGCCAGCTCGTGGGGATCCGCCATGGCCCAGGGTTCGCCTTCCAGCAGGCTCTCCAACTCGTAGCCAATGTCCACAATGCTCAGTTCGCCGGTGAAATCCCGTCCCGGTGGCAGCAACAGCCCGCGCTTGGGCGCCGCCATGCACAGGGTGTGGGCGGCCTGCACCACCACGCCCGCCACTTCCCCCGTGCTGGCATCCACGCCGGAGGGAATGTCCACGCTCCACACAGGCACGGAACCGTCGCCCATGGCGGCAATCAGCCGTGCGGCCACGCCTCGGGGAGCTCCGCTGGCGCCGGTTCCCAGCAGTGCATCCACAATCAAGTCCGTCTCCCGCAGATCCGGCACTTCGCTCTCATCGTCCAGATCCAGGATCTCCAGTCCCATGCGTTCCGCCACCTGGCGCATAACGGCCGCGTCGCCCTTCAAACGCGTGCCGGGCACCGTGCTCAGCACCGTCACCTCAACGCCGGCGTTGGCCAGGCAGCGGGCCACCACATAGCCGTCCCCGCCGTTGTTGCCGCTGCCGCAGCACAGGGTCACATGGGCGCCGCCCTCTTCCTCCAGGTGGTCCAGAATGGCCTCGGCGCAGCCGCGCCCAGCGTTCTCCATGAGGCAGATGGACGGCAGGCCCAGTTCCCCGGTGGCCTTTTCGTCACAAGCCTTCATCTCTTCGGCGTTCAGGATCCATTGCATGGGAGGGAGGTCCTTTCCTCATCAAGACGGGTTGAATTCAAGTCTTCCACCACCAACAGTGCCGCCGCGTGGGTGGCGCTGTGGGACAAGGACAAGTGAATACGGGCCTGTGGCGGGCAGTACCCCCTTGGCAAATGAAGCTCCGGCGCTCCGCCGCCCGCCGCCACGGAAGGCAGCAGTTCCACATCCGCGGGCTGGACGCTTTGGCCCTGGCCCGCCAGCCATTCCATTACCAGCCCTTTGGCCAGGATGCGCGCCGCGCACGGGCCATCAACTTGGGCGCGGGATTGCAGCAGGAGCCACTCACCACTGCTGAAGGCCGAGGGCGACGAGGGGCACTCTGCCAAGGGTTGGCAGCGAAAAGCCTTGTACATCAACAGCAACCCGGATGCTGGCCCTCGTTCAAGGTGTCCAGGATGGGCAGGAGTTCGTCCACGCTGTGCAGCAGGAAGTCCGCGCCACTGTCCTCAGTGTCGAAGTCCGAGCCATAGAGCGCCAGCGCCGTGCGGATGTGCAGGTTGCGCGCGCCCTGGATGTCCCTGTCTGGCCAGTCGCCCACCATCAAGACCTGGTCGTGGGCCAGGTCCAGCACCTCCAGCATGCGGCGGAAGGGGGCGGGATCCGGTTTCCACTTGCCCGTGTCGTCGTGGGTGATCACCTGATCGAAGTAGTGCAAAAGGCCCAGGCTGGCCAGGCGCCCCCAGGCCTGTCGGGCAGGAGCATCGCTGAGCACGCCCAGGCGATAACCCCGGCGGATAAGCTGCATAAGGGTCATTTTCACATGGGGATAGAGCACCATGTTGGCTTCCCGGGCGCGCCGGTAGGCCACCACCCCGGCGGCCAGGAGGCGGTGGTCCAGGTGGCCCAGCTCCTCCTTCAGGAAGTGGTCCAGCACCTCCTGGTACTCAATGCCCTGGCGGTCGTAGATTTCGAACAGGCGCCGGTAGGCGTCCTCCTCCGACATGGGCAGGCCGTGGTCCACCATGGCCCGTGCCGCCGCCGCCACCGCCTCGCGCTTCATTTTCATGAAGTCCACCAGGGTGTTGTCCAAATCGAAGATGACAGCTTTAATTTGCATGTGCGGCCTCCTGTGGGGGAAGATAGGACTCCCGGGCATGTCTCATGCCCAATGGCCTGATCCATGAGCTTCCTGCACAGCACGCCTTAGCTTTCTGGACGCTTGCCGCCATGTGATGAAGAGTCCTTTTGGGCTTTGCTTGAGAGTGCCCCGCGCAATTCCCTTTTTTAGTCCCCGACTGACCATTGGAGACCTCATGAGCCACATCCCTGCGCCGCTGCTCTGGCAGCCATCACGGGACTATGTCCAATACAGCCGCATGGAGCTCTTTCGCCAAACAGCGGAGGAGCAGTTTGGTCTTAAGCTGCCCGTTTACAGCAGCTTGCACCGCTGGAGCGTGGAGGACCCCGCCAGCTTCTGGGGCTTGGTGTGGACTTTTTGCGGCGTGGTGGGAGATCCCGGCCGCCAGGTGGTGCGCGGTCTGGGCAACATGCCTGGGGCACGCTGGTTCCCGGACGCACGACTGAATTACGCCGAAAACCTTCTTCGTCAACAGGATCGTGCTCTTGCTCTGGTGGTGGCGGATGATCGGGGTCGCCGGGAGGCCTGGGGGCGGGACCGCCTGTTCAACCTGGTGCTGCGCCTGCGCGCTGGGTTCGAGACGGCAGGCTTGAAGCCCGGGGACCGCGTGGCCGCGGTGGCGCCTCATCTTCCAGAGACCCTGGCCCTGATGCTGGCGGTGAGCAGTCTGGGCGGCGTGTGGACCAGCGCCTCGCCGGATTTCGGTGTGGCGGGAGTGCTGGATCGTTTCGGTCAGGTGGATCCTGTGTGGCTCATCGGGGTGGACGCCTATGCCTGGAAAGGCCAGTGGGTGGACTGCCTGCCCCGTCTGCAGGAGATTCGTGCCGGCCTGCCGAGCCTGCGCGGCACGGTGATTATTCCCAACCGCGCCAGCGAGGACGGTTCCATCCTGGATCTGGATCACATGCCGGACACGGTGGACTTGCGCCTGTGGGAGCGCCTGGCGCCTTCCTCCACGCCCTGGGAGCGCTTCCCTTTCGATCATCCTCTCTTCATCCTGTACTCCAGCGGCACCACGGGCAAACCCAAATGCATGGTACATGGCGCGGGCGGCACGCTTCTTCAACATTTGAAGGAGCACCAGCTGCATACCGGCCTGGGCGAAGGAGACCTGCTTTTCTATTACACCACCACGGGCTGGATGATGTGGAACTGGCAGGTGTCGGCTTTGGCCTCCGGCGCGGCCTTGCTGCTCTTCGACGGAAGTCCTTTCCACCCAGGGCCTTCCGCCTTGTGGGACCTGGCGGATGAAACAGGCCTGACGGTCTTTGGTACCAGCGCCAAGTACCTGGACGCCTGCGCCAAGGCTGGCATGAAGCCGCGCCACAGCCACAGTTTGAAGAATGTGCGCGCCATTCTGTCCACGGGGTCGCCGCTCTTGCCGGAGAGCTTCGACTGGGTCTACCAGGAAGTGAAGGAGGACCTGCATCTGGCCTCCATCAGCGGCGGCACGGACATTGTGAGCTGCTTCGTCCTGGGCAATCCCTTGCTGGGTGTGCGGCGTGGGGAGATTCAGGGACCAGGGCTGGGCATGGATGTGGCTGTGGTGAACACCAAGGGTTTGGAAGTGTGGGACGAGCCCGGCGAACTGGTGTGTCGCCAGCCTTTTCCCAGCATGCCCACGGGGTTTTGGAAAGACCAGGACGGCAGTCGTTATCACGCCGCCTATTTTGAGCGCTTTCCTGGCATGTGGCACCATGGGGATTGGGCCATTCACAGCACGGAGGGTGGCTTCACCATCCAGGGGCGCAGTGATGCCACACTGAATCCCGGCGGCGTGCGCATTGGCACGGCGGAAATCTATCGCCAAGTGGAACAGGTGGAGGATGTGCTGGAAGCGGTGGTGGTGGGTCAGGATTGGCAAGGCGATGTGCGCGTGGTGCTCTTTGTGCGTCTAAGGGAGGGTCTGATCCTGGACGAAGTTCTGCGCGACCGTATCCGCGACACCATTCGCCGCAACACCACGCCACGCCATGTCCCGGCGCGCATTGTGCAGGTGCCGGACCTGCCGCGCACGCGCTCGGGGAAGATCAGTGAACTGGCCGTGCGCCACACCCTGCATGGTCGCCCCGTGGATAACGCCCAGGCTTTGGCCAATCCGGAAGCGCTGGTGCACTTCCGGCTGGAGGGAAGGGAATAGCGAGAGACCCGGACTTCTCCGGGTCTCGCCCCGGACTTCCCCGGGTCTCGCCCCGGGGTCCTTCCCTAACAGACTTTCATCCACCCTGGCATAACCATGATGGGCAATTGACGGTTTTTTTATTGGGAATGAGTTATCGCTGCAGCCCGGGTCTCGCCCGGGTCTCATTGGCCTTGGGATTTCCGGCAGGATTTGAAACCGGTTGTTGAACAACGGCTTTTCATCTTCAGATTTTTTATTGGGAATGAGTTATCGCTGCGGCCCGGGTCTTGCCCGGGGCTACCCCGGGTCTCGAGCCAATCCCGGCATGCCGGGATTGGCATCAGCTGAACGCACACGCGTTCAGCCGTACAGGTCCAGTACTGCCAAATCGCCCCATCATTCACCACCTTGGGCCATCCCATTTCGCGCAGCTAAGGAGAATCCCATGCGACACCTGCTTCTGCTTGCCCTGTGCGTCGGCAGCGCCGTGGCCCAGTGGCCCGTGGATCCGGGCCAGAACCTGTCCATTGTGTCCCGCGCGGGAGAGCAAACCTTGCCCAAGGTGGCGCCCACCAGCGATGGTGGGTGCTATGTGAGCTGGCAGGATCTGGGCAGCGGCAACTACGACACCTGGCTTCAGCGACTGGACGCGGAGGGCCGTCCCCAGTGGGACGATGGCCTGTTGGTGAGCGAGCATCCCCAGGACACCTGGATCACGGATTATGATCTGGCGGTGGATCTGGACGACCACGCCATTGTGGCCATCAACGACATCCGTGGCGGCAGTGATCGGGATATCACGGCCTATCGCATCAGCCCGCAAGGCGACTTCGTGTGGGGGGCGGACGGCCTGGCCGTCTCCGCCAACGAAGGCTTCGAGCCCGACCCGCAAATCCTGGTGACCACGGATGGCAATGTGGTCTTCGGTTGGCAGGAGGACCTGGTCCTGCACCTGCGCAAGGTGGACCGCGATGGCGTCGACATGTGGGAAGGCGGCACCCTGACCCTGACCCACACCTACAGCCTGTCCATCCCGCGGCTGGCCCAGGCGCCGGACGACGGCGTGCTCCTGCAGTACCTGGTGTCCACGGGAAGCCAGTTCTGGCAGCCGAAACACCTTTATGTGCAACGCTTTGACCGCAGCGGCACGCCGGCTTGGGCTGGACTGGGCATTGGCATCCAAACCGCGGGCGGCTTTGGCTTGCAGATGCGGCCGGACCTGGTGGGAGATGGCGCGGGCGGTTGCTGGAGCTTCTGGTACGACAGCCGAAACAACCAGCTGCACGCCTATGCCCAGCACCTGTTGGCCGATGGCAATCCCGCGTGGACGGCCAACGGCGTCCTGCTCTCCGAGAACAGCAGTGAGCTGCAGGACCAGCCAAAGTTGGTGGTGGACGAAGCGGGCGACGGAGCCGCCGCCATTGAACTCTACTACCGCATCACCGACCTGAACCAGAACCAGATTGGCATAGCCGGCCAGCGCCTGGACACGGCCGGCCAGCGCGAATGGGGAAGCCAGGGCCGCGTGCTGCACGCCCTGTCCTCCCACGACCGCAATTCCGTGATTGCCGTGCGCGGCACGGCCGACAGCACGCTGGTGGGCCACCTCTCCTTTCCGCAGGATGTGGTGAACAGCCAACTGGTGGTGGAAGCCGTTGCCAACAATGGAGATGCCGGCTGGACCGAGGGCCCCGTGCTGGCCTCGTCCACTCCGAGCAGCCGGGGCTACCTGACGGCCGCCCCCGCCGCCAACGGCGCCCTGTTGGCCGTGTGGCGGGACACGCGGGACGACACCTCCGGCGACATCCTTCTGCAAAATGTGAATCCTGACGGCAGCCTCGGCCCCCTGGAGGACACGGCCCTGCCCGCCGTCCGTCCCCGGGACCTGGAGCTGGTGCAGGCGTATCCGAACCCATTCAACCCCTTGCTGAACATCCAGATCACCCTGACGCAACCCGGTCCGCTGACCCTGCGCGTGGTGGACCTGCAGGGCCGCGAGGTGGCGCGCCTGGCCCAGGGAGAATGGCCGGCGGGTCGGCACGCCTTCCAGTGGCAAGGGGAAGGGCATCCCAGCGGCCT
>CAIWAD010000135.1 GCA_903910645.1 uncultured bacterium | reverse complement strand
CGCACAACTCCCAGCGTGGTGGCTTTCGCCAAGAATGGCGAGCGTCTGGTGGGAGCCCTGGCCAAGCGTCAGGCCGTGACCAATCCGGTGAACACCATTTCTTCCGTGAAGCGCTTCATGGGCCGCCGCCATGACGAGGTGGGCCAGGAGTTGAAGGAAGTGCCCTACAAGGTGGTGAAGGGCCAGGGTGGCGTGGCGCGCATTGAGATTGACGGCAACGAGTACGCCCCGCCCCAGATCAGCGCCATGGTGCTCCAGCGCCTGAAGCAGGCCGCGGAGGACTATCTGGGCGAAGCGGTGAGCGAGGCGGTGATCACCGTGCCCGCCTACTTCAACGATGCCCAGCGCCAGGCCACCAAGGAGGCGGGCGAAATCGCGGGCTTCGTGGTGAAGCGCATTGTGAACGAGCCCACCGCCGCCGCCATGGCCTACGGCCTGGATAAGAAGGGCGAGGAGTGCGTGGCCGTCTATGACCTGGGCGGCGGCACCTTCGACATCAGCATCCTGGAAATCGCCGATGGCACCTTCGAAGTGCTCTCCACCAATGGCGACACCCATCTGGGTGGAGATGATTTCGACCAGCGCCTCATCGACCACATGGCGGAGGAGTTCCGCAAGGCGGAGGGCGTGGATCTGCGCAAGGATCCCATGGCCCTGCAGCGTTTGAAGGAAGCGGCGGAGAAGGCCAAGATCGAGCTGAGCAGCAGCCAGCAGACCCAGGTGAGCATGCCCTTCATCACCGCCACCCAGGACGGCCCCAAGCACCTGGAGATGACCATCACCCGCTCCCTCTTCGAGCGGCTGGTGGACGAGCTCATCCAGCGCAGCATCGATCCCTGCCGCAAGGCCATGGCAGACGCCGGAAAGACGCCTTCCCAGATTGATGAGGTGATCCTGGTGGGCGGCTCCACGCGCGTGCCCGCCGTGGTGGAAGCCGTGCGCAAGTTCTTCGGCAAGGAGCCCCACAAGGGCGTGAATCCCGACGAGGTGGTGGCGCTGGGTGCTGCCATCCAGGGCGGTATCATGGGCGGCGACATGAAGGGCAAGGACATGGTCCTGCTGGATGTGACGCCGCTTTCCCTGGGCATTGAGACGCTGGGGGGCGTGTGCACCGTGCTCATCGAGCGCAATACCACCATCCCCACCAGCCGCAGCCAGGTCTTTTCCACGGCTTCCGACAGCCAGCCCACTGTGGACATCCATGTGTTGCAGGGCGAACGCCCCATGGCGGTGGACAACAAGACCATTGGCCGCTTCCAGCTGGACGGCATACCGCCGGCGCCCCGGGGCATGCCGCAGATCGAGGTGTCCTTTGATATTGATGCCAACGGCATCCTGAGCGTGAAGGCCCAGGACAAGGCCACGCACAAGGAGCAGAGCATCAAGATCACCTCGTCCAGCGGGCTCAGCGACAGCGAGATCCAGCGCATGAAGCACGAAGCGGAGGAGCACGCGGCGGAGGACGCCGCCCGCCGTGAGGAAGTGGAGCTGCGCAACGGCAGTGACCAGAAGGTCTTCCAGACGCGCAAGCAGATTGAGGAGCTGAAGGAGCAGCTGGACGATGCCGCCCGCACGCGTCTGGAAGATGCTGCCAGGGAGCTGGAGGAAGCGCTGAAAGGCACGGATCTGGCTCTGCTGCGCCAGCGTGCCGAGGCCTTGGACAAAGCCTGGGAGGCGGTGAGTTCCGAACTGTACCAGAAAGCCCAGGCCGCGGGACCGGCTGGACCGGGCGCGGGGGCGGGCTTCGGTGGTCAGGCGGGCGGTCAGTCTGGCGAGACCGCGGGCAAGGACAAGGCGGTGGAAGCGGACTTCGAAGTGATGGACGACAAGAAGTAGCGCTTTCCCGGACACAGATATGAAAAGAGGGGCTTCCACGGAGGCCCCTCTTTTGTTGTGCGGGATTGCTGTGGGGAAGGCCGGGGCCTCTTTCAATTGCGCCTCCTGCTGCGCACCTTTGAAGCAGCTTTGAAGGAGGCACCCTCATGTATCGCCGATCCGCGATTCTCACCCTTGGCCTGAGCTTGTGCGCAAGCGGCCAGGCTGTGGTCTACACCACATATCACTGGCATCAGCAGCAGCCCATTTATTGGCCCCAACCCTCCACCGTGGCGCCTCCCGCTGTGGAAAGCGCCTGGGAAAGCGTGCAACGGCGCAATGCCGGCGCCGCCCACCCGGAGAACGATGTGGCCCAGATTTTCAGCCTGGCGGACCGGCAGGCGGCTTACCAGTGGCGCATGCGCGATGCCGTCTCCCTGATGAATGGCGCGCGCAGCGGGGCCCAGTCCAGCTACGCCGGCTGCCTCATTGACAATGTGGCCAGTCTGGGCGCCCACAACTCCCTGGGATACTCGTCCAGCTGGAACCAGCCCATTCGCCAGGCCCGCGCCTGGCAGACTCCCGGGGGCCATCCACGGCTGGACATGGTGCTGACGCCCTACCACCACAGCATTGCCCCCCTGCTGGACGATGAGGCGTTGCGCATGGAGATTCGCGTCGCCAAGCTGGCCCAAGGCCGCGCCTGGGGCACCACGCCGGGGCTGTCGGCGGGTTTTTTTCCGCCGGAGATGTGTTTCAGCGAACGCATCATCCCCGTGCTGGCGGAGGAGGGCATCCAGTGGTCCTATGTGCCCAACAACCACCTGAGTCGTGCCTGTTCCAACTTCCCGCTGGTGCTGGGCACGGGCGGCGAGAATTGCGATCCGCCCAACCGCGCCGACCAGATCAACCCCGCCCAGGGCACCTGGTGGAGCCGCACCATCAGCCGGGGCTGCACGCCCACCAATGCCGCGCCTTTCGCCATGCGCCCCCACAGGGCCCAGTGGATCAACCCGGACAACGGCCAGTCCAGCAGCATTGCCGTGGTGCCCATGGAAATGGCCATGAGCTGGCAGGACGGTTACCAGATGTACGGCCTGGAGGACATCAGCCAGGTGGCCGCCACCAGTGAGGCCGCCCAGCCCATGCTCATTGTGCTGGGACATGACGGGGACAACGCCTGGGGCGGTGGCTATTCCTACTACATGGAAAGCGTGCCCTCCTTCACCAGCCAGGCCGTGGCGGCGGGCCATGTGCCCACCACCGTGCAGCAGTACCTCACGGACCATCCTTTGTCGCCCCTGGATGTGGTGCATGTGGAGGACGGTGGTTGGGTGAATGCCGATGGTGACTTCGGCAGCCCGGATTTCATCAACTGGAATTGGCCCCTTACCGGCCCCAATGGCTTCGACATCCCTGGCGGCTGGGCGGAGGATGAACGCAACTGGGCACTCATCACGGCGGCGCAAAACCGCGTGCTCCACGCCGACGATCTGGACGGCTCCGTGGACCCTGCCAGCGTGATGGATCCGGTGGCTTATCCCGCCAGCGCGGCGGAACTGGCCTGGCACCACTTCCTGCCGGCGCTGGAGAGTGGCTACATGTACTACGGCACGGCCCTGGACATGGAAGTGAAGCCCACAGTGGCCTGCAACACCGCCATCTCCTACGCCAACCAGGTCATCGGCGCTGGTCTGGTGGACCTGACGCCTCCCACGGTGTGGATTCCCCAGCAGCTGCCCCACAATCCCGGCGAGACGGGCTTCGGCAGCCTATGGGGTTACCAGCCCACGCCTCACGGGCGCGATTTCTGGGTATGGACCTTCGCCTACGATGTGTCGGGCATTGACAGCGTGCGCTTCCGCTACCGCGTGGACGCCGATGGCACCAATCCCCTGGGCAGCACGCAGAACGAAACCTGGGCCGGGGGGGCGGAAGTGGGGGCCTGGCGCAGCCTGCCCATGAACCGCCGCACATTTCCCACCGGCAATGTCTACAGCGATCCGGGCATCAACTTTTTCGTTACACCCACCGCCATGGCGGACGAGTATTGGATCCATGTGCAGGAGCCTGAGCTGGTGGACACGGGCGGCCTGCTCATCGACTACTATGTGGAAGCGGTGGATGCCCGTGGACTGGTGAAGCGCAGCCCCATCCAGCACACCTGGATCGGCACCGGCACGGGGAGTGGTGGCGGCGAGAGTGGCGGCCGGGTATCCTGGTGGCCGCAGCCCGTCCAGGCGGGACAAGCCGTCACGCTCCAGTACCGACTGGAAGGCGGTCCCCTGCCTGCGGGCACCAATCCCGTGTGGCTGCACTGGGGCAGCAATGGCTGGAGCGGAGTGGCGGATCTGGCCATGAGCTGGGCCGCGGACAGCAGCGCCTGGCGTGCCACCTTCACCGTGCCGGCCGGGGCCAGCGCCCTGGATTTCGTGTTCACGGACTTGCAGGGTCACTGGGACAACAACGGCGGCCTGGACTGGCATGTGGCGGTGGAAGGCGCCGCCGTGGACTGGGCGATGGACGGCCAATTGGACGCGGGGGCCCAGCTGGTGGCCTCCAACAATGGACTGCAACTGTGGGCGGGCTGGAATGGCAACCGCCTTTACCTGGCCTCCACCGCCGCCCAGAACGCCCGGGACCATTTCATTTTTCTGGCGGAACAGCCGGGGCCCTTGCAGGCCGCTCCCTGGGCCAAGGCCGGGCAGGTGGCGGACTGGAACGCCTATCTGGCCAATGAAGTGGGAAATGGCTGGGCCGGCTGGTTTGAGGCGGCTGGGGGCGCTCCCACGGTGGCGCGCGGCGCCGTGCTGGAAGGAAGCATCGATCCAGCCTCGCTCCTGGGTGGCCTGCCGGAACAGGTGTGGCTGGCCCTGGGGGCATGGGCCACGGCGGACGGCGGAGCATTGCAGCTCCAGGCGCCCGTGGGAGACGGGGACGGCACATTGGAAGCGGCGGAGTGGGTGGCCTTCTCGCTGGCGCCTCCCACCTTTGCCGCGGTGGAGGATTTGCGCATCCTGCGGCAGTCAGGTGGCTCCATGCAGCTGGATTGGACCGCGCCCCAGCCGCCCGCGGGCTGGACCGTGAACGGCTACGCTGTGCAAGCCTCCACAAACGGTGGTGCGTGGCAGGCGCTGGCCCAGCTGGCTGCGGGAACGGCGACCTTCACCGACGCACAAGCCTCCACCCAGATTCGGCGCAGTTATCGGGTTTTGGCGCAGTACGCGCGCCCATGATGCAGGCGTTCAAGGCCTTCACATGGTGACGGGCATGGCGGCGGCGCTGGCCGCCGCCTTTGTGTGGACCCTGGCCACGCGTCTTTTCCATGGGGCGGGGCAGGACATGCCTCCCCTGGAGATGAATGCCGCCAAGGGGCTGACGGCTCTCTTGCTGTTTTCGCTGGTGGTGGCGGGAGGCTCGGGACCTGGCGCTTTCTCCCTGCCTGGTTCCGAGGGCGCCCTGCTGCTGCTCTCCGGAGCCGTGGGCATTGGCCTGGGGGATACGGCCTATTTTCGAGCCCTGCAGCAGCTGGGCACACGACGCGTCCTGCTCCTGGAATTGTTGGCCGCGCCCTTTGCCGCTTTGGTTGGCTGGTTCTTCCTAGACGAGGGCATGGCCTGGGCTGCCATGACGGGCCTAGGCCTGACCCTGGCGGGCGTGGCCCTGGCCGTGCTCAGTTTTCCCACCCAGCCAGGCAGGGGATCGTCAGGCCGCTCCGTGTTGTGGGGAGTGGCCGCCGCCCTCTGCCAGGGCTTGGGCATTGTGATGGCGCGCCACGCCTTCACCCGCACACCACTGGATGCCTCCCAGGCGGCCTGGTGGCGTCTGGTTGGAGGCGAGCTTCTGCTGGTGCTCATCCTGCTCTGGAGAAGGCAGCCCCTGGCGGTGACCACTTACGCAGGCCGTGGAGGACTGCCCAAGGTGCTGGCGGCCGCCGTGCTGGGCACTTTCCTGGGCATCTGGCTGCAACAGGCGGCCATTTCGCAGTTGCAAGCTGGCGTGGCCCAGACCCTGTTGGCAACGGCGCCCCTCTTCGCCATGGGCCTGGCGGCCCTGACCGGGCGGCGCCTGGGCCTTCCCGCAGTGGCGGGCGCCCTGCTGGCTTTGATGGGTGTGGCCTTGTTGGCCTCCCAGAGTGGGTGAGAGGACCTCTCGTCCTTGCTACCTTGGATCATCAAGCAGGGAATGCCCGGTGAGTCCTCCTTTCTCCACATCATTCAAGCCCATCCTGGCCGCCGTGGCTCTGCTCTATTGTTCCTGCACATCCACCGTGCCAGGCCCGGCCACCCGAAAGGAGCAGGGGCAGGTGTTGCCCCTTTGCCTGCCCCGGGCCCACGCGGTGCAGCAGGAGGTGCGCGGGCTGTTGATGGGCGCTTTGGAGAGTGGCGGTACGGCGGCGGCCTTCCAGGCGTGTTCCCGCCAGGCTCCCGCCTTGCTGTTGGAGGCCGGAAAGGCGGAACCCCGTCTGGACATGCGCCGCGTATCCCGCCGACCGCTGGGCGCCAACCAGCCAGATGTGTGGGAAGCCCTGGCCCTGGACCATTTCGAGCAGCAGCTGGCCCTGGATCGTGCCCTGCCACAAGCCTGGGTGCAGCGCCTGGAGGCGGATGGGCAACGGCGCTTCCGCTGTTACCTTCCCATCACCATGGGCTCTCCCTGCCTGCCCTGCCACGGCGGGGCGGAGAGTCTGGCGGACACGGTGAAGGCCCTGCTTGTGGCGGCTAATGTGGAAGCCCCGGCTTATGCCCAGGGCGAGCTGCTGGGCCTGCTGCGCGTGGAGATCGCCGCCGGGGATTTGCCATGACCATTTTGAAACCAAGAGTCCGGAGTGGCGAAAGCGCCGCCCTCCTTTTCCCACAGGAACAGCCATGAACTTTCCGCCGCCCTTCTACCGCTGGCGTCCTCATCCCTGGCATGGTCTGGAACCTGGGCCGGAGCCACCGCGCCGCTTGACCGCCTACATCGAGATCACGCCTTTCGACCTGGTGAAGTACGAGGTGGACAAGGCCACGGGATACCTGCGCGTGGACCGGCCCCAGCGCACCAGCAGCCAGCCGCCGGCCTTGTATGGCTTTGTGCCGCGCACCTACTGCGGACGCCGGGTGGGCGCGTTGTCCCCGTGTGCCACGCGGGGTGACGGGGATCCCCTGGACATTTGCGTGATCAGCGAGCGCCCTGTGAACCGCAGCGAAGTGCTGCTGCAGGCCAAGGTGCTGGGCGGCATCCAGATGGTGGACGGAGGCGAGGCGGACGACAAGATCATTGCCGTCCTGGCCAACGACAACATCTGGGGCAGCGCGGAGACCCTGGCGGACATTCCCCATGTGCTTATCGAGCGCCTGCGTCACTACTTCGCCACCTACAAGCTCATTCCGGGCAAGGAGTCGGACATCCTGGCGGAGCACATCTACGATGTGGAGCATGCCTACAAGGTGGTGGAGGCGGCCATGGCCGACTATGCGGAGGAGTATGGCGGCTGAACACTACCCGCGCCGGGACTGGGAAGCAAGCGACGAGCTGCGCGACCAGTTCCTGCTGGACCCCCAGGTGGCCTTTCTCAACCATGGCAGTTTCGGCGCCTGCCCGCGCCCCGTGCTGGCCCGCCAGGGTGAATTGCGCACGGAGCTGGAGCGGGAGCCGGTGAGCTTCCTCCACCGCAGCCTGCCCGCCCGGCTGAGGGAGGCGCGGGAGATCTTGTCCCTTGAGCTGGGTTGCCAGGCCCACGAGGTGGTTTTTACTTCCAATGTGACCACGGCGTTGAACGCGGTCCTGCGCAGCCTGCCGCTGCAGGCGGGAGCGCGCGTGCTGGTGGCCGACCACGAATACGGCGCCCTGGTGCGGGCCTGGCAGGCGGAGGCCGCGCGGCGTCCCTTGCAGATTGTGGGCGTGCACCTGGCCCTGCCTGTGGAATCCCCGGCCGCCGTGGTGGACGCCTTTGCCCGGGCCGGTGAGGGGGAAGCGCCGGAGACCCTGCTCTTTGTCAGCCACATCACCTCCAGCACGGCCCTGCGCCTTCCCATGGCCGAGCTCCTGGCCCTGGCCGCCCAACGCGGCTGGCGCGTGCTGGTGGACGGCGCCCACGCTCCCGGCCATCTGCCTTTGCGGCTCATGGAGCTGGGTGTGGAAGCCTATGGCGGCAATTGCCACAAATGGTTGATGGCCCCCAAGGGTTGCGGATTTCTCTATGCGGACCTGGAAGCCCGGCAGTGGCTGCGTCCGCTGGTCACCAGCTGGGGCGCCACCAACCGGCCGGAGGCGGAAAGGCAAGGGGCGTTCCTGGACGAACTGGAATGGTCCGGCACCATGGATCCCACGCCCTGGCTCTCACTGCCCGCCGCCGTGGCCTTCCGCAAGCGCTGGGAGTGGGAATCCCGCGCCGCCTTGTGCCGCCAGCGGCTGCAGGAATGGGGCGAGCACTGCCAGGAGACACTGGGCCTGCGTCGCATTTCCCCCGTGGACTCCAGCCTGCAGATGCTTGCCCTGGAGCTGCCCAACTGCCCACTTGCCGCGGCGGATCTGCATCATCGCCTCTTTGAGGAACATGGGGTGGAGGTGCCCACCATGGAACTGCAGGGGCGCACGCTCTTGCGGGTCTCCCTTTCGCCCTACAATCGGGAAGCGGATCTGCGCCGTCTGGAGAATGGCCTTGTGGCCCTGGGCGCTGTGTCTTCCACCTTTTCTAACAGCCACTAAGGAATTGCATGCCATGCCCACTCTGCCTTCTGTTCTTTCCATGCTGCTTGTGGCGGCGGGCCTGACCGTGGCCGCCCACGCCTCCGCTCCCACCTGTCCGGTCTCCGAGGCCCCGCGTCAGGTGATCTATGAGGTGAATGTGCGCCAATTCACGCCGGAGGGCACGCTGCAGGCGTTCGCCACGCATCTGCCGCGCTTGCGGGAGCTGGGTGTGGACATCCTGTGGCTCATGCCCATCCATCCCATCGGGGAGGAAAAGCGCAAGGGCAGCTGGGGCAGCCACTACAGCGTGAAGGATTATCGTGGTGTGAACCCTGCCTACGGCAGCATGGCGGACCTGCGCCAGGTGACCGCCCAGGCCCACGCCCTGGGCATGCGCGTCATCCTGGACTGGGTGGCCAACCACTGCGCCTGGGACAATCCCATTGTCACCCTGCACCCGGACTGGCTGACCAAGGACAAGGACGGCAAGCCCATGCCACCTGCGCCAGATTGGAGTGATGTGGTGGACCTGGATTTCAACCAGCCCGCCATGCGTGACTACATGATCGAGTCCATGATCCTCTTCCTGCGGGAGGCGGATGTGGACGGTTTCCGCTGCGATGTGGCCGGACTGATTCCCGTGGACTTCTGGCAGCAGGTCCGTCCGCGCCTGGACGCGGTGAAGCCGGTCTTCATGCTGGCGGAATGGGACGATCCGGTGCTGGCCGGCAGTTTCGACATGAGCTACGCGTGGAACCTGCACCGCGCCTTCAATGCCTACATGAAGGGTGAGGCCACCGTGGCGCGCCTGGACACCCTGGTGCGAAGTGAAGCCTCGCGCTGGCCCGAGGGGCACCTGCAGATGCGGTTCATCACCAACCACGACGAGAACAGCTGGAACGGCACGGAGGATGAGCGCCTGGGGCCCGCCGCCGATGCCTTTGCCGTCATTTGCCACACCCTGCCGGGCATGCCCCTGCTCTACAATGGACAGGAGGCCGGGCTGAACCGCCGCCTGGCTTTCTTCGAAAAGGACAGCATCGCCTGGGTGGACCATCCGCGCCGTGCCTTGTTCACCAGCCTGAACCGCCTGAAGCACATCAGTCCGGCCTTGTGGCAGCAAGGTGTGGGCCCGGACAGCTATCGCCGCCTGGACACAGGTCCAGGCGCTGAGGGTGTGTGGGCTTTTGCGCGTCCCCACGCCGATCAGGCCCTGGTGGTGGTGGTGAACCTGGGAGCCACGCCGCGCAGCTTGCGCCTGCAGGACGCCATCCTTCAGGGACGCTGGCGGGAATGGGAGGACGGCGCTGTTCACGAGCTGCGGGGTGCCGTGGAGCTGGACCTTCCCGCCTGGGGCTGGACCATCCTGCGCGCCGCGCCGCGCTGATCCGTGGGTTCCAAAGCCCTGTTGCTCCTGCTGGGGGCCAATCTCTTCTGGTCCACCAGCGGCGTGCTCATCAAGGCCGTGGATCTGGGCGGGCCAGCCCTGGCAGGGTGGCGCGCCCTCTTTGCCAGCCTGGCCCTGCTGGTGGCCCGTCTGCTGTTGAAGCCGGCGCCGGGCCAGTTCCCCCGCGCTCTGAAGCGGCCGGGTTTGTGGGTGGGCGTCCTGGCATTTGCGTTGAACACCTTGTGCATTGTCAGCGCCAACAAGCACACCACTGCCGCCAACGCCATCCTGCTGCAGTACACGGCGCCGCTCTATGTCCTGCTCATGGGCGCCCTGTGGTTGAAGGAGCCCCTGCGCCGCGTGGATGCCCTCACAGTGGCACTGACTTTTCTGGGTTTGGCCCTGCTCCTTTCCGAAGACCTGGGAGGCGGAGCGGGCCTGGGCAACGGCCTGGCGCTGGCCGCCGGATTCTTCTTCGCCGTCATCATCCTGTCCCTGCGCGGGGAAGCCCGGGGAGACCCCCTGCTGGTGCCACTGCTGGGCAGCCTGCTCGCGCTGGTGGGACTGCTGCCCTGGATGCTGCGCCAGCTGCCGGAAGGGCACGAATGGGCCCTGGTGGCGGCCCTGGGCGTGGGCCAGCTGGGGTTGGGCTATATCTGCTACGCCCTGGCCCTGCGTGAGGTGAGCGCCGCCACCGCCGTGCTGGCGGCGGCCATTGAACCAGTGCTCAATCCGGTGTGGGTCCTGCTGGTCATGGGGGAAATGCCGGGCCCACGCGCCCTGGCGGGAGGCCTGGTGGTGCTGGGCGCCATCACTTGGCGAAGCTGGAAAAGGGCGGCCTGAGGAATTGTTGAAGCGGCCCTTGGGTGACCGTCATCCTGCCTGCCGTACCCTTAAAAGCCCAGGCCTTGAGGCTTCACTTGAAAGGCTCCGCGCCCTGGTTTTCGCTAGAACCTCATGTGGCGGGCCCGTTTCGACCAGGTCCACGGATCGGCCCTGGCAAGCGGGCTACTCTCCCTTCAGGAAATCCGGCAGGAAAGTGGGGGCAGGTTCCGGGTTGTCGGAAGCCCTGGAGGCCTTGGCGGCGCGAGCTTCCTCCAGGCGGCGCCGCTCCTGGGCGTTCAGGCTGTGGTGGCGCTCCTGGGGTGGTGGCGCCGCTTGCAGCACATGGTAGCGGGGGCCGTCCAGCACCTCCGGGCGATACCCTTCCGCCAGCAACTCATCCCGCACCTGTTCCAGACGCTCCACGCCCCGGCGACAGTGATCGGCGTCCAGCTCACCCATGATGTAGCGGCAGCCCCGGCGCATGGCGGCCTCGGCGGTGGAAAGACTTCCACCATAAGGGTCCAGCACAATCTCACCGTGCTTGGCGCTGGCCTCGATCATGCGCTCCAGGATGGCCAGCGGCTTGCTGGTGCCGTGTTGGAAGCGGTAGTTGCTCACCTTGGAATAGAAACTGATGCGCCCCTGGTCGTCACGCTCGAAGAAGACATTGCTGGGGCGGCGCCCGCTCAGCAAGGGACGCGTGCGGCCCTTGGAGGCGTAAATCACCAATTCATGCTGGGGGGCGTAGTTCCCCGCCAAATCCCCGGAACCGTGATTGTTCTTCACCCAGATCAGGCAGTTCTTGTACTTCAGCCGCGTGGCCGCCTGCCGGGCGCTGACATTGCGCGTGCGGGCCTGGATGGCTTCGAAAATGGCCGGGAAACTTAGGTGGTCGCACCAGCAATAGAAGTGGGAGCCGGGCTTGAGCACGCGCTCCGATTCGTGGATGAAGCCCTCCAGGTCGAAAGTGGCCATGGAAATGGCCGTCACCTTTTCATGGGCCACGGGGCGGTTGGACTGGTAATCCTTGTAGGGCGGATCCGTAAGCACCAAATCCACGCTGTTGTCCGGCAGCAGGGCAAAGAGATCCCGACAATCCCCCTGATACACGGTGTTCAAGCGCTCGGCGGACAGCTCCGCTGGCGGGGGGGGTGTGGGGGTCATGGGGTGGATCGGCTCCTTTCCGTGATGCGTGCGGGAAAGATAGAAGCTGGGCGAGAGCGGGACAAGAGCGCGGGCCCTGCTTGCGAATGGAAAGACGCATTTCGACTTTGTGCCGCCGTAGAAACGCACCCTTAGGAGATTGCCCATGCGTCGCATTTCCCTTGGCCTGAGTCTGGCGCTTTGCGCAGGCGTCCTTATGCATGCTGGTTGTGGCGAGCAGAAGCCCCCGGCGGCCAGCCTGCTGCAGCAGGGTGAGGCCTATTACAAGGACCGCAAGCTGGTGGAGGCCCTGGACCAGTTCAAGCAATTCGTGGAGTACTATCCCGACAGCACCCAGGCTGGGCGCTGCGCTTTCATGGTTGGCTTCATTTATGCCAACGATTTCCAGGACACACTCAACGCCCGCAAGGCCTACACGGCCTTCCTGAAGGATTTTCCCGCCGCGGATGCCGGCCTGCGGGGATCGGCGGAATGGGAATTGAAGCATCTGGGCCAGGACATCAGCACCCTGGACTTCCTGGCTCCCCCCAGCGAGGGAACTGGCGAGCCCCAGAAACCCTGATCCTTTGGATTGCCCAGCTTTTTCGTGAACGCGGGAACCTGCCGGGTTCCCGCGCCGTTTGAGGCCGCGCGCCGCGGCGCCCGACTCCGGCAGCGTCCAGGGACGCCTGCGCGGAGCCTTCCCATGTCACATGAATTGTCTGGAGACCCTGCATGCAAGTGGATGCCATGGAACTGACCCGTCGCGTGGAAGGCGCATCCGCCTTCCTGGAAACCCTGGAGCATGAAGTGCGTCGCGTGCTGGTGGGCCAGCGCGACATGCTGGAGAAGCTGCTCATTGGCCTGTTGGCGGATGGCCACATCCTGCTGGAAGGCGTGCCTGGACTGGCCAAGACCACGGCCGTGTCGGTGCTGGCCAGGGCGGTGGACACGGAGTTCAAGCGCATCCAGTTCACGCCGGATCTCCTGCCAGCCGATCTGCTGGGCACTCAGATCTGGCACCAGGCCACGGGGCAGTTCACCACTCGCAAGGGCCCCATCTTCTCCCATCTCATCCTGGCGGACGAGATCAACCGCAGCCCGGCCAAGGTGCAGAGCGCCCTGCTGGAGGCCATGCAGGAGCGCCAGGTGAGCATTGGCGGGGAAACCCATCCCCTGCCTTCGCCCTTTCTGGTGCTGGCCACGCAGAATCCGCTGGAGCAGGAAGGCACCTATCCGCTGGCGGAGGCCCAGGCCGACCGCTTCATGCTGAAAGTGAAAGTGGACTATCCTGCCCGGGAGGAGGAGCGCGAGATCCTGCGCCGGGTAAGCGGCGCGGAGCAGGAAGCCATCCGCCCGGTGTGCAGCGTGCAGGACATCCTTGCGGCGCGGGAGATTGCCCGGGACATCCTGCTGGAGAAGCCCGTGGAGGATTACGTCCTCAATCTGGTCTTCGCCACGCGCTATCCCGACCAGTTCGGTTTGAGCGAGCTTGCACCCCTCATTCAGGTGGGAGCCAGTCCCCGCGCCAGCATTTTCCTGGCCCGGGCCGCCCGCGCCCAGGCCTTCCTGCGTCGACGGGGTTTTGTCACGCCGGATGATGTGAAGCGCGTGGCGCGGGATGTGCTGCGCCATCGTCTGGGCCTGTCCTTCGAGGCCGAGGCCGAAGGGGTGAACGCCGACGAGCTCATCGGTCGCCTGCTGGACCGCATTGAAGTGGCCTGAGGCGACTGGTGATTCCACGGGATTTATTGGAGCGCATCCGGCGCATTGAGATCCGCACCCGGCGGCGCGTGCTCACGCTCTTCGCCGGGGAGTACCACAGCGCCTTCCGCGGCCAGGGCATGGACTTCGCCGAAGTGCGGGAGTATGTGCCCGGCGATGAGGTGCGCGCCCTGGACTGGAATGTGAGCGCCCGCATGGGCAGCCCCTATGTGAAGGTCTTCCAGGAGGAGCGTGAGCTGAACATGGTGCTGGCGGTGGATGTCTCCGCTTCCGGCCTTTTTGGCAGTGGTTCCAAGAGCAAGCGCGAATGGATGACTGAACTGGGCGCCGTGCTGGCCTTTTCCGCCATGCGCAACGGGGACAAGGCCGGGCTCCTGCTGTTCAGCGACCGCATCGAGCGCCATGTGCCCGCCGCCAAGGGCTCGCGCCACGGACTGCGCCTGGTGCGGGACTTGTTGGTGCACCAGGCCCAGGGGCGTGGCACGGACATGGAGCTGGCCCTGCGGCACCTGCAGCGCACCCAGAAGAAGCGGGCCGTGCTCTTTCTTGTCAGCGATTTCCTGGGCGGAGTGGATGCCGCCATGTTGCGCAGTCTTAACCGCCGCCACGATCTGGTGGCCCTGTGGGTGAGGGATCCGCTGGAGGAGCATTTGCCTCCGCTGGGTTTGATGCGCCTGCAGGATCTGGAGAGCGGCACGCTGCGCTGGGTGGATTCCTCGCGCCCCGCCGTGCGCGCCCACTGGGCCGACACGTTCGCCCGGCGTCGCCAACACCTTGAGAAGGCCTTCCGCGCCGCTGGCGTGGATCATTTGGCCCTGGTGGCGGGGGAGGATCCCGGGCCCCACCTGGAACAGCTCTTCCTGCGCCGGAGTCGCCGCACATGACACGCACCCCCATCTGGATGATCGGACTGCTGTCCGCCTGCCTCCTGCTTTTCACGCCCAATGCCCGGGCCTGGCAATGGTCCCAGCGCCAGGTGGAGAAGGACAGCCTGCTGTTGGGCGAGTCCCTGCGTTTAAGGCTAAGCGTGCTGGCAGCGCCCGGTGAAGAGCTTCGTTGGCCCCTGCCCGGCAAAGCCCAATTGGGCGGCTGGCGCTTGCTGGGGGCGGACTCCCTGGTGGAGGAGACCAGGCCGGAAGGGCGTCTTGTCACCCGCGTCCTGCAGGTGGCGCGCTATCGTCTGGGTGAAGCGGCCCTGCCCACCCCGGGTCCGGCCGGTGGCGACAGCCTGCAGGTGGACAGCCTGCGCGTGATGCTGCTTTCCCAGTTGCCCGACAGTGCCCAGGCCGCGGACATCCTTGAGCCCTCCGCCCTGCCCCACAGCCTGTGGTGGTGGCTTTCCCGCGCGGGCGCCCTGCTGGCCCTGCTGCTGGCGGCCTGGTGGGCCTGGCGTCGCTGGAAAGCGCGCGGAGTGGTGGAAAAGGCCCCGGTCATAGTGCCGGCGGATCCCTGGAAGGACTTCGAGGCCGAACTGCTGCGCATTGATGAGTTGGGGCTGTGGCGGGTGGATCGCACGGAAGAGCACTATGCCCGTCTTAGCCTGGCCCTGCGCGGTCTGCTGGAGGATTGTCTGGGCCTGCCGTGCCGGGAGCGCTCCACCGAGGAGCTGCGCAGCCTGTTGAGGGAGTCGCCCCTGTCCGACGGCGATCTGGCAGAGCTCCTGCGCCTGCTGGAGGAGAACGACTGGGTGAAGTATGCCCGCCGCTGGCCCCAGGGCGATGAATGCTCGCGCCAGTCGGCGCGTTACCGCGCCTGGGCCGAGCTGCGTCGCGGCGCGCTTAAGGAGCGTCACCAGCAAATTCTGGCCCAGGTGGACAAGGTCAAGCGCGGGGAGGCGGGCGCATGACCCACTTCCAGTCTCCGGAATGGTTCTGGCTGCTTCTGCCCCTGGCCCTGGTGGTGGCGTGGAAGCTGTGGCGTGGCATCAAGGGCGGACCCGTGGTGCTGCACAGCATGGGGGATGCCCCGGAGGTGGCGCCCTCTCACTGGGTCACCCATGTGAAGGTGTGGGGCGGGGACCTGTTGCTCACCGCCGCGCTGGTGCTGGCCGTGGTGGCCCTTGCCCGACCCGTGCGCCACAGTGCGGAACAGGAGTTCTCCACGGAGGGCCGGGATCTTCTGCTTTGTCTGGATCTGTCCGGTTCCATGCAGGCCATGGATTTCAGGCCCAATCGCTTCGAAGCGGCCCGCAAGGTGGCCCAGGACTTCATCAAGGGCCGCCCGGAGGACCGCATTGGCCTGGTGGTGTTCGCGGGGGAAGCCTTCACCCAATGCCCGCTGACCCTTGATCACGCCATGTTGGCCACGCTGATGGGTGATCTGGAGCTGGGCACTTTGGAGGATGGCACGGCGGTGGGTCTGGCCCTGGCCACGGCGGCGGGACGCCTGAAAGACAGCAAGGCCAAGAGCCGCGTGGTGATTCTGCTCACCGACGGCGTGAATAACCGCGGGCTGGATCCGCGCACGGCCCTGGACATGGCCGTGACCCTGGGCCTGAAGGTCTACACCATTGGGGTGGGTCAGGACGGCATGGCGCCCATTCCCGTGCAAACGCCCTTCGGCACCATGACCCAGCAGATGGAAGTGGAAATTGACGAGGAACTCCTCCAGGACATGGCCCGCCAGACCGGCGGGCGCTATTTCCGCGCCAAAGGGCTGGGGCAGTTGCAGCGCATCTATGAAGAGATAGACCGGCTGGAGACCACGGAGATCAAGGTGAAGGAGTATCGCCTGGTGGAGGAACGCTGGTTCCCCTGGCTGATGGCCGCCCTGGGCCTGCTGCTGCTGGAACGCCTGGTGCGCTGGTGGGCGAGGAGGCTGGCGGCATGATGCGCTTCTCCCATGCCTGGATCCTTTGGAGCCTGCTCAGCCTGTTGCCCCTGGCCTGGCTGGCGTGGCGTGAAGCCACCGCCCCCTTGCGCGGCCTCAAGGACTGGGGCGGCATGGACACGGTGCGGCGACTGATGCCGGGATGGTCCCGGGGCCGCGTCCTGCTGCGTGGCGCCATTGGTCTGCTTGGGCTGGCCCTGGTCATGCTGGCCGCCGCGGGGCCGCAACTGGGCACGCGCAGCATTGAAGTGGAGCGCAAGGGCGTGGATGTGGTGGTGGCGGTGGATGTAAGCCAGAGCATGGCCGCCCAGGATTTGTCCCCGGACCGCATGGCACGGGCACGCCATAGCATTCGCATGCTGCTGGAGCAGTTGAAGGGGGATCGCGTGGCCCTCCTGCCCTTTTCCGGCGGCACCCATTTGCAGCATCCCCTGACCAGCGATTATGCCTTGTCCGGAGTGATGACCGACCTCTTGCGGCCGGGACTGATCCCCACTCCCGGCACGGACCTGGGCGCGGCCATCCGCAAGGCGGTGGGCGTGTACCAGGACACTTCGCCCGGGCAGCGCGTGCTCATCCTGCTCAGCGATGGCGAGGATCTGGAGGAGGATTGGCGCGACGCGCTGGCGGAAGCCCGCAAGGCCGGGGTCACCATCCACTGCGTGGGCATGGGCACCCCGGATGGGGCGCCGGTGCCGGATCCCGAGCGTCCCGGCGCCTACAAGACGGACGCGGCGGGCAGCATCGTGCTCAGCCGCCTGAATGAGGATGTGCTCCAGAAGCTGGCATCCGAGGGTGGAGGCCTTTATCTACGCAGTACGCCTGGTGGAGATGAGCTGGTGAAAATTCTTGAGCGCATTGGCGAGATGGAGGGGCGGGATCTGGGAAGCCGCATGTACACGGGATGGCAGGAACGCTATGCCACCTTCCTCTTGCCCGGCATGTTCCTGCTTGTGCTGTCATGGCTCTGGCCCACCCGGCGCCGGGTGGAAGCCCTGGTTTGGCCCCTGCTGTTTCTCTTGTGGGCCCTGCCTGCCCGCGCCGACAACGCCACGGAGAACAATCGGGCGGTGCGCGCCTATGGCAAGGGAGACTTCGGCGCGGCCACCCAGGGCTTTGCCCGCTCCCTTTCCAAAAAAGAGAACGCCCAGGCGCGCTTCAACCTGGGGGACGCCCTGTTCCGCAGCGGGGATCTGCAAGGCGCGGCGGATCAGTACCGGCTGGTGGCCGGGGAAGGCTCCGGTGCCGACGAGGGGCTGAAGGCCCGCGCCTACGCCAATTTGGGCCGGGTCCTGCTGGATCAGCAGCAGTTGGAGCCTGCCTGCCAGGCCCTTGAGGAAGCCCTGGCCCGCCGCCCGGATCTGCCGGAGGCGCGCCACAACCTGGAGCTGGCCTTGAGGCGGCAGGATCAGCAGCAAAACAAGGGCAAGGACAAGTCCCAGGACAAGCAGCAGGGACAACAGGAATCCAAAGACAAGCAGCAAGGCCAGGACAAGCAGGACGGCCAGCAACAGCAGGATGACAAGGGCAAGTCCGGCCAGCAGAAAGATGAGCAAAAGGGCCAGGAGCAGCAGGAGCAGCAGGGCCAACAGGGCCAGCAGGGTCAGGATGAGGGCCAGGAAGGCCAGGCCGCTCGGGAAGAGCGCATTGACGAGGCCCAGATGCAGCAGCTGCTCAATGATGTGGGAGCCCAGGAGCGCCAGAGCCTGCAGAAGCAGCTGAAGCGTATTCCCGGACGCCCGCGCAAGGTGGAGAAGGACTGGTGATCCCCATCTCACCCCTGCGCAGGGCCATGGCCCTGGTCCTGCTCATGGCCTTGTCCGCCATGGCGGCAACCTTTACCACTCGCCTGGATGTGGATGGGGATGAGGCGCAGGTGACCTGGAGCCTGAGCGGCGGGGACTCCGACGGCGATCCGCGCTTCCCTGATTTCCAGGGCTTGAAGCGCATCAGTGGGCCCTCCGTGGTCACCAGCATGAACATCATCAACGGCGTGGCCTCCCGGGAGAAGTCCTGGACCATGACTTTTGTGAATCCCACGGGCAAGGCCGTGCGTCTGGGGCCGGCCTCGGTGCGCGTGGATGCTCAGACCTTGAACAGCCAGCCGGTGACCATTCCCGCCTCCGGGCAAAGCGCTGGTGGCCAGCAAGGTGCGGATGGCCGCCCAGCCCGCCTGCTCTTTGAGGTGGAACCCCGCCGACCCGTGGTGGGGCAACCCGTGCGCCTGAAACTGCGCCTGGACTTCAATGTGAATGTGCGCGGCTACGATCCTCCCCAGTTGCCTTCGGCGCCGGGCTTCGTGGCGGAAGCGTTGGACAGGCCGCAGACTCCTTCAACCTCAACGCGCACCGTGAACGGGCAGAATTGGAACACCGCCGTGTTGGCGGAGTGGGTGCTTTTTCCTGTCAAGGACGGGCGCCTGCGTCTGGATCCCCTGTCCCTGAACATTCAGGTTGAGGAGCGCCAGAAGCGCCGCGGGCGTGATCCCTTCGACTTCTTCGGCGGCAGCATGTTCAACCGCCTGCAAACCCTGGCCCTGAGCACGGAGCCCCTCACGCTGGAGGTGGCGCCCTTGCCCGGCGGCGCTCCCACGACTTTCACCGGCGCGGTGGGACGCTTCACCATGAAGGCGAAGCTGGACCGCACCCAGGCGAAAGCTGGTGAAGCCCTGACCTTGACGGTGGACATTGAAGGCAGCGGCTATTTCAGCGGTGTGGAAATGCCCGCCTTCACCCATAGCCCGGATCTGGAGCAATACGACACCCAGACCGAGTCCACGGTGCGCACCGGCGCCAAGGGCCAGTCCGGCCGCAAACGCTTCAAGACCCTCATGGTGCCCCGCCTGCCCGGCAGCCAGCGCATTGAAGCCTTCACCTTCACCTGGTACGATCCCGAGGCTGGCGCTTACCGCAGCGCCAGCGCCGGCCCCTGGGTGCTTGATGTGGGTCCCGGCGAGGGTGGAGCCGCCTTGCCTGGAGTGGCCGCTGCCGCAGGGGGACGAGTTCAGAGCTATGGCACGGACATTGGCCTGATCCTTCCCGCCCCCGCGCGGCTTCCCTTGCGCCAGACGCCACTGCATCACCGCTGGCCCTGGCTTTCCGCCATGCTGCTTGCCCTGCTGGCCGCTCCCGGGGCGCTGGTGTGGGTCAACTGGCGCAGCCATCGGCTGGAATTGGCTCCCGCCCTGCGGGTGCGGGGGGCCCGGTCCCGCTTGCAGAAGCGCCTGAAATCCGCACCTGGCCAGGCCCTGGTGCAGGAAGAAGCGTTGCGCGGCTATCTGGCCGATCGACTGGGGCGTGCGGCCACTGGACTGCTGGCCGAGGATTGCCGGCGGGAACTGAGTTTCCGCAACGCCCCCGCCGTGCTGGTGGAGGAGCTGGACACCCTGTGGCGCCGCCTGGAGTTTGCCCGCTACGGCGGTGGCAAGGCCGTGGCCGAAGAAGAGATTCTGGGTCTGGCGGATCAGTTGGAACGCTGGTTCCACAAGGGAGGAGACCAGTGATGCCAGCCCCACGGTCACGTAACATCCTGCCGCTGCTCCTTCTCTTGGTGGCCCTCCTGGGCGGCGTGACCCATGCCGCAACTCCGGATCAGCGCTTCGACCAGGCCCTTAAGGCATATGCCAAGGGGGATTTCCAGACAGCCGCCACCACTTGGCAGGCTCTGGTGGATGAAGGCCATGGCAGTCCCGAACTGGTGTACAATCTTGGCAACGCCTATTATCGCCTGGGGGATGCGGGCCGGGCCGTGCTGGGTTGGGAACGCGCCTTGTGGATGGATCCCCGCCAGCGGGATGCCCGCGCCAACCTGGAATTGATCCGGCCCCGACTGGCGGATCAGCTGGAGGCGCCCATGCGCCTGCCGCTATGGAATTGGGTGGACGGAGTGCTGGCCGCCCTTCCCACGGCCCTGTTGGCCTGGACATGTCTGGTGGCCAGTCTGGCGTCAGGCGCTGTGGGAGCCTGGCGCATGCTCAGAGCGGATCGGCGCTTACCCGCGGTGGGGCGCCTCCTGCTGCTCATGTTTCTGCTGCCCGCGCTCAGTGCCGTGGCTCTGTTGTTCTTGCAGGATTGGCGCCTTGGGTCCCAACCACGCGCGGTGGTGCTGGATGCCAAAATTGAAGTGCGTGCCGCCCCATCGCCAGGTGCGGTGGCCCAGTTCGATCTGCATGCCGGCACCGTGGTGGATATTCTGCGAACCGGCGATGGCGGCTGGCTGGAAGTGGCCTTGCCGGACGCACGCAGCGGATGGACCCTGGCCACTGGAGTTGAAGCGGTGCGCCTGCCGGTGGCACCCTAAGCAAAGGACACGCCATGGGGCGCTCCCTTCCCCCCCGCCATTCCGGAGCTTTTCGCGCCAGGCCGCTTGGCGGTCTTCAGCGCTACTGTCGCGAAGCGTTGGTTGAAGGATTGTTGAAGGCATTGCCGCTGTGCTGGGCAAGCGCTGGGAAGATCCGGACAGCACGCGCATTGAAATCGCATGGAGGAGCCAGGTCCCTTGGACTGGTGGCGGCCTTGTCCTGCCTGACGCTTCTGGCGCTGGGATGCCTGCGTTCCCCCCTGGAGCCCGATGCCCCCGCCGCTGGCGAAGCGGGACGAAAGCCCGCACGCGCCACCGAGCAAGTGGAGTGGTTTCCCGTGGAGCAGTTGCCGACGCGACCCCTGCCCCTGGTCAAGGGCTTGCGCCATCCCGGCAGGGCCGCTTCCCAGCTGGATATCCAGCTGGCGGAAAGTCAGCAGATAGTCAATTCCGAATCTCCTGTGACGACTTTCTCAGTGCCACCCAAAGAAGAACTGGCCACCGCTTCACCTTCAACAGTGGAGAAGAAGGCGGTGGAGCGCCACACGGATTCCTCTGCCTCCGCGTTGTCCAACTCAAACTCAATCAGCTCTCCGCCTCGTGACGGGGAGGAAAAGCTGAAGCAAAACGGCTCCACGCCACGCCAGGCCGCATCCCGGAAGGAAGGCGTGGATGAAGCGGCCACGGCGCCGTCCAGGGTTTCGCCCAACACTACCACGCCCAGTGGTGGGGCGGATAAACTGGCGCAAAGCGGCTCCATGCCACGCCAGGCCGCGCCCCAGGAAAAGCGCGCGGATGACGCTGCCTCGGCGCCGTCCAGGGCCTTGTCCGACACCACGCCGCGCCGCGTGGAGGCGGCAAGTCCTGATGCGGCAAGGCCGGAGGCGTCCAGTGCCATTTCGCGCCAGTCCGCGGCCCAGGACCTGGCGGAAGCCACGCCGCGCATCCAGGAGGAGGCGGAGACGGGAGAGGACGCCCAGGAGGTCGAGGAGAGGGTGGCCCAGCGTCCCCGCGTGGGAAGCGAGGCCCGCTTCCAGGTGCAGATCATGTCCACCAGCGATCCGGAAGGGGCCGAAGACATGCGCCTGCAGGCAGAGCAGCTCTTTCCCAGCGAAGCTGTTGAAGTGGTTTGGGATCCGCCCAACTACAAAGTGCGGGTGGGAGGGGCGGCGTCCATGGAGGCGGCCCAGGAGCTGAAGCGGCGCGCCCTGCGCCTGGGCTTCACCAATGCCTGGGTGGTGCCCCGCCGCACCAACTAGGGACCGCAGGCGACAAAGCAGCGCTTTTCCCGTGGCGGCAGTGGCCCGGGGCTTCGTCCTTGCTATATTCCACCCGGCTGGAGACCGCCCACGGGCAGGCCGGCCGGAAGCAGGTGATGGGGAACCGTGCGATGGCAGGTCGCCGAACCCCGTCAGGCCCGGAAGGGAGCAGCGGCAAGCGATACTTCCTTGTGCCGCGGCGAACCGTCACTTGCTTTCGGCCGGTCCCTCCCTCCACCATAAGCCAGCTTTCCCGGGAGATTTCATGTCCTATCTGGTCCTCGCCCGCAAGTGGCGGCCCCAGCGCTTCAGCGAAGTGATTGGGCAGCGTCATGTGGTGCGCACGCTGGAAAACGCCATCCGCGGCGGGCGCATTGCCCACGCTTATGTGTTCAGCGGTCCCCGGGGCGTGGGAAAGACCTCCATTGCGCGCATCCTGGCCAAAAGCCTGAACTGCCAAGAGGGTCCCACCGCCGAGCCTTGCGGCACCTGTCGCAGCTGCCAGGATGTGCAGGGGGGATCCCACTTCGATGTCATTGAAATCGATGGCGCCAGCAACAACAGCGTCAACGACATCCGGGAATTGCGCACCAATGTGAAGTATGGCCCCGGCGAGTCCCGCTGGAAGGTCTACATCATCGACGAAGTGCACATGCTGTCCACCAGCGCCTTCAACGCCCTGTTGAAAACGCTGGAGGAGCCGCCGCCCAACACCGTGTTCATTTTTGCCACTACTGAACTCCACAAGCTGCCCCTCACTGTGCTTTCCCGTTGCCAGCGCTTCGACTTCAAGCGTCTGACGCCCCTGGAAATCGAGGAGAGCCTGGCCCGCGTGTGCCAGGGTGAGGGCGTGTCCATTGAAGCCCGCACCTTGCGCCTCATCGCCCGCCGGGCGGACGGCGGCATGCGGGATGCCCAATCCATGCTGGACCAGGTGCTCAGCTTCAGCGAAAACACCGTGGTTCACGAGGAAGTGGTGCAGGCCCTGGGTCTGGTGGGCCAGGAGAAGCTGGACGAGCTGCTGGAATTCCTTGCCCAGCGGGACAGCGCCCAGGCCCTGCGGCTGGCGCGGGACTTGAGCAGCGCCGGCACGGATCTGGCGGAGTTCCTGCTGCAGTTGGCGGACAGCCTGCGGCATCTGTTGTTGGTGCAGCTGGATCCCCAAAGTGCGTCGGACCTGCCCGAGGACGCCCTGGCGCGTCTGCAGGAGCTGGCTCCCTCATTCACCCAGGAAGAGCTGATCCGCATGCTGGGCTACCTGGGCGGGCAAATTGAAGCCATCCGCAAGGGGGGACATCCCCGTCTGCGTTTCGAATTGACCCTCCTGCGCCTGGTGCGCATGGAGCGCAGCATGGATGTGCAGGATGTGTTGCGCGCCCTGGCCGGATTGCCGGTGGAGCGGTTGGAAATTCCCGGCGGCACGGCTCTTCCAGCCACCGAGAAAAAAAAAACGCTGATCGCGCCAGCCGTCCCTGAACCGCCTGTTCCAGCCCCGCCCCGGCCGGCCCAGCCCGTGGAGCCACGAGCGCGAAGGGCCGTGTCGCCTCCGGCGGAGCCCGCATCATCTGTGCCGCCACCCATTGGAAAGGCCAGTCCTGAGTCCGCTCCGTGCACGCTTGAGGACGCTCGTCGCTTGTGGCCGGCCCTGCAGACCCGGGTGGCGGAAGAGCTTCCCCTGCTCATCGAGAGCTTTCGCCAGCTGTTGCCGGTGGAGCTGGAGGCTGGTCGCCTGGTGCTGAAGGGAGAGGTGGGCCAGGGCTTGATGGCCGAGCGACTGGAGAAGGAGCGGGGGCGTTTGGAGAACCTGTTCGCGGAACTGCTTGGCAGCGCTGGCCCTTCCTTCCGCTTTCGTGAAGGCGTGCTGGAAGACCACGAACGCTTCCTGGACACGCGGCGCACCCATTTGGATGCCCGCAGTCGCTTCGAGGAATTGAAACGCGAAAGTCCTCTGGTGGAGGATTTGTTCACGCGCATGGATGGAAAGCTGTTGGACAGCTGATTCCGAAAGGAAGGCTTCATGAAGGGTGGATTGGGCGGCCTCATCAAGCAGGCCCAGGTGATGAAACTGAAAGTGGAGCAGACCCAGGCGCGCCTGGCCCAGGAGAGCTTCAGCGCCCAAACCGGTGACCCGGAGGCCGGCGGAGAAGTGAGGGTATCGGTGAGCGGGCGCCAGCAGATCCTGTCCGTGTCCATTGATCCCGGCCTGCTGGCCGATGGCCCCATGCTGGAGGACCTGCTGCTGGCCGCGCTGAACAAGGCCCTGGAGGAGAGCCGCGCCCGCCATGAAAAGGAAATGGGCGCGCTGACCGGTGGCCTCAACCTGCCCTTCGGCTTCTGATGACAGGCCTGAGTCCCAGCCTGGAATGCCTGGTGAATGAACTGGGCAAGCTGCCGGGCATTGGCCGCAAAACGGCCCTACGGCTGGGTTTGCACCTGCTCATGCAGGGAGGCAGGTTGAAGGATTTGTCCCAGGCCCTTTTGCAGGCCGCCGAGCAGGTGCGCTTCTGCTCGCGCTGCGGCCATTTGTGCGAGGACGAACTCTGCGAACTCTGCCGCAATCCCTCCCGCGACGCCGGACTGATCTGTGTGGTGGAGCAGGTGCCGGACCTGTTGGCCTTCGAGCGCGGCGGAGAGTATCGGGGCCTCTACCATGTGCTGGGCGGGGCCCTTTCACCGCTGGATGGCATTGGCCCTGAGCGGCTGCGCGTGGCGGAATTGGAAGCCCGCGTGGCCCGGGAGGCGCCCCGCGAGGTGATTCTGGCCACCAGCACCACGGTGGAGGGGGATGCCACGGCCCTTTACCTGCAACGCAGGCTGGGTGGGCGTGAGGGTCTGAAACTGAGTCGGCTGGCCCGGGGCATGCCCGCCGGAGGCAGCCTGGAGATGTTCGACCAATTGACCCTGTCCCGCGCCCTGGATCACCGGGAATCCTTGTCCTGAAGGGAAGGGCCCATGTTCACCATCCCCAATTTCCTCACCCTGCTGCGCTTCATCATGGTGCCGGCCTTCCTCATCCTGTTTTTCAGCGATGTCACCCCCCTGCACCTCTTGGCCACGGGCATTTTCGTGCTGGCGGCCATCACGGACTGGCTGGACGGCTTCCTGGCGCGCTGGCTGCAACAGGAGTCCCAGTTTGGCGAGTTCGCCGATCCATTGGCCGACAAGCTGTTGAGCGTCTCCCTGTCCATTGCCCTGCTCATGCGCGGCGACCTGGGCCAGCTGGTTCCCCTGGCCGTGCCCTGCATTTTGGTGATGGCCCTGTCGGAGCTGGGCATCCTCAGCTTGTCCGTGGTGAGTTTGTACCGGGGCGTGGATCTGCATTTGGTGGCATTGGGAAAGCTGAAAACCGCCGTGCAGTTCATCACAATCCTGCTGGCCTTGTTGCGCTTGAATGTGATGGAAGTGGAAAAGCTCAGTCCCGACTGGCTGGGCAACATCATGGGCAGGGATGGCATGCTGCCACTGGTGGCGGCGGGCTTCCTGGCCAGTGCCGGCCTTACCCTGAGCACCTTCCTGTTCTACCTGTCACGCTACCCGCGGCATCGTGAAGCCCTGCGAAAGGCCAGGCGGGAGGCGCGCCAGCGGGCACGCCTAAGGCGGGAATTGCGTCGCGCCCTGCGGGAGCCTGAAGGTGAGGATGCGGCGGACGAAGGCGGAGAGAAGGCCGGCGTAGCGCCACCAACAGAAGGGCGGAATCCTTGAGCAAGCTGCTGCGCGCCTGGGCGCTGGGCCTGGGCCTGGGCCTTGGCCCCATTGCCCCAGGCACCTGGGGCTCTCTGTTGGCCTTTCCATTGTGGTGGCTGACGGGAGGTCCAAACTCACCCTTCCTGCCGCTGTTGGGCATGGGCGTGCTTCTCCTGGGGCTGGGTTGGGCGGCCTGCGAGGAAGGCGAACGCGCCTGGGGCCATGACCCCTCCCGCGTGGTGGCCGACGAGGTGGCGGGCCAATGGCTGGCTCTGGCCCTGGCGGCGCCCCTCACCTGGTGGGCGGCCCTGCTTGCCTTCCTGCTTTTCCGCCTGCTGGACATCTGGAAGCCCTGGATCATCGACCGTGCCCAGGGACTGCCTGGCGGGCTGGGCGTCATGGCCGACGATGTGCTGGCCGGTCTGGTGGCCGGAGCTCTGTTGCGAGGGATCCTGGCGCTCCAGTGATCTGGACTTACCCATCCCTGGACATCTCCATGCCAGACTGTGGGCGGGGCAGGCTCCTGTCCCAATGCTGTGACAGGGACGGAAGAAAGCTGACTGGAAAGGCCTGACCATGGGAACGCCTCAGCCGCCTGAAGGGTATTCCGCCGCCACGCCGGTGATCCGGCTGGTGGCCATTGGCGATGAACTGGTGGACGGCCACACCCAGGACAGCAACAGCCGGGAAGTGGCTCTCGCGCTGGACAGCCTGGGTTTGCGCGTGAAGGACATGCGCCAGGTGCGCGACCGCGAGGAGGAGCTGCTTCGTGAGGCCGCCTCCTTGCTGCGTGGTGAAGAGGGCCTGGACCTGGTGATCAGCACGGGCGGCCTGGGACCCACCCTGGACGATCGCAGCCGCCAGGTGCTGGCCCGCGCCTTCGGGGCCCAGCTGGTCTTTGACGAAGTGCGCTGGAGCTGGCTGGAGGCCTGGTTCCGGGAGCGCGGCCGCGTGGCCGGACCCCAGCAGCACAGTCAGGCCCTGCACCCCCAGCCGGGCGGACTGTTCCCCAACCATGTGGGCACGGCGGCAGGCTTGCTGTTTGAAAGCGGGGGCAAGAGCTGGATCGCCCTGCCCGGCGTACCCAGCGAGATGCGCCACTTGCTCCAGGACGAAGTGCTGCCCTGGCTGGGCGCCCGCCTGGGCCACCGCCAGCGTGAGCGCGTGCTGGCCTTCCGCAGTCGCCGCCTGCCGGAGGCTGAACTGTCCCGGCGTCTGGAGCCCCTGGAGGATCTGGAGGCCCTGGGCGAGGTGGGTTTCTACCCCCATGCCGACGGCGTGCTGCTGCGTCTAAGGCTGCCGGCCCTGCCCGGTGCGGAGCAGGAGGTGCGCGCCACGGCGGCCCGGGACCTGGTGCGACAACGCCTGGGTGCCGCTCTCCTGGTGGAGGACGGCCGTCCCGTGGTGGAACTGGTGTTTCACAGCCTGCTCGCCCAAGGTCAAAGTCTGGCCCTGGCGGAATCCTGCACCGGCGGATGGCTGGCCCGGGACATCACGGCCTTCCCTGGTTCCTCCAAGGTGTTTCGGGGGGCTGTTGTGGCTTATGCCAACGCGGTGAAAGAAAGCGCTCTGGGAGTGCCCGCCGCCCTGTTGGAGGAACACGGGGCCGTGTCCGAGGCCTGCGCCGGCGCCATGGCGCTGGGGGCGCGGGAACGCATGGGCAGCACCTGGAGCGTTGCCGTGACGGGAATTGCCGGTCCGGAAGGCGGCACGCTGGAGAAACCGGTGGGCACCGTGTGGCTGGCGGTGGCGGGTCCCGCCGGGCTATGCGCCAGACGACTGGATTTGCGTGGCAACCGTGAGCAGATCCGTGCCCGTGCGGCGGGGCAGGCCTGGCTGCAGCTGTACGAGGCAATGCAAGGACAGGCCGGGAGCTGATGCCATGAGCGCGGGGCCGCGCCTCTTCATTTCACTGGCCTTGCCGGAATCCTGGCGCCGGGAGCTGTCCTTGAGCCAGGAGCAGCTGTCCAGTCGGCGGGATCATGTGAACTGGGTACGCCCTGAGCACCTGCACCTGACGCTGCGCTTTCTGGGGGAGACGGAAGAGGCCCTGGTTCCGCATGTGGACGCCGTGCTGGAACAGCTTGCCCATAGCCACAAGGCCCCGCGCCTGCGGCTGGGGGAGCCCGGCATCTTCGGGTCGCCTGCCCTGCCAAGGGTGCTGTGGGTGGGCTTGACGGGTGAAGTGGAGGCGCTGAACCTGCTGGCCCGCCAATTGGAGCGTCGCTTGCGCCAGCTTGGGCTGTCTCCGGCGGAGCACGGCTTCAAGGCCCATCTAAGCCTGGGACGGGTGAAACGCTGCCGGGAGGATCTGGCGGCGGCCCATTTGCGCCACCCGCCCTTGCCGCTGGAGGCTGGTCTGGAGCGTCTGGAGCTGGTGGAAAGCCTGCTGCGTCCCCAGGGACCCGAGTATCATGTCCTGACCCGGCATATCTTGAGCACATGAGAGAACGAAACACTTCCGCAGTCAGAGGAAAGCATGGCACAACAGGATGATCGACAAAAAGCCCTGAAGGACACCATCAGTCAGATTGACAAGGAGTTCGGCAAGGGTTCGGTGATGCGCCTGGGCGACGAGAGCGCCAAGCTGGATGTGGGCGTCATTCCTTCCGGCAGCCTCATGCTGGATCGCGCGCTGGGCATTGGCGGCATTCCCCGGGGCCGCATTGTGGAAATTTTTGGCCCGGAGAGCAGCGGCAAGACCACCATGACTTTGCATTTCGTGGCCGAGGCCCAGAAAATGGGCGGTTTGTGCGCCTTCATTGACGCCGAGCACGCCCTGGACCCCATTTACGCCCAAAAGCTTGGGGTGGACACGGACAACCTGCTGGTCAGCCAGCCCGACTATGGCGAGCAGGCCCTGGCCATTGCCGACAAGCTCATCCGCAGCAATGCGCTGGATGTGGTGGTGGTGGACAGCGTGGCCGCCCTGGTGCCCAAGGCGGAAATTGAAGGCGAAATGGGCGACTATCATGTGGGCACCCAGGCCCGGCTCATGAGCCAGGCCATGCGCAAGCTCACCACCTGCGTGAGCAAGTCCAACTGCTGCCTGATCTTCATCAACCAGATCCGCATGAAGATCGGCGTCATGTTCGGCAACCCGGAAACCACCACGGGCGGCAACGCGCTGAAGTTCTACAGCAGCATCCGGCTGGACATCCGGCGGGTGGGCACGGTGAAATCGGGGCAGGATGCGGTGGGCAACCGCACCCGCGTGAAAGTGGTGAAGAACAAACTGGCCCCGCCCTTCCGCGAAGCGGAGTTCGATATCAGCTTTGGCGAAGGCATTTCACGCACGGGCGAACTGATTGATCTGGGCATCGAGCACGAGATCATCACCAAGAGCGGTACCTGGTTCTCCTATGGCGAAGAGCGCCTGGGCCAGGGCCGGGACAATGTGAAGACCCTGTTGACCGACAAGCCGGAACTGGCTTTGTCCATTGAAGGCAAGGTGCGGGAGAAAATGGGCCTGCCGGCATTGGCGCACCTCGACCAATGACAGTCCCGGGCACGGGGAGCCCCGTTTCGGCGGGGCTCTTTCTTGTGGGGTTGGCCTCCTTTGCCCGGCGGGTGGGGGCATGATGCCGCTCCTTTTGTGGGTGGCCGCCGCCTGGATCCTGGGCGGCCTGCCCAGCGGACTGTGGCTTGCCCGGCTGAAGGGCGCGCCGGACCCCACGAGCACGGGATCCGGCTCCAGTGGGGCCACCAATGTGGGCCGACTGCTGGGCTGGCGCTGGGGCCTGGTGGTTCTCCTGCTTGATGTGGGCAAAGGCATGGCCGCCGCCGCCCTGCCCCTGGCGGCGGGCGGGAGTCCCACGCTGGCCGCGCTGTGCGCGGTGGCGGCGGTGGTGGGGCACTGCGCCTCGCCCCTGGCGGGCTTTCGCGGGGGAAAGGGCGTGGCCACCAGCGCCGGCGCGGCCCTTGTGCTGGGAACTCAGACGGCTGTGGTGGCCTTTCTGGCCATGGTGACCGTGCTGTTGCTTGGCAGACGCATGGCCCCGGCCAGTTTGACGGGCATGTGGATCTTTGGGATCCTGGCGGTCACTTTTCCCGCCTGGCAGAGGGCACCCTGGTGGTTCGGCCTCGTGATGGCGGTGGTGGTCACCCTGACCCATCGCCAGAACCTGGACCGGCTGCGTCGGGGTGTGGAACCCACCCTGTGGGGTGCCCCCGCCGGCGATCCACGCTGGCGGCATTCCCACGAGGAGCCATTGGTCAAATAGCTGTGGAAGGAAAGTGGATGGAAAGGGTCGCCGTCTTCGGCATGGGTTCCTGGGGCAGTGCCCTGGCCCTGCTTCTGCATCAGCGCGGATGCCGGGTGCGGGCCTGGGAGTTTGACGCCCACGCCGTGGCCCGCTATGCCCGGGGGGAGCGCCAGGCCCAGTTCCTGCCGGGCGTGGACCTTCCCGAGGACATCCAGGTCCGTCAGGATGTGGCCTGGACCCTGGAGGAGGCGAATGCCGTACTGCTGGCCACCCCCAGCCACACCCAGCGCGCCATGTTGGACCAGTTGAACGGGCTTCTGCCAGAAGGCGTGCCCCTGGTGAATGTGGCCAAGGGCATTGAACAGAAGAGCCTGCTGCGCTTGAGCCAGATGGCGGCCCAAAGCCTGCCGGAGCGGGATCAGGGCCTCTATGTCTGTCTTTCCGGTCCCAGCCACGCCGAAGAGGTCAGTCGGGGCATTCCCACCGCAGTGGTGGCGGCGGGCACCAACGAGAAGGTGCTGGCAAAAGTCCAGCGACTCTTCAGTGGCCCCACCTTTCGCGTGTATCGAAATGGGGATCTGGCGGGCGTGGAGCTGGGGGGCGCCTTGAAGAATGTCATTGCCCTGGCGGCGGGCATGTGCGACGGCCTGGGTTTTGGAGACAACACCAAGGCCGCCCTGATGACCCGGGGCATGGTGGAGATGGCCCGGCTGGGAACGGTGCTGGGCGGTCGTCCCGAGACCTTTTCCGGCTTGGCGGGCATTGGGGACCTCATCGTCACCTGCGCCAGCCGCCACAGCCGCAACCGCCATGTGGGGGAGGAGATTGGCCGGGGACGCAGTCTGGAACAGGTGCTGGCGTCCATGGACATGGTGGCGGAAGGGGTGCGCACCACGGAAGGCGCCCATGCCCTGGCTCAACGCCACGGCGTGGCCATGCCCATCACGGCGGCCGTGCACGCCATCCTGTTCCAGGGTCGGGATCCCCGGGATGAGGTTGTGCGCCTGATGACCCGGGATTTGAAAGCGGAGGAGCAGTGATGGCGGCCCTGGTGCAAACGGAACAGGCCTTGTTCCGTGGAGAGGTGCAGGGTGTGGGTTTTCGCTGGACCTTCAGCCGTCTGGCGCGCGAGCATGGCTTGAACGGCTGGGTGCGCAACCTGCCCGACGGTTCGGTGGAAGCCATGCTCCAGGGCCCACGGGAGAAGATCTCGGTGGTGATGAAGCAAATCATGCTGGTCAGCGAACGTATCCGCATCACCGGGGTGGAGCAGCGAAAGGTGGATCTTCCCCACATCGAGGGTTTTTCCGTCCGGTAGCAAGCCGGTGTTTGAGTCACCCCCTCTTGCCGTTTCGCCTCGGCGGGACCGCGAAAGCCCCCTTGATCGCTTTTGGGATCAAGTACCAGAGTTGATTGGGGTCATGAATTTCCTGGAGCGTCCATGCAGCTTGCTCTTCCCATTCGCACAGTGCCGCACTTTCCCAAGCCCGGCATTGGTTTCAAGGACATCACGCCCATCCTGCAGGATCCCGCCGCTTTCGCCGCCTGTCTGGACAGGCTGCTGGAGCTTTGCCCGCCGGAGGGCTACGATGTGGTGCTGGGCGTGGAGGCCCGTGGCTTCCTGTTCGGCGCACCCCTGGCGTTGAAGGCCGGCAAGCCCTTTGTGCCGGCGCGCAAGCCGGGCAAGCTGCCCTGGAAGCATCTCACCCATGAGTACGAGCTGGAATACGGCACGGACAGACTGGAACTGCACCTGGACGCCTGCGCCCCCGGGCAGCGCGTGCTTTTGGTGGATGATTTGTTGGCCACGGGCGGCACTCTGCTGGCCGCCGCCGCTCTGGTGCGACAGTTGGGCGGCGTCCCCGTGGCTGCCGCCTGCGTGGTGGAATTGAGCTTCCTGCCCGGCCGCGCCCGCCTGGAGGCTGACGGACTCCTCGTCCACGCCCTGGCGGTGGAGGACTCGGAAGAGTGTTGAATG
>CAIWAD010000134.1 GCA_903910645.1 uncultured bacterium | reverse complement strand
GGCGGAACCCTTTGACTGTCAGTGCACCCAAGAGGAGTCGAACCCCTAACCTTCTGATCCGTAGTCAGACGCTCTATCCAGTTGAGCTATGGGTGCGTCACTCGACAGGCCTTAAAGATAGGCCAGGGCGGGGCCGATGTCAACGGGTGAAGGGAAAATTACACGCGGGCAGCTTCAAAAGCGTGTCGGGCCTGGGCATCCACTCTGTGTGGCGACAAGGGGGAACTTCATTCATTGCTTTCAAACACTTGCCTTTTAGCTTTGGAAATAGCATTTATGCACCGTGACCTGTGGGCTGCGTGCGTGCGCCCGCCCCAGGAGGACGCCTCGCCGTCCAGTGCCCAAGCCTGAACAACAACAACAGCTTTGGATTAACGCCGGGTGCCCTCGGCGTGCGGGATTGCAACCACAAAGAAGGAAGGATCGCATCATGAAGCATCGTCTCGTCGCATTGGCGCTGGTGGGGCTTGCCGGGCAGAGCATGGCCGGCGGGCTCTTCTTCAGCGAGTACTGTGAAGGAAGCTCCAACAACAAGTACATGGAGATCTACAACGCCACGGGCGCCACTGTGGACATGACCACGGTCACGGTGAAGACCTATGCCAATGGCGCAGCCACCCCCACTTACACCTTCCCCTGCACGGGAACGCTGGCCGCCGGTGACGTTTACGTCATCCGCAACGCCAGCGCCAACGCCACCATTCAGGCCTTCTCGGATGCCGTGTCCAACATCACCTTCTACAACGGCGACGACACCGTCGTGCTCGAAGTGGGCGGCGTCGCGGTGGATGTCTTCGGCGTCATCGGCTTCGACCCGGGAACCAGCTGGACCGTGGGCACGGATGCCACGGGCGGTTTGGACAACACCTGCGTGCGCAACGCCAACATTTGCGATGGCTTGATCTGCGCGGACAACGCCACCTGGATCGCCAATGGTGCCCCCCAGTGGACGGTCTATCCTGTGGACACCTTCACCTACGGTGGGTCCCACACGGCCAATTGCAGTGGCGGCAATGTGCCTCCTGTGGTGGGCACCATCAATTACACGCCCAATCCCCTCACCGCTGGCGCTTCCGTGGTCTTTGACGCCGTCATCACCGATGGCGACGGCCTGGTGACTACCGCCACCCTGCATTACGGCACATCCTCCGGCAACCTGAACAGCAGTGTGTCGCTGATTGCCACGGGCGGAGGCCATTTCTCCAATGTCGGCACCGTGACGGCCCCTGCCGGCTGCAGCAGCCTCTACTACCAGATCGAGGCCATGGACGACGACGGTGATGTCTCCACGACTGGCGTGTTCAGCGCTCCGGTGCAGTGCGTGCTCACCATCTCCCAGATACAGGGTGAAGGTGTCACCACCGACGCCAGCCCCTACGCCGGTGTGACCGTGACCACGGAAGGCGTGGTGACTTTCATCCAGAGCGCCACCAGCATGTTCATCCAGGACGATCACGGTGCCTGGAACGGCATCCAGATCTTCGGCGCCCGTCCGGCCGGGATCCTGCAGGGCGACCGCGTGCGCGTGAGCGGCACGGTCCTCGAGTACCAGACTTTCACGGAGATCGCCGGCACCCTGAACATCACGGTGCTGGAGAGTCCCGCCTCCCAGGTGATCAACTCAGAGCTGGCCACCATTGCCGACATCAATGGCGAGGCCTACGAGAGCGTGCTGGTGAGCACGGGCGAGAGCGAGTGCACGGACGCGGTGAACTTCGTCATCTTCGACACCACGGACCAGATCAAGGTCTACTTCCCGACCTTCCTGCCCGAAGAGGGTGCCTGCTACCTGGTGACCGGCGTGCGCTACAAGTACCAGACCACTTTGGAGCTGCTGCCCCGCATGGTGGAGGAGATTGTCGCGTGCCCGGCCGTGGACGCTGGCGACGTGGTGAACACCTTCAGCCTGGGCAAGGCCTGGCCGAATCCCTTCAATCCCACGGCTGAGATCCGCTTCTCCCTGGATCGCAGTGCCCAGGCCCGCCTGGTTGTGCACAATGTGCTGGGCCAGGAAGTGGCCGTGCTGGTGGACGGTGTGGTGGCTGAAGGCACGCATACCGCGCGTTTCGACGCCGCCGCCCTGCCCAGCGGGCTCTACCTCTACACGCTGCAGAGCGAAGGTCGCCAGCTGAGCGGCCGCATGCTGCTGGTGCGTTAGTCCTTCACAGTGCTTCGGCATTGACCAAGCGAAAACAGCCCCCTGTCGCCCATGCGGCAGGGGGCTTTTTCTTGCGCCACAAGCCGTGGGCAGCCCTGGCCTTGCTACCTTGGTCCAGGGAGTTGACGGAACGCACTCCTCCGAAGCCGATTCACCCAATTCAGATCCCGGAGTCCCATGGAAAGCCTGAGCGCCCATCAGGTGCTGGTAATGCTGCTTTCCTTTGGCCTGTTGCTGGGGGTGGCACGGATTCTGGGCGAAATCGCCCAGCGCCTGCATCAGCCTGCCGTACTGGGAGAACTGCTGGCGGGCGTCCTGCTGGGGCCCACGGTACTGGGGTGGTTTTCGCCCACCACCAATGCTTTCCTCTTTCCGCTGCACGGTCCCAATGCCCTGGCCTTGAGCGCCATCACCACCCTGGCCGTGGTGCTCTTCCTGCTGGTGGCGGGCATGGAAGTGGACCTCTCCATTTTGTGGAAGCAGGGGCGCGTGGCTCCCAAAGTGAGCATGATGGGCATTCTGGTGCCCTTCGTGGCGGGCTTTGGCGCGGCCTGGTGGCAGCCGGACCTCCTGGGCCGGGAAGGCATGGCGGATCCCTTCCTCTTCGCGCTCTTCTTCGCCACGGCCCTGTCCATTTCCGCCCTTCCCGTCATAGCCAAGACCTTGATGGATCTGGGCCTGTACCGCAGCGACCTGGGCATGGTGGTGGTGGGTGCCGCCATTGTGAACGATCTCATTGGCTGGATCATTTTCGCTTTCATCCTGGGCCTGATGGGCGGACAGGCCTCGGCATCCATCCCCAACATGATTCTGCTCACGCTGGGCTTTGCCCTTTTTGTGCTCAGTCTGGGCCGCTGGCTCATCCACCGCGCCATGCCCTTTGTGCAAGCCTACACGCGCTGGCCCGGCGGAGAGCTGTCCTTCGCCCTCATTTTGGCTCTCCTGGGCGCGGCCTTCACAGAATGGATTGGCATCCATGCCATTTTTGGAAGCTTCCTGGTGGGCGTGGCCATTGGGGATTCCAGCCACCTGCGCGAGCGCACGCGCGTGATCATCGACCAGTTCGTCTCTTTCATTTTCGCGCCGGTCTTTTTCGCCGCCATTGGTTTGCAGGTGAATTTCCTGACCCACTTCGATCCCGTGCTCACCGCAGCCGTCCTCGCCATTGCCACCCTGTGCAAGCTGTTGGGCGGCTATCTGGGCGCGCGTTGGGGCGGTATGCCTGTGCGGGATTCCTGGGCTGTGGGATTCGCCATGAATGCCCGGGGCGCCATGGAGATCATTCTGGGTCTGCTGGCTCTGCAAGCTGGCCTGATTGGCCAGCGACTCTTCGTGGCCCTGGTGATCATGGCCATTGTCACCAGCATCATGAGCGGCCCGGTAATGCGCGTTATCATCCGCCACGCCAGCAAACGGCGCCTGGTGGACCTGTTGCATAGTCGACTGGTGGTGCGAGGCATGAAGGCGTACAATCGGCAGGACGCCGTCAGGGAGTTGTGTGTCGCCGCCTGTGAGGTCACGGGTCAGGATTGCGACCTGCTGCACGCCGCTGTGTGGGAGCGGGAGGAGAGCCTGCCCACGGGATTGGGTCATGGCCTTGCCGTGCCCCATGCGCGTATCCCGGGATTGGCGCGGCCGGTGGTGGTGCTTGGCCTGTCGGAGAAAGGCCTGGACTTTGATGCCCCCGACGGCAAAGCGGCCCAGGTGGTGGTTCTTCTGCTCAGTCCGGCGGAGGATGCCGGCGTGCAGCTGGCCGTGCTGGCGGAACTGGCCCACATTTTCCGTGACGAGCGCATGGCCCAACGCCTGTTGGACACCCGTTCCTACACTGATCTCATGGCCCAGCTGAAAACCGCCGCCCAGCAGATTTCCCTATAGGGCCCCACTCAGCGCCGCCCGGGTGTTTTCCTTCCCCCCTCATATCAAGAGCCACCAGAGCTTGCCGGTGCAGCTTCCTGGGGCCCTTGCACTGGTAATCAGGCAAGGAGCGCACGGCCATGTTGTGGCGCGTGGTGACCCAGGTGAAGCCCTTCCAGGGCAAGTGCCGCAGGGCGTGCTTATCTATTGGGCACCGGCCAAGTGGATGGGGTGGCGCATGGCAGGAAAGGCCGCCGTAGACGCACAGTCAGAGCACGGCCACGAAGGTGCAAGAAGAAGCCCCGTCCACCCGCTTCCCTGAAGAAGCCTGGCAGACGGGGCCTCCCTGTCAGGAGGACAATTACTTAACGCATGAGTTGCATGGTGCGCGCCTGGCGGAAGTCCGGCGTGCGCAGTTCGTAGATGTAAGTGCCGCTGGCCACCTGGGCGCCCTGCTCGTTGGTGCCATCCCATACCTGCACCTGGGGACCCCAGTTCAATTCCACGCCCTGCAGCACGCGTTTCACCAGCTGACCCTGGATGTTGAACACGCTTAAGTCCACCGGAACGGTACGTGGCAAAGTGAAGCGGATGGTGGTCACCGGATTGAAAGGATTGGGAGCATTGCCATCCAGGGCGTACCGGGTGGGCATGGCCATGGATGCCACTGGCACGCTTTCCGGGTGGAACTCGCTGCTGCCGTCCAGATCCACCGCTTCCAGGCGGTAGACATAGATCACGCCGGGCTCAATCTCATGGTCGGAGATGCGGTAAGTGGTGGCCTGGCTGGTGTTCTCCTGGCCCAGCAGGCGCTCATCCTGCACCCAGTCCGTTACCACCGTGTAGGCGGACAATGCGGGGGCCACATCCACGGCGCTGCTCTCCGCACGCCACAGACGGAAGCCCAGGCTGTTCACTTCGGACTCCGTGCGCCACAACAAGTCGTTGTGGCCATAGTCGGCCTGCGCCTGAAACAGGCTGAACTCCACGGGCAGGGTATAATCCCCGGCGGCGGCGGGCTGGGGCCAACTGCCACCAAAACCGGCCACATCGTCCGCGCTGTTTTGCAGGGCCACGGAACTTTCACTGACCATTTCCATGCCCAGGGTCTGCTGCAAGGTGCCGCTGGCACTGATATCCACGGTTAGCAGGACATGGGTGGTGGTGCCTGCGGTGACCACCAGACTAAGGCCGGTGAAGGAAGGATTGACCGTTCCACTTACCGTGCTGCCCAACTGGGTGTCCACCCCGTTGTCCCACACGCCATTGGTGTTCACATCCCGCCACAGCTTGAAGCCGGACACATGGGTGGTGGTGGCGTTGGAACTGGAGGTTTTGGCAAAAGACAGACGAGTGACCGTGATTTGGGCACCCGTTTGTTCCGCCGTCAGCAACAGGCGGGTGATTTCATTGTTGGTGGTGTTGGGTCCCATTCCCGTGCCCACATCCACGCCCTGCACCGTGAGAGTGGGATTCACCACATAAAGCATGCGGTTGCTGGCAATGGGTTTGCCGTCCGGCGCGTTGCCATCGGCGTCCGTGCCACCCACCCACCAGAACATGTAATCGTAGCCCTGTCCCTGGGCATTGACGGTGGCTCCATCCAGGTACTTCTGGATGATGCCACTGCCGGTGGTGACGCTGGAACTGTTCTGCACGGCATAACCAGAGGTCTTGGTGCTGTCATTGTCAAAGGCCCAATAGACAGTCAAGGTCTGGCCATTTTCATCCACACTGGCCTGAAGCATATAGCCAGGGCTGCTCGCCTCGGCATTGATGTGGCTGCGCCACGCCGGGGATGCACTGCTCAAGGTGGGAGCGTTCACCACGATGGTCTTCACTCTTGTACCCTGGTTGGCGCCCAAATCACCGCCAATGTCATAGGCATCTGGGGTGGCCACCAGGGTTATGCCCAGTGCGGTCAAATTGCAGGTGCCGTTCACAAAGTCCGTGGCTTCGTCCAGCACAGCGTCCCCGCGCCCGGTGATGGTGAAACTGGTGACCACACCGGCGCCCTGTGGCGTGACATCCAGGGTGAGGGGCTGGGCGGAGGCGTCAAACCAGGTGATGAGGTTCTGGTAGACGTCCTTCACACTTACCGTGTTGGTGCCCGTCCACAGGACATTGCTCTCCTGGCTGGCGGCACTCAATGAGAAGTTCATCTGGTCCGGATCCAGGGCATTGATGGTGATGTTGCTGGAATTGGGGTGTCCGGCAATGCCCGTGCTGGTGGCGCTGATGGCCCCCGTGGTGGAAGCGTTGTAGAACTTCACCAGCAGGGCGGTGGTGTTTACGCCATTCTCAAAACTCACCAGCTTGGCAGTGGTCCAATTGGTGGTGTAGGCGGCGCCGCCCACCTTGATCTGGGGATTGTTGCCGCTGGGGCTGGCCACAGCCGTCTTGCCGAACACCGTGCTCACATTGTCCGTGTCGAAATCGCACAGGAAGTTGGAGGCATCCGTGACATGCAGGGTAATGGTGAAGGCCGTGCCCGCGTCAGTGGCCGTGGGCGTTCCCGTGATGCCCGTGCCGTCCACGAAGCTCTGTCCGGGCATGGCCACCAGCACCTGGGATGGGGAGCCCGTAACCACTGAGCAGCTTAGGGTGTCCGCCACCAAACCGGCCGTGGCCACGCGCACCTGGTAGGTGCCGGGGGTGTTGGCAGCCATCCAGAAGGCTCCCGTGGCGGAACTCTCAATGTCCAGTGTGGTGATGGTGGGCGTGCCGTCGGACTCAGAGGAGAAGGTGGCCGTTCCCGTTCCACTCACTTTGGTGATGCTGATGGTGCGCGTGCCGCTTTCGTTGTTGCCATATGCATCCTGCATGGCCACCGTCATCTGATCCTCGAAGCTGTTCACGGACTGGCTCACCGTGCCGGTAAGACTGAGACGCTGCACCAGTTGCAGGTCCACCGTGGAGGAGGAGGTGGCCGAGTTGCCCAGATCATCGGTGGCCAGCAGGCGGTAGTAGTTGTACTGGGTGCCAATGGTCCAGGTGGCGCCATAGGCCGTGTCGGAGACATTGCTGTCCGTGGACAGGGTGGTCCAGGTGGTGCCGTTCACGCTGCCCTGCAAGGCTACGCTGGCCATGGAGGGATCCGTTCCGGAGGAGTTGGCGCTGCCGGACCATGCCAGAGAGCCGCCGCTTAAATCCGTGGTGGAGGCGGGTACGGTCATGGTGGGGGACGAAGGCGCAATGCGCTCCGTGGTGGCAGTGACATTGTGGCCGTCAGCCACTTCATTGGCGCCCGTGTCCCGCAACTGGGCGGCCAGGGCGTCCTGGTCGTAAGTGATGGTGCCCTGCCAATCCCGATCCGGCAGGCTGCTGGCCAGGGTAAGGGTCCAAACCGTGGTGGAGCTGCTGCTGAAGGCGGTGCCGGCAATGGTTGTGCCAATGCCGTCCCCACTAACGGAGAAGGCGGCGCCCACATCCCCGCCGGACTCGGACACCGCTTCCGTGAACTGCACACGCACGGTGGTCAGGCTGGTGGCATAGCAACCGGCCACCACCATGGTGGGCGGGCTGGTGTCCGCTTCCATGTTGCCAATGGTGAAGCCTGCGCCCGTGAGGGTTTCCGTTCCACTGTGCATGACAGTAACGCCGGCCAGGGCGGCGTAGCTCTCACTGGGATTGGCCTGGTGGATGCTGGTGCACTTGCCATCCAGGTAGATGGTGAAGGTGAGGTCCCCGGATTCCCAGGTGCTGGGGGCGGCGACAGTGAACTGCAGGCGGCTTTTGCCGCTGCCATTGGTGGTGATGGTAATGCCCGAAGCCTGGCTGTTGAGGTAACTGTAGTAGTTGTCCAGGTCCGCGCCGGCTTCGTTGGGAGGGTCGTTGGTGTTGGGGATGATGATGAATTCATCGATGGGTGCGGTGGCGTTCCAGGTGCCGGCATTGAGCACGGCCACCACGGTGATCGTCTCGCTGGGCGTGATGCTCTGGTCCGTGGTTCCGCCGGATCCATGGAAGAAGAGGCTGTCCAGGTTGTAAGTGGTGCGCAGAGGGTCGTCAGGAAGCCTTCCCCCCTTGATCTGTCCCGTTCCAGCAGCCATTGCACCCTGGAAACACATGAACAGCATCAAGATGTGCAGAAAAATGGCTCTTCGTGGCTTCATTCTCCCCCCAATGCCCGTTTTCAACCATGATTCATACGATGAATTGAACTGTGTGCACGCGGCGAATGCCGTCTCCAAGATAGGTCAGCCGCAGCTGCAAGGCAAGTTCCACCCTTTCGGTGCTGCCTGTGGCTCTGCATGGAATACATGGTGCTGGACTGCTTTGCTCTTGCCGTGTTTCCCCGCGTATCGGCAGCTTTATGGGCCATCTTTAGGCCACATGGCAAAGCTGAATTTCTTGTGTGCTCCCGGACTTGGCGCACCGCATTGCCTTCAGGCCCCATGTGGTGCTATATTTCGCGGCTTATGCGCATCTCGCTTTTGGAAATGCGTCGCGGTCTGGACCGTGCCGACGCCCATCTTGATCCCGGAGCCCTTGGCCTTCCGGAGGACGTCTATGTGTCGCCGGTCCATGTGCAGGCCGCGTTGTCCCCCGTGCCCGGCGGCTGGCGCGTGCAGTTCACGGCCTCGGTGGATGTGCTGCAAGTGTGCGACCGCTGTCTGGCGGAAGTACGGGGCCAGGGCGGCGCCACTGACGCCTGCCTTGTGCTGGAGCGCGGGGACGCCCCCGTGGCGGACGAGGAGGAGCGCCTGCTTCTGGTGGATCCCGAGCAGGAATGGGTGGATCTGGAGCAGGTGGTGCGGGATGCCCTGCGTCTTGCTCTGCCGGACTACTTCACTTGTCGTGTGGACTGCAAAGGGCTGTGCAACCAGTGCGGCCAGGATTTGAATGAAGGCGAGTGCGGCTGCGCGCCGCCCCTTCCCGATTCGCCCTTCCGGGATCTGGCCCGGTTGAGGCGGGATGCCAACTGACATTACAGGAGTCTCATCATGCCTCTGCCGAAAAAGAAGACCTCCAAGGCCCGTCGGGATCAGCGTCGTTCCCATCACGCCCTTAGCCCCGTGGGCGTGTCCACCTGTTCCCAGTGCGGACAGCCCAAGCTGAGCCATCGGGTGTGTCCCAATTGCGGCAGCTACAAGGGACGCAAAATCACCGCCGCCTGACCCGCCCATCCATTCACCCTGCATTGAAGAGGAGGGCGCATGGCCCTTCGAGCCAAAGTGCTGGGCACCGGGCGGGCCGTAGGCCCCACCCAGCTGACCAACGAGGACCTGACCCGCATCGTGGACACCACGGATGAGTGGATCGTCTCGCGTACGGGCATCAGGAACCGCTTCATTGCGCGCCCGGAAGATGGGGTGTGCACCAGCGATTTGTGCGCCGAGGCCGCCCGCAAGGCCCTGGCCGCCGCTGGTCTGGAGGCGTCCCAGCTTGATCTCATTTTGGTGGGCACCGTCACGGGGGATTGCAAGTTCCCCAGTACGGCCACCTTCACCCAGGCCAAGATCGGGGCATCCAATGCCGCCGCCATGGACATCTCCGCCGCCTGCAGCGGTTTTGTTTATGGACTGGAACTGGCCAATGCCCTTATTCAAAGCGGCGTGAAGCGCCATGTGCTGCTCATTGGGGCGGAAGTCCTGACCACCATGGTGGACTGGGAGGACCGTGGAACCTGTGTGCTCTTCGGGGACGCGGCCGGCGCCGTGGTGCTGGGGCCTTCCGATGACGACACCGGCGTGCTGTCCACCTACACCAAAAGTGATGGCAACCTGGCCGACCTGCTCTGGGCGCCGGGTTGCGGCAGCCTGCGGCGCCTTAGTCCCCAATCCCTGGAGAACAAGGACCATTTGATCCACATGAAGGGCCGCCATGTCTATGTGCACGCCGTGCGCTGCATGGCGGACGCCACCCAGCAGGCCATGGACCTTGCCGGTCTGCAGCCCGCCGATGTGGACCTTCTGGTGCCCCACCAGGCCAACATCCGCATCATCGAGGCCACCTGCGAGCGCTTCGGCTTTCCCATGGAGAAGACCATGGTGAATGTGGACCGCTACGGGAACACCTCGGCGGCATCCATCCCCATCGCGCTGGATGAGGCGGTGGAGCTTGGCCGCATCACCAAGGGCCAGGTGGCCTTGCTCACCGTGTTCGGCGGCGGCTTCACCTGGGCGGCGGCGGCGGTGCGCCTGTGAACGCGGCCTGGCTGTTCCCCGGACAGGGTGCCCAGTATGTGGGCATGGCCTCCAGCCTGCTGGAGCGCCATGAAGAGGTGCGCCGCCTCTTCGATGGCGCCCGGGAGCGTACCGGCGTGGATTTCGCCGCCCTGTGCACGCTGGGCCCCAAGGACGAGTTGGTGAAGACCTCCAACACCCAGCCGGCCATCTACCTGCACAGCGTGGCCCTGGCTCTGCTGTTGCGCAAGGCGGGCCTGGCCCCTGGAGCCGTGGCGGGCCACAGTCTGGGCGAATATTCCGCCCTGGCGGCCGCCGGCTGTCTGGATCCGCTGGACGGCCTGATGCTCGTGCGTCGTCGCGGGGAATTGATGTACCAGGCTGGCCTGGACTGGCCTGGCACCATGGCTGCCGTGATTGGCGCAGAACCCGCCCTGGTGGAGGACTGTTGCGCCCAGGCCACCGCTTCAGGCGAGGTGGCCCAGGCGGCCAACTTCAACTGTCCCGGGCAGATTGCCATCAGCGGCAGCGTGGCTGGGGTGGAGGAAGCCACGCGCCTGCTCAAGGAGCGCGGCGTGCGGCTGGTGAAGCGCCTGGATGTCTCCGGCGCCTTTCATTCACCCTTGATGGAAGCCGCCCGGGAAGGCCTGTTGAAAGAGCTGTCCCAGGTGCGCCTTGTGAAAGGGGATGTGCCCCTTTATTGCAATGTCACAGGCGCCCGGGTGGAGGATCCGGAGGAGATCCGCCAACTGCTGGGTCGCCAGTTGCGTGAGACCGTGCGCTGGCAAATGGCCATGGAGACGCTTGTGGCCAATGGATGCGCTTCCGTGCTGGAGCTGGGTCCGGGCAAGGTTCTGTGCGGACTCATGCAGCGCATTGCCCCGCAGGTGGATTGCCGGAACGCGGACACGGCGGAGGATGTGGACCATATTTTGGGAGACAAGGCATGAGCGGCAGAACCGTGCTGGTTACCGGTGGATCCCGTGGCATTGGGCTGGAAATCGTGCGTGCCTTTGCCCGTCAGGGTGACAAGGTGTGGTTCAACGATCTGCGCGAGGAGCAAATCCGCGAAACCGAGGCCCAGTTGGCCAGCGAAGGCCTGCATGTGGCCGGCCGCGTGTGCAATGTCACCTCCTTTGACGAAGTGGGCGCCCTGGTTGACGCCATCGTGGAGACGGATGGCCGTCTGGATGTGCTGGTGAACAACGCCGGCATCACCCGCGACAGCCTGATGATGCGCATGGCGGAGGAGCAGTGGGATCTGGTGATGGCCACCAACCTCAAGGGCTGCTTCAACACCATCCGCCACGCGGTGAAGCCCATGATGAAGCAGCGCCAGGGACGCATTGTCAATATCGCCAGTGTGGTGGGGGTCATGGGCAATGCCGGCCAGGCCAATTACAGCGCCGCCAAGGCCGGAGTGATAGGCTTGACCAAGACCATGGCCCGGGAGTTGGCCAGCCGCAATGTGCTGGTGAATGCCGTGGCGCCGGGCTTCATTGAAACCGAAATGACCGCCCAGCTTTCAGAGGCCGCCAAGGCCGAACTGAGCCGCCAGATTCCCCTGGGACGTCACGGCCAGGCCGCGGATGTGGCCCAGGTTGTGCTCTTTTTGGCGGGGGAGGCCTCGGCCTATATCACCGGCCAGGTCCTGCAGGTGGATGGCGGCATGCACATGTAAGAGTCGGCCCAATCACGATCCTTTTCGAGTCTCACACTCGAATCGTGGAAGTCGGGATTGGCCAGGTCGGCGGGATGGAAGCAAGAGCCGCATTAAGGAAATTGATCCAGGTGCTGGATCTGGAGCAGGCAGGACTTCAAGACTCGTGGTCGAGATTGGCTGGGTGGATCTGTATCTCAAACTCAGAACATTGAAGCCCAGCGCCAGACGCATTAAGTTCAACGCATTGCACATCACCAATAGCCAAACGGGAGAGATCATGTCCCAGCATTTCGACAAGGTCAAGGGCATCATACTCGAGGTCCTGGATCTGGACGACGCCTCCAAGATCACCATGGACGCTTCCTTCGACAACGACCTGGGAGCCGACAGCATTGCCAAGTTCGAACTCATCGACATGCTCGAGAAGGAGTTCGACCTGGAGATCACCGATGAGACCGCCCAGACCCTGACGACGGTGGGCGCGGTCTGCCAGTTCCTGGACAAGCAGGTCGGCTAAGGCCGGACAGCGCATCACGCAGGACGCGACGGGGCGCTGGCCGCAAGGGCAGCGCCTCTTCTTCACCCCACAAGGCAATTGGGAGCCGAGCATGGCGCAACGCACACGGGTGGTGATCACGGGAGCGGGGGTTCTAAGTCCACTGGGACTGGATCTGGCCACATTCTGGTCGGCCCTGCTGGCAGGAAAAAGTGGTGCGGCGCCCATCCAGCGCTTCGACACCACCGGTTTCACCACCACCATCGCCTGCGAACTGAAGGGTTTCGACGCCTCCACCTGGTTGCGCAAGCCTGAGATGCGCCGCATGGATCCCTTCTGCCAGTACGGCATGGTGGCGGCCCAATTGGCTCTGGAAGATTCAGGGCTGGATCTTTCCACCGTGGACATGGAGCGCTTCGGCGTCATCACCGCGTCGGGCATTGGCGGCCTCATCAGCATCGAGGATGCCCACACCCAGTACATGGAGAAGGGCCCGGGGCGCATTCCGCCCATGTTCATCCCCATGATGATCAGCGACATCCTTCCAGGTCAGATTGCCATGAAGTTTGGCATGAAGGGCCCCAACTACGCCACGGTGAGCGCCTGCGCCTCTTCCTCCCATGCCATTGCCAATGCGGCCATGACCATCCGGGCGGGCTTGGCGGATCGCGTGCTCACGGGGGGCGCGGAAGCGGCCATCACGCCCCTGGGCATTGGCGGCTTCAACGCTCTGCAGGCCCTGTCCACGCGCAATCATGAGCCGGAGCGCGCCAGTCGCCCCTTCGACAAGGACCGCGACGGCTTCGTGATGGGTGAAGGTGCGGTGATCCTGTTGGTGGAAAGCCTGGAGGCGGCTCAGGAGCGCGGCGCCACCATCCTGGCAGAGATCAGCGGCGCGGGCATGACCGCCGACGCCCACCATTTGACGGCCCCGGCGCCGGAGGGCGAAGGTGCCCAGCGCGCCATGCGTCTGGCTCTGGCGGATGCGGGCCTGCCCGCAGAGGCCATTGATCACATCAACACCCACGGCACTTCCACGCCCGCCGGCGACATTGCGGAAATCCAGGGCATTGCCCGGGTTTTTGGCGAGCATGGCAAGCGCATCGCCATCAACAGCACCAAATCCATGACGGGGCATCTGCTGGGAGCCGCCGGCGCCATTGAGTGCCTGGCAACGGCCATGGCCCTGAAGCACGGCATGGTTCCGCCCACCATCAATGTGGACAATCCGGATCCCGCGCTGGAGCTGCCGGTCCTCACCCAGGTGGCAAAGCGGGACATGACCCACGCCATTTCCAACACCTTCGGCTTTGGCGGACACAACGCCAGCCTGCTCCTGTCACGCTGGACGGAATGAAACTCTTCGCCTGGTTTACGCGCACCCCGGAGGATGCCCAACTGGCCGAGCGTCACGGCGGAGGGCTGGAGGAGCGCATTGGCTATGTCTTCCAGCAGCCGGAGCTGCTGGTGCTGGCCTTGACCCATCGCAGCCATTCCGGCCAGAAGGACGCCCAGCGCCAGGTCTCCAATGAGCGTCTGGAGTTCCTGGGGGATGCCGTGCTGGATCTGTGCGTCAGTCGCCATCTCTACGAGACCTTTCCCGACAAAAAGGAAGGGGAGCTCACCAAGCTGAAGAGCATCATTGTCAGCGGGCCCTTTCTGGTCCAGCTGGCCAACAGCATCGGCCTGGGCAATCATCTGTTGCTAAGTGAATCCGAGGCCCGCACGGGCGGACGCCAACGCCCTTCCATTCTTGAAGACGCCTTCGAAGCCCTGCTTGGCGCCATTTATCTGGATGGCGGTCTGTCCGTTTCAGAGGCCTTTGTGCAGCGTCACATCCTGGACGGCCTGGACCTGGGCCAGGCCAGCCGGGACAATCGCAACTACAAGAGCCTGTTGTTGGAGCTTAGCCAAAGCCGCGGCGAGGGCAATCCTGTCTACGAGGTGGTGGAAGAGGTTGGCCCCGACCACAACAAGTATTTCGTGGTGGATGCTCTGGTGGATGGCCGTGCGTTGGGCCGGGGCACCGGCGCCAGCAAGAAAAAGGCTGAGCAGGAGGCCGCCCGTCTGGCCCTGGAATCCGGCATCCTGCGTCGGGGAGAGCCTCGTGGCCAAGAAAACGAAGGCTGAAGCCGCCGAGGCGGAGGCCTCGCCGGACAGTTACCCGGCTCCCGCCGCCCAAGGCCAGGCGGAGGAGCGCGTGGAGCGCTCGCGCTTCCTGGCCCTGGCCCGCCCCATTTCCCACGAAACTGAAGCCCTGAGCTTCCTGAAAGAACAGCGCGAACTCCACCACAAAGCCACCCACCATTGCAGTGCCTGGCGCCTGGGGCATCCGGCCCATTCCCGCCATTTTGGCGCTTCCGACGATGGAGAACCTTCGGGCAGCGCCGGCTTGCCCATTCTGCGTGCCATTGAAGGCAGCGGATTGTCCGATGTGATGGTGGTGGTGGTGCGCTGGTATGGGGGCGTGAAACTGGGAACGGGCGGCTTGGCCAGGGCCTATGGCTCCGTGGCGCGTCTGGCTCTGGAGGCCTGTCCCCGTGGGGAGGTGGTGGAGCGGGAATTGTTGAAGGTCAGCACGCCGCCGGACCTGATGACCCAGCTGCGCCGCTTGACCCAGCTGCACCAGGCCCAGGAATCCAGCCTGGAGCGTGGAGAAGAGCTGACTGTGGAGCTCTTGGTGCCGCGCAGCCGCCGGGAGGCTTTGGCCTTGGCGCTGAAAGAGCTCTTCCAGGGCAGGGGTCGGGTGTGGAGTTGATCACCGTGCAGCTTTGCGGCCTGCTGCTTTCCCTTGCTTTGAGCTTCTTCTGCTCCGCCTCGGAGATTGCGTTCACGGGTCTGGAGCGCGCCCAGGTGCTGGTCATGCTCAAGTCGCGCCGACCGGGGGCGCTGTTCACCGCGCGCTGGCACCGCCGTCCCGATGCCCTTCTGGTCACCCTGTTGGTGGGCAACAACTTGGTGAACATCACCTTCACCACTTTCGCCACCCTGTTGGGCTTGCAGCTGGGCTGGCCGGAATGGGCCACGGCCCTGGCCGCCACCCTGGTCCTGACTCTGGGCGGTGAAAGTGTGCCCAAAACCCTGGCCCATGGCCGCAGCAGAACCTTGTTCCCTTCCCTGGCCCTGCCCCTCAGGCTTTTACAAGGGCTGGTGTGGCCGGTGGCTGCGCCCATCACCCTGCTGTTGCGCCTCCTGCCCGGTTCCCAGGAGCGGGAAGTGCTGCAGTTGCGCGACCACCTAAGCCTCATGACCCACGACCTGAGCCGCAGCGGAGATCTGGGTCAGGATGAAAGCCGCATGATCCGTCGCGCCCTGGACCTTCATCAACGGCGCTTGGGTGAACTGATGACCCCGCGCACGGAGCTGATGGCCCTGCCACAGGATGCCTCTCCGGCGGAGGCCGCGGCGCGCATCCTGGAAGGGGGGCGCAGCAGCCTTCCCCTTTATCGCGGGGATTTGGACCACATTACCGGTTACATCACCGCACGGGACTTGTTCCAGCGTCCATCTTCACTGAAGGAGATCCGCCGGGAGCCTCTTTATGTCCCCGAGTCCATGAAAGCCCGTGATCTGCTGGGGACCTTCGGCGGCAGTCCCTCCCGCCTGGCCGTGGTGCTGGATGAATACGGCGGCACCGCCGGCCTGCTCACGCTGGAGGATCTGCTGGAGGATCTGGTGGGTGCCATCGAGGACGAGCACGATCACGCAAGGCGGGACTGGGTTCCCCTGGCGGACGGCCGCATTTTCGCCCCGGCACGCATGCGGCTGGATGCCTTCGCCGCCCGCAGCGGCATCCAGTTGGACGGTGAGGTGGCGGAAACCCTGGGGGGCTGGATTGTGGAGCAACTGGGACGCATTCCCGTGGAAGGGGAGCGCCTGCAATTGCACCCCTTGAACATCTCCGTGGTCTCGGCCACGCCACGCCTCTTGCGCCATGTGATTGTGGAAGTGCAGCAGGGCCCCGGCCAGCATGAGGATGGGAACTAAAGGCCTGCCCATCATGCACCTGCCTCGTCGCCTGCCAGTTTCGCGTACAAAGTCTGGCGGCTGATTCCCAGGCATTCGCAGGCCCGTGTCTTGATTCCCCCTGTCACCCCGAGCACATCCAGGATATAATGGCGCTCCACGCTGCGCAGGAAATCCCGCAGGGGCAAGGGGCGGCCTTCCAGCGCCGGCATGCTCAAGCGATGGCGTTGGGCCCACCGAACACTTGCTGGCCCCGCCACCACCCGGTTGGCCCACTCCAGTGGCGCCCGGGCGGGATCCTGCACCACAAGCACCTGCCACCCACTGGCGGCGCAATCCCGGCACCAGCGTTCCAGCTCCACATGGCTGTCCTCCGCTTCATGGAGGATGAGCAGGCCACGACGCGAGGGGGCCTGGCCGGGCTGGGCGGGAAGGCCGTCCAGGGTCAATTCCATGAAGCCCAGGCCCTGCCCACCCAGGAGATGCTTGATCCAGGGACGCAAATGGGGCCACAGATCCGGAGCCAGGGCCAGATCCACGGGCTTGCCCGCGCACAGGGCATCCAGCAGTTGCAGCCACGCCCTCCCGTCCAACAGTTCAACGGCCTGGCGCAGGCCGAACCAGCGCAGGTTGCGCGAGGGGCGCAATTGGTCCGGGTGGAAGAAGACCTCCGCCTGGCGGGCGCGACGCGCCGCTTCGCCCGGGGCCAGCAGATTGCCCGCCTGATCGGCCTGCAGTTCCAGGTAGCGCCACTTGGCCCGATGGAAATGCCAGTCCTCCGGGAGAGCACTGCGCAGAAGCAACTCCTGTTCAAGCAGGCGGCGCTGGCGTCCGGGAAAACCGCTGTGGCGCACCATGGTGCGGTGCAGGGCATCGGCCTCCGCCTGCCGCCTCCGCTCGCCCTCATGCACCAGGGCGGGCAGAGGTCCATCCAGCAGGCGGCGCTCCACCCACTGGGCCAGCCATTCCTTGAAAACGGGACGATCCTCATCAGGCAAGGGATCGCAGTGGCCCAGCAGTTGGCGGGCCAGGGAGGGGCGCAGCGCGGGATCAAGCGTGTCCAGACTGGCCAGGCCCTTGATGAGGGACAGGGCCGGGGGCAGGCTGCGATCCATGGCTGGAAGGCCAAGGGGCCATTCCGGTGTCGGCGAGGGATGGGTGAGCATAGGTCTTCTCCTGTTGGGGGCACAGGAGGCGATGACGCGGGGCTAGTCTACTTCACCACCCGGCGCAATGCAAGCTGAGGCGCACTGAAAACAGGTTTTTTCTTCCTGTGGTGTCCAGTGGCCCGATCAAGTTCTGTTGATTTTCCACCGTCCCTTACCCGGTTTGAAGCTGGAATTCCTGGGGATTTGCCCCTTCAGGGCCGGGCTGCATTGACTCTGCAGGGCGCGTTTGGGATAATGGTGTCTTGGTCAGACAGCGGTGGTGGGATGAAAAACTGGCGACCGGTCTTAGCCTTGCTGACCGTGGCGGTCTTGTCCCACTACGGATTCCTGCTTGTTCGCAGCATGCGCGAATGGAGTCTGCAGCGGGAAAACCAGCTGCTTAGGCAGGAGTTGCTGGCGGTGGGGGCCATCCAGCGGGACATGGCCTCCCTGCGATCCTTGGCACGCAAACTGAACCAGCATCTGGGTGTGGCGCCCGTCGCCCAAGTGGGGGACGAAGGTGCTGGCCCGGTTCTGACTTTCCAGGCCGGACCCGGAAATGCCAGTCCACTGCCCTTGTCGGCACCGGTGAAGGGCCGTCTTAGTCGGCATTTCGAGCTGCAGGCGTGGCCCAAGGGCCTGGATCACACGGGGTTGGATGTGGCAACCGAACCCGGCGAACTGGTTTTTGCCGCCGCGGGTGGGCGCGTGGTGTTTCGTGATTTGACGCGCCGCCTGGGTTACCTGGTCATGGTGGACCACGGTCAGGGACTGGTAACGGGTTATGGCCACCTGGCCTCCGCCCTTCCAGAGACCGGTGAACGGGTTCAGCGCGGCCAGGTCATTGGCCGCGTGGCCAGGGGCGGAGTGGGCCGCGGCAGTCATTTGCACTTTTCAGTCCAGCAGGATGGGCTTCCCCTGGATCCCCTGAGTCTGCTGGCATCCTGGTAAGAGGAGATACACATGAACAGCGCCAGCACCCAGACGGTCATTTCCAAAGATGCGGTCTTTGAAGGCAAGATCACATCCCGGGACAGCGTGCACATCGATGGCAAGCTGCTGGGCGATGTGAAGTCCGACGCCACCATCGAGCTGGGCGAGACGGGCTCCGTGGAAGGCAATGTCACCGCCAACCATGTGATCACCGCCGGCCACATCCGTGGCAGCGTCACGGCCAAGGACAAGGTGGAGTTGAAGGGCAAGAGCCGCCTGGAAGGCGATCTGGTCACCACCCGTCTGGTCATTGAGGACGGCGCCCAGTTCGAAGGCATGTGCAAGATGGGTGGCAAGGTGGGTGCACCCGCCACTCCTGCCGCTCCCGTCACGCCGGTGGCTCCCGCTGCCCAGGCCACGCCTGAAGGGGCGCCGGAAACCGCGGAAACAGAACGCACGGGCCTCTTCGGCCGTCGCAGCTCCTGAAGGGCCATGGCCGACCAGCCAGAGGAAAGCGGCTGGCGCAAGGCCGGTGAGCTTGGGGATATGGGCCTGCGCTTCGCCCTCTTCCTGACACTCTGCGTGTTGGGAGGGTTGAAGCTGGACGAGCGTTGGGGCAGCCGACCCTGGCTGACCCTCGCGGGCGCCCTGGTGGGAATGGCCATTGGAGCCTGGTGGGCCTGGTTGAAATTGCGCGAGATGATTGGCGGAGGCAAGTCGTGAACCCCATTCTGACGGGCATCACGGCGGGAACGGCCATGAGTCTGGCGGGACTGGCTTTCATTTGGCCCGCCCTGTCCAAAGGACCCTTGGCCTTGCTGGGCCGGGCCAGCGTGGTGTTTCTGGGCAAATTGGCTCTGGTGGTGGCATTGGTCCTGTGGATGCACGGGAGGCTGGGAACCCAGGGAGGCAACCAGTTCGGCATCAGCCTGGGCTTGACCGTGCTGGTCTTGCTGCTGGGACAGGGGGCTTTGCTGGCCTGGCACAGTTCCCGGCGGGAGGCCCTTGGACAGACGACGGACGAAACGACAGGTGATGGTCAATAGCTGAAGAGGACCTTTCCTCGATGGTGCGATTCCTTTCCACCCTTGTGATCACGCTGGGCCTGCTTGCGGGCCCGCTGCTGGCTGAAGAAGGCGCCCACGCCCCCACCACTCCGGCATCCGGGGCAGCGGTGGAGGCGGCCCCCGCCCACGGGGATGCCCCGCCCGCCGAGTCCGCCACCACCCATGGCGAAAGCGCCGGTGGCCATGGCGGACATGGTGAGGCGGCACCGGGCGACGTGGGCGCAGTGGTGAAAGCCGGCATGCAGCACCATTTGACGGACAGCGGCCACCTTGAGCTGCCCCTGAAGAGCTTCCACCTGGACCACCTGCGCATACCCCTTCCCTTCCTGGACGCTTTCCGTGCCTCCACGGGCAACACCACGCCCCTCATCAACTGGATGGTGAAAGAGGACGAGGGCCACGCCTACCTGATGTTCAGCAAGCACCTGGTCTTCATGACCCTGGCTTTTGTCATCGTCCTCGTGGTCATGCTCGTCGCCCGACGCACGGCAGGGAGCGCCTCGCCCAGGGGCATGGGCAATGTGGTGGAGGCTTTGATCGTCTTCCTGCGGGACGAGGTCGTGCTGCCCAACACGGGCAAGGAGGGCCGTCCGTACATGCCCTTCTTCCTGACAGTCTTCTTTTTCATCCTGACCATGAACCTGCTGGGGCTCATTCCCTTCGGCAGCAGCGCCACGGGCAATTTGAGCGTCACGGCGGGCCTGGCCCTGTGCGCCTTCGGCATGATGCAAGTGGCGGGCATGCGCGCCCACGGCGTGCTGGGTCACTTCAAGGGCCTCATGCCCCATGGCGTGCCGGTCTTCGTGGCGCCCATCCTGCTGCCCATTGAATTCCTGGGCATGTTCACCAAGCCCTTTGCCCTCTGCGTTCGTCTCTTCGCCAACATGATGGCCGGACATGCCGTCATCGCGGCCTTCATCGGCCTCATCGTGGTGCCTGTGCTGGCCCTGACGAACCTTCCCGTGGTGGTGGCCATTGGCATGCTGGAGCTCTTCGTGGCCTTCCTGCAGGCCTACATCTTCACCATGCTCACGGCCATTTTCTCGGGCTCCTTCATCCATCAACATTGATCAGCAACAAACCATAAACCACTCATCCAACAGGAGATTCAAATGGACCCCATGTTGCACGCAGGCATCGCCGGCATCGGCGCGGGTTTGGTGGCCCTGGGCGCCGGTCTGGGCATTGGCCGCATCGGTGGCAGCGCCATGGAGGGCATTGCCCGCCAGCCGGAAGCCACGGCGAAGATCCAGACGGCCATGATCATCAGCGCCGCCCTTATCGAAGGCGTGGCCCTCTTCGGCACCGTGGTGTGCCTGCTGGCTGCCCTGGCGAAGTAAATCCGCGGCATTGCCGCACCTGATAAAGGGACCAGCGCATGAGTCTGGAGAACATTTTCTCGCTGGATCCAGGATCGGTTCTTTACACCATCATCAGTTTCATCGTGCTGCTGGTGGTGTTGGGCAAGTTTGCCTGGAAACCCATCCTGGCCGCCCTGGAAGCCCGCGAACAGGGCATTCGGGACGACATCGACCTGGCGAGGAAGAACCGTCAGGCGGCTGAGGAAGCCAAGGTGGCCCATGAGGCAGCCCTGGGAGATGCCCGCAAGGAGGCCCAGGGCCTGCTGGCGGAAAGCCGTGAGCGCGCCCGCGCCTTCGAGGTGGAGCAGGCCGACCAGGCCCGCGCCGAGGCCATGAAGTTGCGTGAACAGGCCGCCGCGGAAATCGCCCGGGAAGCCCAGAGTGCCCGCCAGAGCCTGAAGGGCGAACTGGTGGAGCTTAGTCTGGCCGCCGCCGAGCAGGTCATCCGCAAGGGCCTGAGCCGCGCGGATCACGAAGCCATTGTCCAGGACGCCCTCCGCCAGGCGGAGCAGACCCTGTGAGCCGGGGAGCCGTGGCCCGCAGCTACGGGCGCGCCCTCTTCGAGGCCGCGGAGGAGGCCCAGCTGCGCGAGCAGGTGATGGCCGAGGCCGCAGCGCTGGAAGACGCCCTGCGCAGCGATCTTTTTCCCCTGCTCCTGTCGCCCAAGGTGCCCATGGCCACCCGACTGGCCGTGGTGCGCGAGATTTTCGCGGGCGCCAGTCCCCTCTTCCTGTCCTTCCTTGCCCTGGTCATCCGCAAGGGCCGGGCGGGCGCCCTGCCGGAAATGGTGCTGGTCCTGCGGGATCTGGACCACGAGGCGGCAGGCCGGGCGGTGGGCGAGTTGCACAGCGCCCTGCCCCTGCCTGAGGAGTTGAAGGAGCGCATTCGCGCGGCCATGTCCCGGTTGACGGGGAAGGAACTGAGCCTGGTGGAGCGCCAGGATCCGGAGTTGCTGGGTGGTTTTGTGGCCCGGGTGGGTGACCGCATGCTGGACATGTCCCTGCGCACGCGCATGGATCAGCTGCGCCGCCATCTTTTGGCCTCCTGACCGGACAATCCGGCACGAAGCAGCATTGCACAAGGAGTCTTGATGCAGATACGACCCGAAGAGATCACCTCGATCATCCGCAAGCAGATTGCGGATTTTTCCGGCGGCGCCCGCCTGGAAGAGATCGGGGAGGTGATCATGGTGGGCGACGGCATCGCCCGTGTTCATGGCCTGGAGAAGGTCATGGCCGGCGAGCTGGTGGCCTTCCCCGGCGAGGTCTTCGGCATGGCCATGAACCTGGAAGAGGACAACGTGGGTGTTGTGCTCTTCGGTGGCGACACCACCATCCGCGAGGGTGACACGGTGCGCCGCACGGGTGAGGTGGTGCGCGTCCCTGTGGGCCGCGCCATGCTGGGCCGCGTGGTGAATCCGCTGGGGCAGCCCATTGACGGCAAGGGCCCCATCCAGACGGAGGAGAGCTATCCCGTGGAGCGCAAGGCCACGGGCGTGGTGACCCGCCGTCCGGTGAAGGAGCCCCTGCAGACCGGCCTGAAGGCTGTCGACGCCATGATCCCCATTGGCCGTGGCCAGCGCGAGCTGATCATTGGCGACCGCCAAACCGGCAAGACGGCCGTGGCCCTGGACACCATCATCAACCAGAAGGGCAAGGGCGTCTATTGCATCTATGTGGCCGTGGGTCAGAAGGGTTCCACCATCGCCAAGGTGGTGAAGACCCTGGAGGACCACGGCGCGCTGGAGCATACCATCATCGTGGCCTCCACGGCGGTGGACCCGGCCCCCCTGCAATTCCTTGCCCCCTACACGGGTGCGGCCATGGGCGAGTACTTCCGCGACAATGGCGAGCATGCCCTGGCGGTCTACGACGACCTCACCAAGCATGCCTGGGCCTATCGCCAGCTCTCCTTGCTGCTGCGCCGCCCGCCCGGCCGTGAGGCCTATCCCGGCGATGTGTTCTACCTGCACAGCCGCCTGCTGGAGCGCGCCGCGCGCATCAGCGACCAGATGAACCCGGAAATGGTGAAGGCCGGCATCAAGAAGCCCGGCGGCTCCCTGACGGCCCTGCCTGTCATCGAGACCCAGGCCGGCGATGTGTCAGCCTACATCCCCACGAATGTGATCTCCATCACGGATGGCCAGATCTTCCTGGAGAGCGATCTGTTCTACAGCGGTGTGCGGCCGGCCATCAATGTGGGCATCAGCGTCAGCCGCGTGGGTGGCAACGCCCAGACCAAGGCCATGAAGAAAGTGGCGG
>CAIWAD010000133.1 GCA_903910645.1 uncultured bacterium | reverse complement strand
CTGGGCTGGTGCCTGGTGTCCGGCCCGGACGAAGTGATGGGCGACTATCTGGACGCCATGTTGAAGCTCACCCGCGCCCGTTTATGCGCCAACCATCCTGAACAGCATGCCATTCGGCCAGCGCTGGAAGGCGATCAGAGTCATCTGGTGGAAATGAACGGCATCCTGCGCCGCCGCGCACAATTGGCAGATCGCATGTTGAACCAGGTGGAGGGCATCTCCCTGGTGGCACCGGGCGGCGCCTTCTACGCCTATCCCTGCCTGGATATCCGCGACGATGAGGATTTCGTGCGCCAGCTCATCCTGGACACGGGCGTGGTGGTGGTGCCAGGCTCTGGTTTTGGGCAGCGCCCGGGCACCGCTCATTTCCGCTTTGTGACCCTTCCTGATGACGACACTCTGGCCAAGGCCTTTGAGCGTATCGCGGATTTCATGGGAGAGTGGCGGAAGCGGTAGGGAAGGAGACCCAGGCGGCTGAACGCGTTCGCGTTCAGCTAATGCCAATCCCAGCGCGCTGGGATTGGCTCGAGACCCGGGCAAGACCCGGGCGAGACCCGGGCAAGACCCGGGCGAGACCCGGGCAAGACCCGGGCGAGACCCGGGCAAGACCCGGGCAAGACCCGGGCAAGACCTGGGCAAGACTCGGGCGAGACCCAGGTGGCTGAACGCGTTCGCGTTCAGCTAATGCCAATCCCAGCGTACTGGGATTGGCTCGATACCCGGACGGCTGACGCGTTCGCGTTCAGCTAATGCCAATCCCAGCGCGCTGGGATTGGCTCGAGACCCAGGCCTGTTGCAGGCCAGCTGCCCGGAATTGTTCAAATCCGAGCAAAAGCGACCGGTCTTGAACACTCACACTCTTATGTATTATTGTATAACTCAAGGCAATGTATTGCCTGCCATAGGCTTCGCCACATGCATAAAGTTGGCATGAAGCTTGCTCAAGTTCTTCACGGACAGGGTCCTTCAGAAAAGAATGGTTCCGGGTGACGAATGGAAAAGATCTTCGAAGTCCACAACAACTTCGATTTGGGTAATTCGCCCGCCCTTAGGCAGATGGCGCGTCGGATTGCCTTCCACTCCAATCTCCTCATCTCCTCACCCGTATTTCTGATTTTGCTATTGGTTCTATGTCTGTTCGGCATGTAACCGGAACCAGCCGCTATCTTTTTCTGAGGGGCCCGTCCATTTTTGCAAGATCAGAAGACGATCTCTCGATCATCGTAGCGTAACAGCCAAGAGTCCTTGGACTTTTTGCTTTGGCCTATGGCTGAAACGCCATGGTTGAGAGTGCTTTGCTTTTCCCGATACGACAAGCATGAGCGGTCTGGGTTGTCACCTGTTCAATGTGTTCGAAACCGGTCGTGCGTAGCGGCCGAGCACCGGGAACAAGTGGAAGTGATTGCCAAGTAAGGGGTTACAGGGCAGTCAACAACGCTTGAACGGACGGTTGGACGGATAGAGGTGACCGATTTCAGGCAGCGGCAAAATCAGAGTACGCTGGATTCACTCAAGCGTATAGACGAAGTGCTTGATCGTCTTATAGTTACAGGAAGCCCATTCGATCTTGGCTCTTGGCACGCAAGTTGCTCAGAGTCAAGGCGAATGGGTTTCTTGTTGAGAAGGGTCAACGACTGGTCCCCCAACGGAAGCCAGCACCCCCATGCTGACTTTCGCTTACCCCACCCCTTCTCGACACCACCGTTTGATTTTGCCAATTCACCGCCAGTTCGGTGATCCGCCGCTATCAACAAGAAATCCTTCAGAAACAGGGCCGACGGGCCCTGTTTCACTTTTATGGCGGGAACACCTGATGGTCGTGGGGTCAGTCCTAGGGCGCGGGGATCGTCGGAGCGGCGGGCGTGCCTTCCAGGGCGCGGAAGTAATCGCGAATGAGGTCCTGCATTTCCGGCCGATAACCTCCCTGCAGAGCGCGGAGCATGTCCTGCTGCAGCGCGTTTGCCCTTTGCAATTCCAGCGGGGCTGGACGCGCGGCGCGCAGATCCTGCCCACTGCGGCTTTCGCGCTTCTTCTCTTCATCCTGCTTGCGCACACTGCGCTGGGCGTCCAGCAGGCGGCTTAGTATGCGCTCTTGCAGTTTCTGGGTGCGCTCCGTGAAGCGTTGGGCGGCCAGGTCCTTTTCCACCTCCTGCATGTCGGCGGCCGCCTGGCCCATGTCTCCCAGGCGGGGCTTGCCGTCCTGGCCCATCTGCTCGCTTAGGGATTCCATCTGCTCACGAATGGCGCCCTGCTCCTTGCCCGCTTCTCCGAAGGAAATGGACATGGGCTTTTGCGATTGCCCGGGCTTCAGACCCATCAGCTTGTTGCATTGACCATTCAAGCACTGCTGACGCGCCGAGGCCTCGGCCATTTTCTCCATCATCTCCTGGAAGCCGCTGGACGAGGAACTCTTCTTCATGTTGCGCTCCGCTTCCTTCAGCATCAGGATGGTGGCATTCACACGACCCATGGCATCCGGCGACAGCGTGGACAATCGGCCCAGCTGGCGTTCATGGAAGCCGGCCAGCATCTCTTCCAGATTGTGGCTGGCCACTCCCAGTTCCGACAGCGCGCCGGCGGGGATGTGCAGGCTTTTGCGCGTCAGTTCGAAGACTCCCTGGGTGGCCGCCTTCACGCCCAGTCGATTCTCCTCGGTCTGCTCCGCCAGGCGGGGCAACTGGGCGCTGCGACTGTTCAACCCCTTGAAGGAGGAGCCCAGCTCCTCCTGACGCAGGCTGATTACCAACAGCTCCTGGCAAATGCGCTCAATTTCCCGGGACAAGTCCGCCATGGCCTGCTGCTTGGACTGCTGCAGCGCCTGCTGCAGGCTTTCCGCCAGCTGGCTCAGATCCTGATCCATCTCCCCCTGTTCCTGAGAGGAGGGCGATGCGCCCTGGTCCATCTGTTGTTGCATGTCCCCCAGACGGGGCGCAATGCGCTTTTGATCCATCTGCTGACGGGCCTCGTTCAGTTGGGATTTGGGAAAGGTGCTCTCCTTGCCCAGTTCCTTCTCCAACCCGTCCATGTCCTGGCGAAGGGCCTCCGCCTCTTGCTTGCGGGCCGCCTCGTCGGCGCTCTTGCGCTTGGGATCCGCTCCCTTGGCAAGATCCTCCTTCACCTGGCGCTGCTTGTCCAGCAGTTGCTCGGCCCGGCGGGCCAGCTCCTCCAGGCGCTGTTCCAGCTTCATCTGCTCCAAAACAGCCAGGAAGCGATCCAGCTGCTCCTCCATCTGGCGCAACACTTCATCCATGTCGCGCGGCGCCTGGGGCTGCTGGGCGCCCGGTGGAGGCTGCTGCATGGCGGCCTCCGCCGCCTTGCGCAACTTCTCCAACAGCTCCGGACTCATCACCTGATCCAGCAGCTGCTTGAGCTGGCCAAGCTTTTGGCGCAACTCTTCCGACACCAACTGGTTGGCATCCATTTTTTGCTGGGCGTTCTCAAGACGCTCCGCCAATTCCCCCGCCCGCTGGGCAATCTGCTCCTGTTCGCGCACCACCTGCTTCAACTTCTGCTCGCGCTCCCAGGTCATTTCCTGATCCCGTCGCAGTTCCTGCTTCAATTCCTCCAGGCGCTCACGATTCTCCTTGGTGCGCGTCAGCAGCTCCTCGGCCTCCGCCTCGATGGCCTCCTCCTCCTGCCGCACCTCGGCGAAAAGTTCTTCCAGGCCCGGCACCTTGAAGCGGTAGAGCGGCGTACGCAGCACCTTGGGGCCCTGCCAGCCATCGTTGTCCCACACTTCGAAAAAGAAGAGCAGCTCGTCGTCGGGCAACAGATCCACCGTGGAAAGATCCCAGGCCAGCTCCGTGGCGGCCCGGCGCATTTGGGGAGCAGCTTCGCCCATGACCTCGCCGGGAAGTGGGCGCAAGGGCATGGGCTGGATCTTCCAATCCTTGGGAATGGCCTTCAGCGTGGCGGGATCCGGAGGCGGAGCCAGGGAGCGCAGATTGGCGGAATAGACTTTCCACGCCATGCGGCAAGGGCCGAAGCCGTAGTCGTCCTCCGCCAGCAGGGCGATGTCCAGACGCAAGTCCCGCTCCAGGCGGCCTTCCTGTTCCATGGGGGCCAACACGCGCAAGCGCGGCGGAGCGTCTGGGATGACCGTCATGCTCTGCAGCAGGGGTTGGGTCAGGCGCAGACCGTGTGTGTCCTCCAGCTCAACCGTCCACTGCAGGGAGCGCGTGGCTTGTTGGGCGGCCACCCATGGGCCTTTGCCTTTCAAGGTGAACTCCAGGCGCCCTGCGGGCAGGCCATCCTGGTCCTGGCGTTCCAGCCAGGCGTGGCGGGTTTCCGAAGGCAGCCAGCCCTCCACAAGTACGCGGCTTCCAACGGGACAACTGAAATCCGCCGTGCCGTCGGGCAGACTCTGGGCGGGCAGACCGGTGTAGGCGGGCGGAGCAATGCGCACCAAAAGGGAGTCCATGCCCGGCGGACGCAACCACAGCAGATCCAATGTTCCGCTGTGAAGTCGCCGGCGCTGCCCCAATTGTTCCTCCAGGGCCGAGGCCTGCAGCTGCAGGCTGCCCCGTGGCGCAAGACCGGCCAGCACCGCGCGACCCATGCGCAGGGGCAGGCGCCAGGAGGCCTCCCGCCCGGGGCCCGAACCGGCATCCAGGCCCACCGCGCGCACTTCCACTTCATCAGGCAGGGCATGGCCGCGCACTTCTACACGCAGGTCCACGCTCTGTCCCTCCAGCACGCGGCCGGGATGCAGGCTGTCCGGCCATGCGGCACTGAGCAGCACTTCGAACAAGGGCTGGCCGCGGAACTCCCGCTCCGGTTGCCACAGTCGCTGGAAGGCCAGACGGGCCTGTTCACCACCCAGCAGGAAGAGCAACAGGGCAAACGCCCAGGCGGCGCAGCTCATGCGCAGGGCTTTCCGGCGCGGGGCCAGTGGCAGCACGCGCTTCAGATCCAGGGCCTGCAGACGCGGCAACACGTGGTCAAGGCTGGCGGCAATGAGCCCGGGATCAAAGGCCTGACGGTTCTCCTGTCCGGCCTCCAGCACCTGGATGCCGTTAAGCAGGCGGTCGCGCAGATCCTCGTCGCCACTCCCCAGCAGAAGGGCCGTGTCTTCCATGTTGGGCACGCCGCGCTTCCACCACACACGGCGCAACACCAGGCCCAGCGCCGCCAGGCACCACAGCCCCAACACAATCAGCAAGGCGCCACGCAGCCAGGCACGCTGGGCGCTTTCGTGGCTGCCCAGATGTTCGGCCACCACGAAGACCCAAACCGCAAAGGGCGGCAACAGGGCCGCCCACAGTAGATCCGCAGAGGCACGCAGCAGCGCCACGCGCCGACGCGTGCGCGCAACGAGCAACCACACTTGTCCACGATGATCCGTCATGCGGAACGCGCCTTTCTCCCCCTCAGGGGCCCTTCGTCTGCAGGCGGTCAGGTCCCGCCCCCAACGCGTGCATGATCAGGTTGGTTCCCATTTCCAAGGCCTTCCGCCGCAGTTCCGGCGGATCCTGGTGCACCTCGGGATCCTCCCAGCCGTCGCCCAGATCGCATTCCCAATCATAAAAGACGGCCAGGCGGCCATCAATGAAAATGCCCCAGCCCCGGGGCGCCTTGCCATCGTGCTCGTGGATCTTGGGAAGGCCATCGGGAAAGGGGAACCAGGCTTTGTAGAGAGGGTGGTCGAAGGGCAACTCCACCAGTTCGTACTCTGGCAGCACGCGCTTGATCTCCCGACGGAAATGCGCATCCAGCCCATAGTTGTCATCTGCGTGAAGAAAGCCTCCGCCCAACAGCCAGGCGCGCAGGCGCTCCACCTGGGCATCACTGAAGGCCACTCGCCCGTGCCCCGTCATGTAGAGATAGGAGTGGCGGAAGAGCTCCGGATCCTCCGGAGCCACCACAGCCTCCTTCTCCTCCATGGGCAGACCGGTGGCGGCTGAGGCGAAGCGCAACAGGTTGGGAAGACTGGTGGGATTGGCGTACCAGTCCCCGCCGCCATCGTACTTCAGACGGGCAATGGTGAACGCACCATCCGCCGCGCCTGCCGCGCTTCCCCACAAGCCCAGGCACAGGGCCAGGGCGAATTGCCTTCCGCGACCCACAATGGATTCCTAATCCACCACGCGGATATGCACACGCTCGCGCAGACGCGTGGTCCACTCCGCCAGGAGCTTTTGCTTCTTCATGTTCAGGGCCATGGATTCCAACTGGCTCCAGTCCGCTTCCAGACTGGGACTGCGTTCCGCGCGAGAATCCAGCAGCTTCAGGATTTGCATGCCTTCGCGGCCTTCCACCTCTGTCCGCACAGGTCGCCCGCACTGTCCCGGCTGCAAATCACGCACCCGGGAGCGCACTATGGGTTGAAGTTGCTCCATCTCCAGCCAGCCCAGATCCCCGCCGTTCTCGCGGCTGGTGGAGTGGTCAGTGAAGCGCCGGGCCAGGGTGGCGAAATCCGCGCCCTGCTGCAGCGCGGCATAAAGGCTGTCCGCGCGGTCGTGGACCACCTGGCGATCCTCCGCCGTGGGTTCCAGTTTCAGCAGGATGTGGCTGCTTTCAATCACTTCGCCCTGGCGCTTGTCCAAACGGATGATGTGCCAGCCGAAATCCGAACGCACTGGTGCCGCCAGCTCGCCTTCACCCAGGCGATAGGCGGCCTCCTCGTAAGGGCGCACCAGGCTGCCGCGCTTGGTCCTTCCAATGCTTCCGCCGCCGGGGGCGCTGGCCGCGTCCTGACTGTAAACCTTGGCCAACTCGGCGAAGCGTGTGGGATCCTTCACCAGCAAGGCGTAAAGACTGTCCGCCAGGTGGCGGGCACGGGCCTCGCTTTGGGCGGAGGGCTTCCAGTCCAGGAAGATGTGGGACAGGTGCACGGATTCGCCAACCTTGGGCAGGCTGTCCTGCCAAGCGGTGAAGAAATCCTGCACCTCCTGGCGGGTCACTTCCACCTTGCCCAGATGGCGGCGCTGGGCCTCCTCCACTGTCATGCGCTCCCGCATGTTCTCCACAAGGCTCTTGCGGAAGGATTTCATGGTCTGGCCGCTGAGCTCCTCCAGACGGCGCTCGCTTCCCACCTGGCGCAGGATCTGCTCCATGCGGGAGTCCACACCCCGCTCCACCTCCCGATCGGAGACCACCACATTGGTGTCCGCCTTGGCGGCGGCGTAGAGCACTTTGGCGTCGATCATGGCCTGCACCAGGCGGAACTTCAACTCTTCCGCCTGTTCACCCAGACTCTCCAAAGGAATCTTGTTCTCCATCAGGTAGCGCTGCAGCTCCTGGCCCACCTCGCTCTCCAGGATGATCTGGTCATCCACCACCACCAGCACGCGATCCAGGCTCTCCTGGGCATGGGCAAGGGGCGAAAGCAACAACATCAGGGTCAGCCAGCGGCCGACTTGGGCAAAGCTCTTCATGGGACTCCGCATCCTTGCTGCATGGGCCATCACAGGGCCCCTGGTTTTCATCATCGCCGCGCGGGCGGCACTCCGCTTTCCACTTCCAGCAGCGGCTCCAGATCCACTTTCCAAACCGCCGATTGTCGAATGGACTCCAGCCGGCTTTCCAGCCTTTTCCTGCGCAGATCCTGAAGCATGGCCGTGCGCACCATGTCGCCGTCCACTTCCGGATCCGGCAGCCAGCCCACAGGGCGCTGTGCCTGCAACTGGTAAAGAATCCAGCCTCCCGGCACCGACAGCACGGGACTCCAGCCTTCCATTTCCAGGTTCTGCACAGAGGGCCCGTGGGCGCGGGGCAATTCTTCCACCGCCGTCCATCCCGTGCGGCCCTTGATCACTCCCACACTGTCTGGAAGCGGAAAGGACAAGCGCTGCCGACGCAACAATCCGGGCACCTGGGACAAGAACAGGCTGTCCTGTCCCGAGTACCAATCCAGTTCCAGCTGCCGCTCGGGCAGGGCCAGCAGATCCTCGTTGGCACGCGCCCAGGTGCGCAGTTCCAGCGGACTGATGGACAAGGTCTCCGCCAGGCTTTGTTCTTCAAGCAGGCCGCGCAGATAGCGCATGCGCAGCCGGGCAAGATCCTCACGCACATGGGCCAGGGTGTCCAAACCCAGGCGGCGCGCCTCCTGGGACAACACCTGATCCTCCACCCATGATTCCAGCCAGCGCTCCACCTCTTCGCGGGTCAGGCTGTCGTCCAGGCTGCCCAGATAGGCCCGCAGGCGCGCCACGCTGAACATGCTGTCCCCCGCCTGGGCCACGGCGCGGCGCAGCTCGGGATGATCGCTGCGGCTGCGCCAATCCCAGCGCCCCAGCAGGGCCAGCGCCGCGAAGACCAGGATGGTGCCCACCGCGATCCAGCCACGGCGGTCCCTGAACAACTGGGCTTTATGGAAATCCGGTTTGATCACCCTGAACCACCCCGCTGCTGAGGCCGGCTATCTCCGCGTGGGATTCCAGGTGCTGTCCTGGATGCCGCGCACATACTTCAGGAAGCCAAAGCCCAAAGCGGCATTCATGTAGATGAAATGCCCCAGGGCTGATACCAGCCCGCCGCCCCGGCCGCGGCGATTGAGCAGGATTCCCACCGCACCCACCCCGTAGGCCGCAACATGCAGGACGAAGAGCGGAACCAGTTTGCCCCCCCAGGCCATCACACCATGGGAGAGCAGTGCGGCGACCATCATGTGTGGCATGAACCACCGCAGGATTTTGTGGGTCCAGAAGAAGAAGCTCTTCCATCCGTGAAGAGGGTTGAGCAGCCATAGATTCCACCCGACGCACTGATAATTCCCTGCGCCGATACGCAAGCGGCGACCGAATTCCAGATCCGGATCCGCACCGATGTACTCAATGGCGCGAGCCTGGCTGTCGTGAATGACAGCCCGTCCCTGTCGAAGCACATTCATGGCCGTGGCCAGATCATCGTTGCTTAGAGCATTATCCGGCAGAGTGCGCCAACAGCTCTTGCGCAGGGCATAAAGCCCTCCGTGGGCACCCATCACCGCTCCCAGACGACCTTCGGCAGCCTTAAGCAGGACTTCGAAATCGCGATACCAGGTCTCGGCCTGGAATTTGTCGCGCTCGCTTTGCACTCGGCGCTCGTAACCACTTACCAGCCCCACGCGTTCGTCCCCGAACCAACGGGCGAAATGCCGCAGGGTCATTGGATCGAAGAGCACATTGGCATCGGTCATGACCGCGATCTCGCCCTGGATTGCGGGCAGGATGCGATTGAGAATGCGCGTTTTGCCCAGGCGTTCGCCGAAATCCACAAGGGAAACCCGTCGATGGGCGTATTCCGCTACAATTGCGGCGGTGCCGTCCTCGGACTGATCATTCACCACCACCACATCAAGCAGGTCCGGCGGATAATCCAGCGCCAGGCAGTTCTCGATCTTTCCCCGGATGACCGCCTCTTCATTGCGGGCCGCCACCACGATGGTGAAGCTGGGCCTAAGCTGGTCATCCACACGCCATGGAATTGCGCGACGCAGCAACAACACGGCCGCCAGCAACATCACAGGATAGGCGATCACCACGCCGACCACACAGAGCCAGAAGATGATTTCAGCCATTGGGATCATGCCGGAATCCCCACCTGACAGCCTTCCTTTTGCGACTCCGGGAGAGGGAGCCCATCATTTTGTGTGATACAAGCCAGAGCCAGTCACCATCGTGGCAAACCCGCCCTGTGACCCATCCATCAGACGGGGCGAACGCACAGGTTCAAGGCATGATCGAATAGCGCTGGATGGAAGGACTCTTTCGGGCCCCAGCTTGGGCGCAAAGTAGCACAGCCAGCCGCGGACCCCAACTCATCAGCGGTCTGAAGGCACTCCCAGACGCCCGTCGCATGCCCGATCCAGCACCTTCAGAGTGGCACGGGCGGTACCCTCCCAGTGGAAGCTGGCGGCACGGGCCATGCCCAGGGCCGACAGTTCCTTGCGACGGGGCAGATCTGCCAACAGGGCGGCACAGGCATGGACCATGGCCGGCACATCGTCGGGATCCACCAGGCAGGCGCAGCCCCCAGCCACTTCCGGCAGGGAACTGCGGTTGGATGTGACAACCGGTGTGCCGTAGTGCATGGCCTCAAGGACAGGGATGCCAAAACCTTCCATGCGCGAAGGGAACAGCAGAAGACTGGCGTGCTGGTACAGCCTGGCCAGCGTATCCTCGGGCGTAGGCCCCAGCAGCTCGATGCGATCCCGACTGGCCAAACCCTGCACCAATTGCTGGATATGCCCTCGAAAACTGTCCACTCGCCCGGGGATTTTCAAGCGCCAATCCTTGAACTGGGGGCGCTGGGTCAGGAGATCGAAACAGCGAATCGCGCCATCCATATTTTTATATGGCTTGGAACTTCCAGTGAAGAGGATATACGGTTCACGATCTTCCTGCGGCACAACATACCCGGCCCTGGCCATGTGGTCCATTCCCAGTAACACAGTGGTCACTTTGGATGCCAAATGGGGAAAATGCTCTGACAGTTCCTGGGTTGTGGCTTGACTTACACTCAGCAACTCCCGGGCATTCATCATGGATCTTGGAACGAAAATTTTATGGGCCAATCGCTTCACCTGATCCGTAAGAGTATGACTCCGACCCATCAGGTGGGGATGGAGGACCCACATCAGATCGTGCACTGTCAGAACTGTTGGCCCCTTGAAGAAAAGGGGGGAATAGAAAAATGGCGCAAAGAGCAGCTCGGCTCCAGCCTTTTGCAGATCACGGTGAAAGGACAGAATGGTGTAAGGGTTCACATAGTGGTAGGGCAGAATGACTTCGCGGAAATTGGATGATTCCGGAAAGGAGAAATGGAGTCTCTGAACAAAAACCGTGTACTCATTGCGTGTGTCCAGCTTGCTCAGGTGCTCCACCATGCAGTGGGAATAGCGCCCGATGCCATCCGGGACTTCCATGATCGCCCTGCCGTCAATGGCCACACGCATAGATCCATCTCCAAAATCGGGCTGACAGCTTGGAAACCCTTGTTGACCAATCTTTTGGCTAAAGTCCTGAGCTTACTTCAGTCCTTGCCTGGCAACCACTGCGTCCACGGTCGCCCCTGCACCCTGGATGCAATCCAATGCCACATCTCTTGCAGATCCGAGCGACGCAGGGTCAATTCCCTCCAATAGGATCCCTTCCCACGCACGAAAAATGCGGCAAAAAGCGCCTTGGCCACCAAGCAGCCCCCCACTGATCCCAACGCTGCCCCCAAGATGCCCCAACGAGGGATGAGGAACAGATTGAGAAGCAGATTGGAGCAGGTTCCGGCGCCGTTCACCCACATGGGAATGTCCGGCCGCCCGATGGAGGTGAAGTATACCGCCAGCACCCCGGCATTGGCCCGCAACAGCAAAAAGCCCACGGCAAGGGTGACAAGTGTTGGATAAGCCGAGACATAAGCATTTCCGAACAATGCCAACACCGGCGCTCCCGCGAGAGCCACAGCCAGGAATATGGCCAGAAAGACCAGCCAGGTGACCCGGTAGTACTTGGCCGCCATCTCATGGGCCTCATCCAATGGCAAAGATGCCATGCGTGGCCAAAGGGCATTCTGAATAGAAAACTGCATGTCCTGGATGCGATACATGGCCATCATGCAAATGGTGTAGAATCCCAAATCCGCTGCGCCCACCGCGGCGGTTCGGCCCACAAACCAAGCCACCATGATGGTGTCCAGCCGCGTGCCCAGGACGTAGAGCACATTGCCTACCCAAGGGAAAAATGAATAGCGCAGAATGTCGCCCAATGAAGGAACGGGCACCGCATCCTGTTCACTGTCCAATGGCTTCAACCAAACGCGACGCAGGGTGATCAGCGCCACACAGGCCCGGCTTGCCACATAGGCCGCCATGACCAGGACAGGACTCTGGGGACGAAAAACCAAAACCAAGCCCACAAAGATCACGAGTAGGATGAACTGGAATTGGTCCACCCGATTCAAATCGCCAATGCGTTCCCGCGCCAGAAACAGGAAGCGCAACATGCTGAGCAGGATGTCCAAAGGAAACATGAGCAGGATGCAGGCCAGGATCCACGGATCCCGACTGCCCTGGTTGCCCAGCAAGCCCATGCTGTAAAGCCCAACCATAACAAGGGCGGACACTACACTGACCAGGGCAACCGATGGCAGGACCCTTTTCAAAAAACTGCGGGCACCCACACCCATGCGATTCAAGAAGTAGACAATAGAGGAGTCCAGGCCCAGGCAGGCCACCATGACCAGCAGGCTGACCAGCATGACGGAAAAGCTGACCACGCCCTGGAGTTCGGGACCCATGCGCCGGGCCAGGGCCATGTATAGAGCCAGCCCGCAGAGGCTGCTCCATACCCGGGTTCCGAAAATGCGGGCAATGGTGCGAATCATGCCAGAATCCGGCTCAAAGGATCCGCCTTTCACGGGCCAGGCGCTGATAGAGGGCGGCGTGCTCCTCCACGACTCGCGCCAGAGTGAAGCGTGTGCGCACTTTCTGCTCCAGGGTTCTGGCCAGCGTTTGTGCACCAAGAGGATCATCCAGCAGCCTCTCCACCGCCTGTGCCAGCGCTTCCGGCGCACGGGGCGGAACCAGCAAACCGTCCACGCCATGCTGGATGACCCCATCCAGGCCGGGAATGTCCGTGGCAATCACGGGCAGGCCCGCAGCTCCCGCTTCACACACCGCCAAGCCAAACCCTTCACGCACAGCGGCGGTTACAAAAATCCCGCAAGCTCCCAGAATGGCGGCCACATCATGTCGCCGGCCCAGGAAGGTGACGCGCCCCGCCAAATCCGGCTGGCGGCAACGCGCCTCATATTGTGGCCGCAGAGCGCCGTCTCCAACCATCAACAGGTGGAAGCGGCGACCCCGGCCGGCCAGCAGGGACATGGCTTCCAGCAAGTACTCATGCCCCTTTACCCGATCCTCCTCCATGCGACCCACACTGACCAGTAGGTGACAATCGTCCAGAGCTTCCAGCCCAAGCGACTCTCTGGTAACCGGCAAGGGTCGGGAGTCGCCCAACTGAATACCGTTCTCGATGATTTGCAGAGAGTTTGGCGACAACCCAAACGCCAGGGCCCAGTCGCGCACTCCCGGGGAAATTGCCACGCTTGCTGAGAATCGGCCACGCAACACCCGCTCCATGGCCTTATGACCGAAGTGGAAATCAAAGTCCGTGCTGTGCAGCGTGCGGATCAGGATGGGGGAGGCCGAGCCGGCCATGGCGATGGCCGCATGAAGATCCGGGGAGTTCCCGTGGGAATGGATGATGTGAACTCCCAGCTCATGCACCAGCCGCCTGAGACGCAAGAGCACACCCAGGCTTTTGCGGTGGCGCACTTTTTCCAATCGATGCATGTCCACGCCGGCCAGTGCCAACTGCGCCTGGAAGCGCGACGCGGTGGCAGGATCGTTGTCCTGGAACATGGCACAGACATGTGGTTGGAAGTCTTTGTTCGACAATCCACTGGCGATGTTGCAAGCCAGGGTGTTGTCACCGCCCACATGATAGCCGTTGATCAAATGCAAAACAGAGAGTCGCATCTTCAACCCATGCCCATCCTACAGAGGCGCGGCTTTGGCCAACTGGAAGCGCAAAGGATGCAAGTTCTGAGCAAGGTGTTGCTCATCATAAGGATCACTTTCAGAATTCTCGCAAATCCCCAAACTCATCCCGGGATGCCGTCGGAACAGGGTGTTCAACTGCCGGGATGCAAAGGGCCAAGGCAGGGCCAGCTCATCATCTGGGCCTGCGCTGCAATTTTCTCTACATTTCCTTCCGTCGACAAAGTAGCATCGCCCGCGCCGCGAAGCGAAAGCTGACAGGATTGGAAGTCCATGTGTTCCGGTGATGCGGCATGGCCCAGGACCATTGTTCAATCCCGAGCCGTTGTGGACCTGTCGGGAACTACTGACCAGCGAAGGCCGGAACTTATTACCCATGAACAATTTGAATATCTTCAATCGCCATTTGACCCACAATCAGGGACTCCTTGCCTGATCGCCTGAAAACCATCGGCCCGATCCTGGTCGTGGCCCTGCTTTCCAGCCTGGCCGCTGTGGGACTTGTCCAGGCGGCGCCGGATCCTGGCGCATGGTTCCTGCTGGCGCCTTGGGGGATCCTGTTGATGGGCTTGGTGTTTGTCCCCAGCGCCAATCCCCTGGAAATGTGGATCTGTGTTTTTCCATTCCTGATGATGCAGCCCAACATTGGGCTGATTTTCGGCTGGGCCCTGTTGCTAATACTCATCGCACCAGTGGGATTTCACACTTCAGGCAGCTTGCGATTACCGAAAGGCCAGGCATTGCATCTGCTCCTAGTCACGGGCATCGCCGTGCTGGGCACCGTCAATGCCGGCTTCCAGGGCGGCTCCATCAACAAACTCATTGGCACTTACCTGCTGCCCGCCGTCGTGTACGTCTTGATCATGAAAATGCCGCAAGAGAGCAACATTGAACGTAAGCTCCCCGTGGTAATCCTATGGGCCTTTGCCCTGATCGGGGTGGGGTCGGCCCTTTACAAGCTGCAAAATCCTGATTTGGAGCGGGTTGCCGGCTACATCGAACTATCCGTGACCATGTTGGGATACATGGGAGCAGCTATTGTGCCAATTGCATTGCACTTACTTGTTACAGCAAGAAAAAAGGCCATTCCAGTACTTTTATTCACTTTTCTAATGCTGGCAATTCTATTGACCAACACGCGCATGGCACTTCTTATGGTATTAATAGCTCTAGTGGTGAATTATCGTAATCTTGGCCGATTTGTCCTTCCCATGACAATGATAGGTTCAATTGTGGCATTTGTGGGTATAGAAGTCATTTTCACCCGATATGCTGCCATGAGCAAGCAGACCATTGATATCAGCATGGCGGCGCGAGTCATCGCCTGGAGCACTGGCTTCACCTTGGTGTCAGGCCATCCATGGACAGGAATTGGCGTGGATGCCTTTGCTGTGCAATATCTTTCTGCCACTAAAATGCCACTCATCCGTCTGATGCATGCTCACAACACCATCCTGCAAAAGGCTGCGGACCTGGGTATTCCAGGCATGCTCGTTTATATGGTTTTTTTGTACAAACGCATCCATCAGGGCTTTCGATTGGCTGGACCCGGCCTGCCCCGCGCCTTGGCATGGTCTCTGAGCATTTATCTGGTGGCATCCCTCACCGATGCGGTCTTCTACTGGACAAGCTGGACCATACTTTACTGGGTTCTGTTGGCTTGTTTGGCTCGTTTTACACTGAAAAACTCATTTCAGGACACGGGTGGAACAGGGTCCATTTAGGCGTGGATGATACTGGGCCTTGCGGATGGTGGAATCAGATTGTGGCTGCCCCCAACCCTCAGCCCAGCATGGCGATATTCCCGCATCCTGCCAGATCAGGCGGGAATGGTCAGCTTCACGGCTCCAGATCAGCACCAGGGAGAGTTCCCAATCGTCCTTTGCTTCAAGCCAAGGGCTGGGCCATGTTTTTCATTCGGGTCTTCAGCAGAACCAGTGCAAGCAGCAAGGGCAACAGGCCACCGCCAAACATGACTGGCAGCATGGAGGCCTGAGGAAGTCCAGCTCCCCTCAACAGGGAGTCCAGCGCCACATGGCCGGCGTGAGCCAGCCCAAGCGAGAGCAGCGCGGGAAGAAGCAGGGCAACGGCGGGCGGAAGCACAACATGGATTGTGCGAGCGCCCTGCAAGGTCAACAGGCGGGCCTCGCCTTCCCAGGCGCGGGCCAGACTGCGCACTGCCGCCGCCAAAAGGGCCACTGTGAGCAAGGCGAGCAGCAGCCCCACGCCCAGCCCCGCCCGACCCGCCTGGCGCAAGCGCGTGCCCAGGCTGCCCAGCAAGGCACGATCCAGATGCACACCCTCCACGCCCGGCACCCGGCGCAAGCGTGCCATGTCTCCATCCACCTCGCGGGGCGACGCGCTCGCCTTCACCTTCAACAATACGGTGACAGGGAACGGATTCTCTCCCAGCAGCTCCACCACATCCACGCCAAAGCCCTGGCGGAACTCGGCGGCGGCGGCCTCCGTGCCCAGCAGGCCCGCCAGGCGCAAGGTGCGGCAGCGCGACACCTCATCCAGCACCCGGGCGGCGGCGGCGGCATCCCCGGGTTTCACATAGACCTCCGCCGGCACGCGGCCCATCAGGGCTTCGCGCAACTGCAGACTGTTCTCCATGGCCCAACCCAGCAGGCCGGCCACCAACAGGGCCAGGGTCCAGCACATGATGAGCAACAGGCTGCGCGACAGGTTGCGGCGCATGAGGCCCAGGCCCTCCAGCCACCAGATCATGGACGGCCTCCCACGCCTTTCTCCTCAATCAGGCGCCCCTGTTCCAGGCGCAGCCTGCGCAGGGCACCATGGGCCGCGGCATCCCCGTGCCGGCAGAACAGCACGGCCGTGCCGCGCAGGGCCTGGCGCTCCAGCATGCGCACCATGGCGGCCTGCTGGTCGGGTGAAAGATGGGCCAGGGGCTCGTCCAGCAGCATCAGCTCCGGCACTCCGCACATGGCCAGCGCCAGATGGACCCAGCGGGATTGGCCGGTGGACAGGGTGCCACAGGGCTGTTCCGCCCGGGCCAGCAATCCCGCTTCACCAAGAATGCGCGTGGCCTCCCGTCGGCGCTCTCGCGCGCCCTGGCCATGCACGGCCAGGGAGAGACGCACCAGTTCGCGGGGGCTGCGCAAGGCCGGCAATGGAATCCCTTGATCCAGCACGCCCAGACAACGACGCCACTGGGCGCCGTCCTGGGCCGGGGAAAGCCGCAAGGGTTCCTGACGAAAGAGCAGGTGGCCGGCAGAGGGCCGCAAACGCCCTTGCAGCAAACGAAGCAGGGTGGATTTTCCCGCCCCGGGCTCGCCTTCCAGCGCCACCACTTCGCCCGCTTGCAGACGCAGATCCAGGGGGCCCAACCGAAAGCCGCCCGGATAGCTGAACTCCAGGCCACGGGCCTCCAGCAAGGGCAATGGAGAGCGTTGCCCGGCCATCAGGACAGCTCCCCGGCGGAGGCATCCACAAGGGGCCTGCGAGTGACAAAGTGCACGCGGTCGGCATCCTCGCCGCCAGGGCGCATCGTGAAGTCCGCGTAGCGCGCCACTTCCTCCAGACCCGCCTCGCGGGCAAGGGTGGCCACGGCCTCCACTTCATAAATGCGCTGATGGTGGGATTCCGCCCAACGGTGTCCGCTGCGCTCGTCCTCCACCAGGAAATCATTGTGATGCAGGCGCACGCCCTTCTCGTACCAGCTGTGCCGCTCCCAGTCCATGCCAAGGGCCTGGCCGCGCTCCGTGCGGTCGCGGAAGTGGGTCACGCTGTTGCGCTGGGTGCAGATGTCGAAGAGTACAAGCCCGCCGGGCTTCACCTGGCTGCGCAAGCCGCCCAGGGCCTGGCGCAGTTCGCGGGGATGAATGAGGTAGTTCAGGGAGTCGTAGAGACAGCTCACGGCATCCCACTGCCCCTGGCCGTGCATGAGACGCAGATCCATCCGCTCCAGTGCGATGCGCCGCGGCAGGCGCTTCCGCGCCAGCTCCAGCATGGCGGAGGAGCCGTCGCTGCCGGCAAGACGCAAGTCCCCATCGTCCAGGGCTTCCAACAGGCGTCCGGTGCCGCAGGCGGCATCGTAGGCACAGGCCACTGGACCCGTGGCGTGGCGGCGCCACAACTCCCGCACATGATCCGCCCACATGGCGTAGTCCACATGGCTCATCAGTTGGTCGTAAAGGGGCGCCAGGCTGTGGTAAGGCTCCGATGGCTGAATTCTCATGCCGCCTCCAGGGCCTGTTCCGCGCAACGCAGGGCGGCCAGCATGCTGCGGGCATCCGCCACTCCCTTGCCCGCCACATCAAAGGCAGTGCCGTGGTCGGGGGAGGTGCGGATGAAGGGCAGACCCAGCGTGACATTCACACCATCCGGACCGGCCACATGTTTGAACAAAGGCAGGCCCTGGTCGTGATACATGGCCAGGAAGCGGCCTTGTCCCCGCGCCAATGCGCTGTCCGCGGGAAGTGGCCCATCCACGGGAAGACCCTGGCCGCGCAGGCGCTCCATCAAGGGGCCCAGCCACGCCACTTCATCCATTCCCAGCTGGCCCTCATCCCCCGCGTGGGGATTCAGCGCCAACACCGCCAGCCTTTCCAGGGGATGATGGGTCCGCATCCTCGCCAGAGCCAGGAGAATCTTGTGCTCCACGCGATCAGGCCTCAAGGCCTCTTCCAACTTGAAGAGGGGATCGTGGTTGCTCACCAGCCCTATGGAAAGGGAGGGAGAGTCCATCCACATCAAGGGATCCGGCACACCGGCGCGCCAGCCCAGGTACTCCGTGTGGCCGGGCCAGCGGAAGGCAGCCCTGGCCATGGCCGCCTTGGAAATGGGCGCCGTCACCAGGGCGCGGCCCTGGGGATCCTCCATCACCAAATCCACGGCGCATGCCAGGGAAGCCCAGGCCACCAGGCCACCTTCCCCACATGGCTCTTGAGCAAGTTCCGCCATGCGCTGGGTACCCGGAAGCTCCGCCCATTGGTCCCCGGACCTGCGATGACCCGGGACAGGTGGCCAGGGAAGCACCGTGAGCCCGCCGGGTTGCGCCGACTGGGCATCGCCCGGCCGCAGCTCCAACTCCAGCATGCAGCGCTCGCGCCAGGCTTCAAGCAGGGCCATTGGCGCAAGGGCCAGCAGGGCGCAGGACGATCCCTCCCGCACATGGGCATGAGCCGCTTTCACCAGAAGCTCCGGGCCAATGCCCGCCGGATCCCCCAGACTGAGTACCAGGAGGTGTGGCGTCACAGTGCCTCCACATCCTGGACGGGGACTTTTCCCGAAGCCCGACCCACCTCATCCTCCAGCCGGGAGAGGCGCTCTTCCACGGCGGCATGGTCGCCCAGCTGCATCAGGTCCACGCGCAGGGCGCGGATGCCGGGATAGTCCCTTAAGTAAGCGCCGTACATCTTGCGCATTTCCAGCACGGCCCGCGTTTCGCCCTTGTGCGACACCGCCAGTTCCAGGTGCCTGCGCAGCAGGGCGCAGCGCTCGCCCAGATCCGGCGGTGCCAAGCGTTCGCCACGATCCAGGAAGGCGCGGCATTCGCGGAAAATCCAGGGGTAGTGGATGGCCGCGCGGCCAATCATCACGCCGTCCACGCCGCATTCCAGGAACATGCGCAGGGCGTCCTCCGGCCCCCTCACATCGCCGTTGCCAATGACGGGAATGCCCACGGCGGCTTTCACCCGGGCAATGGCCTCCCAATCGGCCTGGCCGTCGAACTTCTGGCAGCGCGTGCGTCCGTGAATGGTCAGGGCCTGCACGCCCAGGTCCTCCAGGCGGCGGGCCAGCTCCTCCGCGTTGCGGCTGGCGTCATCCCAGCCCAGACGCATCTTCACCGTGACGGGCAGATCCACGGCACCCACCACATGGCGTGTGATCTCCAGCAGCAGCTCCGGTTCGCGCATGAGTTGTGAGCCGGAACCGCCTCCGCACACCTTGCGGGCGGGACAACCAAAGTTGATGTCGATGAGTTCGGGCCGGTTTTCCTCGGCGCGGCGGGCGGCGTCGGCCATGCGGCCGGGATCCCGGCCATAGATCTGGATTCCCACCGGCCGTTCGTCGTCCGCCAGGCTGATCTTGCGTGAGGAATTGCCCGCCATGCGCACCAGGGCTTCGCTGCTGGTGAACTCGGTGTACACCAGGTCCGCACCCAATCCACGGCACAGGCGCCGGAAAGGCTGATCGCTGTAGCCTTCCAGAGGGGCCAGGAGCAGGGCGTTGGGGATGTTAAGCGTGCCAATGCGCAGCTTGCGCTCCAGCACAGGAGTACCTGTTGTCATGCAGTCATTTAGGGATTTCACCATGGCTAAGGCAAGCT